>JAZQHM010000074.1:0-60918 GCA_045540575.1 Faecousia sp. | reverse complement strand
GGAAGCCGGGTCGTATACTCCATGCCATTGGAGTGCGCCCGGGATCCTTAACCCCCAGCATCCACCCTAAACTGGGCGTAAAAAGCAGACACCAGGGACTTCATCGATGTGCCCTTCATAGGATTTTTAGGCCCTACCTGGAAGAGGCCGTTCTGACTAGGATACTGCACCGTCGAAATGCATAATAGCATATTTTTTCTGTATATACAAGTATTTTTTCAAAAAACAGCAAAATATTTAGGAAATATTCATTCATTTGGTGAATATTACCGGTTAATAAACCAATCCTCCACAATATCGCTATGGGTCACCACGATTTCGATATCCTTAAGCTCCTCTTTTGTGAAGAAACGCAGTTCCTTTGACTCGGCGCTGATCTTCATTTTCGGCTCTTCTTCCAATTCGAGTCCGTAGACAACAATCACCATCCGCCAAATACTACCGTCACGAAATGCGGCAATGCGACCGGGCTCACCGTAGACAGCCAGCTTTTGAAACCGCTCTTTTGGGATTCTTAATCCAAGCTCTTCATATACCTCCCTGCAAATCGCCTGCAACTCTGTTTCACTTTTCTTCACACCGCCGCCAACGAGACCCCAAGTTTCGGAATCCCGGCGCTTCTCAAGCAGGATTTTTCCATCCCATGTGATGATGGCATTTGCACCCAAATGCGCCGGCATGGTCGTTTTGGGCGCGTTGGGGTCATTTCTGTAAAATTTAACGATCGACATAAGAAAACCCTCCATACTAAAATTCATCCGGTACCGGTTTTGTGACGCCGGTGCGACGGGCTTTATCCAAGCCCCCTGACATATGCCCTGCGGCATCCTGTGCAAATTTCGCCCGGCGGATAATATCCTCACCGAATTTATCCCGCAGCGCATCCACAGTTTCATCAAGACGCAGCTTCTTTTCATATTGCTCCGGAGAAACACCGGAAAACAAATCGTACTGCTGATAAGATTCATTTGACAGCCTTGTCATCTGCACACCAAGCTGCCGCAAAGGTGTTACCCCGTCCCATGCTTCATCAAACACACGGCATGCCGCTTCAAAAATCTCCGTTGTCATATTGGTGGCGCCATGCAAGACGGATTGGTGGGTAAAATGCCGGAATTCATTGGTGCGTAAATGCACAGCTATACAGCTGCCGCATTTGTCATCCTGCCGCATGCGGCTGGCTACGGTCTCACATAGGCTTAAAAGCACTTGGTGGGCATTTTCATAAGTTACCACATCTTCTGAAGTGGTGACAGAGTTTCCGTAGCCTTTGTTTTCTGCCGGCTCCGGTGTGACCATTTCCGCATTTCTGCCATTTGCGTAATGCCAAATGGTCTCGCCATGCTTTCCCAATCGTTTTTTCAGAATGGACACGTCCGACTTGGCAAGATCGCCGATGGTATAGATGCCCATCATTTTCAGCTTTTTCTCCGTAGCCGCACCGACCAAAAACAAATCCCGTACAGGCAGCACCCACATCTTACTTTCCATTTCCTCCGGAAACAGCGTATGCACCTTATTGGGCTTTTCCAGATCTCCTGCCATTTTCGCCAGCAGCTTATTGCTGGAAATGCCCACATTCACCGTAAAGCCCAGCTCCTCCCAAATCCGCTTGCGCATTTGCTCTGCAGCAAGTCTTGGGCTGCCCCACAGACGCTCCGTGCCGGTCATGTCCACCCAGGCTTCGTCAATAGAATACTGCTGCACCTGGGGGCTGAATTGCCGCAAAAGCTCCACAAAATGCCGACTTGCCTCCACATACAGCGGGTAATCCGGCGGTACGATTTTCAAATCCGGACATTTTTCCAGTGCAAGAAACAGCGGCTCGCCGGTTTGGATGCCGTACTTTTTGGCAGGTCCGCTTTTGGCAAGGATAATGCTGTGCCGGGAGGCTTTATCGCCAGCGACCACAGAGGGCACATCTCTTAAATCCTCCGTTTCTCCCAGCACCTTTACCCGGTAAGCTGCGCTCCAGCTTAAAAATGCGGAATTGGCATCTACATGAAATATGACACGGTTTGCCATCAATAAACCCTCCTGAAAAGGCACCAGCTATGGGTGCGGATGGTATATTTCAGCTCAAACAGCCATTCTTTTCCCTTGACTTTTGCCTTGCAAAGAAAAATCTGCGCCTCAATGCCTACATACTGAATGGGCTTCATGCTGATCACTTCGTCAATATCGATGCGCAGCAGTTGATGCTGCTCGTCTTCCATGCGAAAGCGCAGGGGCTGGATCTCGCCACCGGCGCTGCATACAGATATGACATCTACCGGCTTATTGTGCACCAACACTGCTCACCTCCATTTGTTTGTTTTATTATAGCACATTCGTTCGAATAAGGCAAGAAGAATTTTGTATTGCTTGTTGTATCAAAATTTGGTATTATTGAATGGAAAATGAGAAAGGTGCACGATATATGCTGGAAACGAGAGAGTTGATTCTGCGAAAAGCTGTTATGGATGACTGGAAGGATATGTTTGTTAACATCTGGAGTCAGGCGGAGAGTGCAAAATATATGGTTTGGGACGTCACGACCACAGAAGCTGCCGCGGTAGCGCGAATGGAGCGAACGATTGCTTATCAAGCCGACCACGATTACCATTGGACAGTTGTTGAGAAAGCTTCGGGGCAGGCAATTGGATGGGTCGGCATGGAAAAGCATTCTGACGGCGTATGGGGTGAAACGGGAATTGCCATCGGCCCCGCTTTTACCGGAAAGGGTTACGGAAAACAGCTTTTAAACTTCCTCACAGACTATGCTCAGAAAAATCTAGGTGCAAAACGATTTATTGCCTGCTGTCGCAGAGAAAATCTGATTTCCAAGCGCTTGCAGCTGAGCTGCGGTTTTACCTTTACACACAGCGAAGAGGTCATGCATCCCAGAGATCATATCCCCTACACACTTGACCATTACGCAAAGGAACTTTGATTGCTATGCATATACTAAGCTGCCAATGAGGAGAAACAAAATGACAAAATATCGCTGCCTTGTTCTTGACCACGATGATACCGTGGTGCAAAGCATGAAGACCTTAAGTTACCCGTTCTTTTTATATGTACTTAGCATTTTCCGTCCGGGAAAGACCATGTCCTTTGAAGATTATGTCCGAGATTGTCACCACTACGGCTTTGCCGAGCTTTGCCGCCTTCGATTTGATTTTACCGAGGAAGAACTATCCAGGGAGCACGGCATGTGGATGGGTTATGTTTTAAGTCACACCCCCGACCCCTACCCCGGTATTGAGAAAATTATCCACCGTCAAAAAGAAGAAGGCGGTCTTATTTGCGTGGTGTCTCATTCCAGTCAGGAGAATATCCTGCGGGATTACGATGCCCATTTCGGTATCCGCCCCGATGCTATTTACGGCTGGGAGCGCCCTGAGCACGAAAGAAAACCCAACCCCTTTCCCCTGCTGGATATTATGAAACGCTACGATCTGAAACCGGAAGAAATTCTGGTGGTAGACGATATGAAGCTTGCCTGTAAAATGGCATCGCCTTTGGGCGTTAAAGTGGCATATGCCGGCTGGAGCGGTATGGGTGTCCCGGAGATCGATGAAGAGATGTGCGCCATTTGCGATATGTGCTTTGAATCCACCGAAAAATTCGAAGAATTCCTGTTTGGATAGCTTGACATTTGTGTTATAATACGGGTTGCAAGGAGGTGAGCCGTTTGGAAAAGCAAAGCGTAAAAATCGTGTCAACAAACCGAGAAGCGCGGCATGAATACTTTGTTGAAGAAGAATTCGAAGCCGGAATTGAGCTTGTGGGTACGGAAGTAAAATCCATTCGCGCAGGCACGCTGAACCTAAAAGATGCATGGTGCGGTATCAAAAACGGCGAGCTTCTGATCAATCAGATGCACATCTCCCCTTACGACCACGGAAACCGCTTTAATGTGGATTCCCGCAGACCCAGAAGACTTTTGATGCACAAGCGGGAGATCATGCGGCTCTACGGCAAGGTCAGGCAGGACGGCTATTCTCTGATTCCCCTTTCTGTTTATTTTAAGGGCAGCCGTGTGAAAATAAAAGTCGGTCTGTGCAAGGGTAAGAAACTGTATGATAAAAGACAATCCGCTGCAGAAGCTGATGCCAAACGTCAGATCCAGCGGGCAATGAAAGAGAGGTACTGATTATGAATCCTACATTTAAGATCACCATGGCAAACGGCGGTGTCATTGAAGGCGAATTGTATCCCGAGAAAGCACCCCAGAGCGTAGCAAACTTTGTAGATCTGTGCCAGCATAATTACTATGACGGTCTGATCTTCCACCGCGTCATCCGCGGCTTTATGATCCAGGGCGGCTGCCCCGAAGGCACCGGCATGGGTGGTCCCGGCTACTGCATCAAGGGTGAGTTCTTCTTCAATGGCGTTAAGAATGACCTGAAGCACAAACGCGGCGTTCTTTCCATGGCTCGCTCTTCTTCCCCCAACAGCGGTGGCAGCCAGTTCTTCATCATGCATGAAAATGCACCCCATCTTGACGGACAATATGCCGCATTCGGCAAGGTCACTTCCGGCATGGATGTGGTCGATGCCATTGCAACTACCAAGACAGGCATGCAGGACCGCCCCGTTGAGGAGCAGAAGATTGCATCCATTACCGTAGAGCTCAACGGCGCTGAGCTTGCTGAGCTGAAGAAGCTTCCCGATCCCTACGGCAGATTTTAATTAAATCAGTGGGATGCCAGCTATCCCACTGACCCATATGGGGCCGTACTGGTTTCGACGGGGGTAGTGAGGCTGGAATAGCGGGTCGTGGCACCTGACCACGATAAAACGGGTAACTTTTTAAATTTAACTGACAACAATCCTGTTGCATTCGCTGCCTAATTAGGCGCGCATCCTCCCCGGAAGGTCCACGAGCCGGGCTAGGGTGTCATTTGAGTGGAGAACGTGCGTGCGCTAAGCTTTGCGCGCACCACGCATAATGAAGCTACTGACACGCTGAGGGTGTTTGTTCCCGCTGCGTGAAGGGAATGTAAACAACAAACTGCACCCGGAGAAGTTCTTTCCAAGTTGCTTTCGGACAGGGGTTCGATTCCCCTCGGCTCCACCATAGAAAAACACCACCCGTTTGGGGTGGTGTTTTTCTATGGTGGAAGGGATTTGAAAATTTAAATGCAACAGTCCACCGGACTGTTGCTCGCGAGATCTTGACCGAGCGAAACCTTGATTAATTCGATTCCCCTCGCCGATTTCTAATGATTGTATTTGACACATTTTGCATTAACTGTTATCATGGTCTAAACGAGGTGATACCATGAAGCAATTTGATTTTGACCCCTACAAAAGCGAAGTAAATATCAGATTGGCAACAGAATATCAGCCCAAGATATTAAAGAACAAGATCACAAGCCGCCCATATAACGGGATCCTTTACATCATTGAAGGCAGATATCATTATACCCTAGCCAGTGGAGAAACCATGACAGCCAACGCTGGCGATCTGCTGTTTCTTCCCGCAAATTGTACACCGTATACATATGAAATATCTTCCTGTAATGTACCCCCAAGAACGGCACAAATAGAATTTGAAGTCCGTTCCGGTAATAGCGTTGTAAGCATTTCCAATCGTCCGATTGTATGTTCCTGCATTAACAAAACAGATGAAGAAGACACCATTAAGAGCGTAATTACAGCGTTTACATCCTCAAGGGCTGATTCAAAGTTCATGGCAGTATCGGGACTTTACAGACTGCTGGCTATCTTCGAAGGTAGTGCAGACGGTCAAGGTGCTAAGTCCGCAGCTGTTGCAATTCAACCTGCAGTTGCATATTTGGAGCAGCACTACGCAGAACGAATTGACAGCAATGAAC
The DNA here is from genome assembly GCA_045540575.1 of Faecousia sp. Classification (GTDB taxonomy): domain Bacteria; phylum Bacillota; class Clostridia; order Oscillospirales; family Oscillospiraceae; genus Faecousia. The sequence goes on along the minus strand of JAZQHM010000074.1, from coordinate 55,093 downwards.
TTGCAGACCTTTGCCATATGAGCGCCTCCCAGCTTCGAAGGAATTTCAACGAGGTATTCGGCTGCCCGCCAATGCAGTACAAAAGAAACCTTGTATTCAAAGTTTCAAAGCGACTGCTGCGTACCGGAGATTTTAAAATCGGCGAAATTGCAAACATGCTTGGCTTTAATGACATTTATGAATTCAGCCATTTCTTTATAAAAATGTCGGGTATCTCCCCGAGCGAATACCAGTCTATTGATAAATAATGCGCGTTTTTAACAAAAAATTGACTGCGGGTAACATTTCACCCGCGGTCATTTTGTTTTATAATCAAACTATACAAAAAAACAGGAGGTTAACCATGAAAGATACATCCTATGTCATCAAACAAGGAAACAAAGAAGATTTTCGTATGATGAGTCAGTTTGGTGTTAAGCAGACGATCATTGATGAGCCTTTGCACAATGCCTGCTGGGACGCAAACATTGCTCCCGACGGAACTCTTTATTTCAGCGCCTGCTCTGAGCACGCCAATCACGAATATGCGAAGCTTTATAAGTACGATTTTGCATCAAATGAGGCAACGCAGTGCTTCTACACAAAAGATTATCTTCTTAAATCCGACAGATACCTCAGAGACAGCAAATTCCATACCTCTATTAACTTTAAGCCCGATGGCAAGGTGATCATGGTCACCCACAGCACCGACAAATCTCCCTGTCATCCCGCTTGGCTTCCCCTTGCTTTCGTATCTAACCCCTGGGAAGGCTTCCCCGGCGGTGAGCTGTTTGAGTATGATCCCAAAACCGGCAAGGTTGAGCTGTTTGGCATTCCTGCACCTCGCGAAACCATTTACGGTGCAGCCTATTCCAAAAAGGACGATGCATACTATATGCTGGGCTGGATGCGCGGACACCTTTACCGCTTCGATTGCAAAACAAGAAAGTGTGAAGATAAGGGTCAGGTCAGCGAATACCGTAGCTACAGAATCATGGTCGGTCCCGACGAAAATCTCTATTTTTCTACAAAGAGCGGCTTTTTGATGCGCTACAATGTGGATAAGCAGGAAATTGAAAACCTGAACGTGCGGCTTTGCAGCGACAAGACAGAGCTTGGCATTGATCTTCCCTACTGCTATATGGGTCCCTGTGTAACCGGTCCCGACGGTAATCTGTACATCACCGGTAACAATTCCCGCTTCCTTAGCTGCTACGACGTAAAAACCGGCGAAATGAAGAATATGGGTTCCCTCTTCCCTGCCGATGACTATATCGACATTGCAGACGGTCATTCCTTTGTCGCCGGTTTGGATTTCGATAAAGATGGCGTGCTGTGGTACTCCTCTATGACCTTCCGCGCCATGGAAGACGAGCATTACAAAGCACCTTCGGGCTTCTTCCGATGGGATATCTTAAGAGGCGGCAAGCCGGAATTCCTTGGCCTTTTCGGTACGAAGAACCGGGTACAAACCTATACATGCAGCTTAAAGATTGACAAAGAACGGGATATTCTCTACAGCGCATCCACCAACCACTCCTACGGCTCTCCCGACATCATTGCAGTAGACTTGAAGCAGTACCGGACCCGTATGCATGAGCGTGGTCCTGTTTGCGAGGACATGCTGGTGTACGCTCCCGGATACCCGGAATACCATCCCTTTGCCGAGCATTGGCAGGACATTAAAATCAAGATTGCAAACTATGGCGCAAACTTCAAACCCAAAAACATCCAGCCGGTCAGACTTTGGGACAAGACCGAAACTCTGGGGGAAGCAGCAGTAAAGCATCTGGAATTTACAGATAACAATACGGTTGTAGGTTATTGCGGCGGTGAAAAGGAGAATTACAAATTTACCGTCCTTGATGGTGTACTTTCCGGTTTTGAAAAGACAGATGAAGTAAAGCTTTCTGAAAAGCCTGCAGACCGTGAGAATATGCCCTACTATCCCGGTAGACAGTGGCGCAGAGGTGTTACCTGCGAATGTAAGTGGTTTGACGGCGCTGTGATCGTAGGCACAGAAGACGGTTTCCTTGCAAAAGTCAATTCCGACGGCTCTGTTTATTCCATCGGACCTGCCATCGTGCAGGGGCCTGTCAGAGCGATCTGCTCCAATTTGGAGACCGGTGAAGTCTACGGTGTCGGCGGTGATGTAGAAGACATCGGCAACATCTTCAAGTACACAGAAAAAGAAGGTCTTCATTATCTCGGCTGCATGATCTGCGACAAACCGAACGATCAGACTGGTGTATGTGCAAACTTCGTTCTGTCCAGCTGCGCTATTTCACCTGACGGAAAGCATCTTGCTATCGGCGGCGCTGATCGGCTGTCCAGCGTTTATATTTGTGAGTTATAAAAATGAATTAGATCCGTCGAAAGACGGATCTAATTTTTTCCGGTGTTGCAATCTCTGAAAAATAGCGCTATAATATGAACAAATTGATTCACAGAGGTATTCTATGAAAAAGATTATCAATATGCTGATGGGGTTTGGGTTGCTTTCCCTGCTACCGATATCAGCTTTTGCAACAACTCCGGAAGAAGATGCTGCTGCAAATTTATCGATGAAGGTCGCGCTGATCGCATTGTTTGCGATTGGTCTTTTGATTTTGATCGTGAATGTTTATTGTACATTCAAGAGCTCCGGACATAAAAAACGGAATAATAGCACGCGCACTATTTTGCTTGCTGCGGGATACATTGCTGCTGTATTTACGCTGGTGTTTGCATTTATCTGCCTTGGTGCGTACCGGCAAATGATCACACCTACCCAGCAGCCCACGGAAAGCACCGGCGCAAGTCAAACAGAAACTGCTACAGCAGAGCCCACGGACCCTCCCACAGATCCCCCCACCGAGCCTCCTACAGAGCCGCAGCCGACGCTAAGTGTCGGTCAGGTTTCGGATAGCGATCCTGAGAACTGGGGTGTTAAGTGGGAAATCGTTCAAGACGGCGAGATTGTAAAAGCATTCGACCGCAAGGAGCCCATCGCTTTTGGTAATCCTTTGCGTAACGAATATTTTGCACTACCCGGTATTGCAACCTTCAGAGGTAATAACTATCGCACCGGAGCAGTCTACGGCACTGCAAACATTGTAAATAACACGATGACTACCGTGTGGGAAAAAGATATCCACTCGCTTTCCCGTCCCAGCGGCGGCTATTGGACAGGCTCCGGCTGGACGGGTCAACCCCTGGTTGTACAGTGGGATAACGAAACCAAACAGATCATGAATCTGTATGCTGATAAAAAGGCAAAGAAAGACCTTGTTGAGGTCATTTACGCGACCTTGGACGGTCACATCTACTTCTATGACATTGAAGACGGCTCTTATACCCGTGACCCCATGAATGTAGGAATGGCTTTCAAGGGAGCAGGTGCACTGGATCCCCGTGGATATCCCCTGTTTTATGTTGGCTCTGGCGACAACACAGTTGACGGAAAGAGCCCCAGAATGTTTGTGATCAGCTTAATCGATTGCACGATTCTTTATGAACGCGGTCACAGAGAGAGTGTAAATCTGCGTTCCTGGCGGGCATTCGACTCCTCCCCTCTTGTCCATGCCGAAACGGATACGCTGATCTGGCCCGGTGAAAACGGACTGCTCTATACTATTAAGCTGAATACCAAATATGACAAGGCAGCAGGTACGCTCAGCGTAGATCCGGACGAGCCGGTTATGGCGCGTTATTCGACTAAAGCAGGCAATACCATCGGTTACGAAAGCAGCAGTGTTATTGTTGAAAACTACATTTACATTGCAGATAACGGCGGTATGCTGTTCTGTGTTGATCTGAACACAATGAAGCTGCAGTGGGCGCAGAAGGTCAAAGACGATACCAATGCAACTCCTGTTTTCTCCTGGGAGAACGGCAAGGGCTATCTGTACACCGGCAGTTCTACAGAATTGACCGGCGACAAGGCTTACATTATGAAGCTTGATGCTTCCACCGGCGAAATCGTTTGGGAGAAATGCTTCGATGGCGTGCATTACAACAAGAGCGTATCCGGCGGTGTCCTCGGCTCTCCCGTACTTGGCAAGGAGGGTACCGATTTGGAGGGTCTTATTGTGTATCCCATCGGAAAGCTTCCGAACCCCTACAGCGGCATTCTTGTTGCACTGGATACACAGACCGGCGATGTGAAATGGCAGAAAGACATGAATAACTACGCATGGAGCTCTCCCGTTTGCCTTTATGGTAACAACGGCGAAGCATATCTGATCCTCTGTGACAGCGGCGGCACGGTGCATTTAATGAACGGTGCTGACGGCGAAACACTGACAACTGTGTCGGTCGGCTCTAATGTTGAGGCCTCCCCTATTGTATTTAACGATATGATGGTTGTCGGCACACGCGGACAGCAGGTATTCGGAATCAAAATCGGATAAGAAAACAGCCGGGCTGCATAAGCAGCCCGGCTGTACTTTTTACTTATAAAGGGGGAACTTTTCGCAGATATCTGCAACTGTCTCCCGAACCTTGGCTTTTGTGCCATCGAAATCGCGGGCAGTCATAGCAACGCAGGATGCAATGCGCTTCATTTCCTCTGCGCCAAGACCTCTGGTGGTAACAGCAGCTGTGCCGATGCGGACACCGCTGGTAACGGAGGGCTTCTCGGGATCGCCGGGAATTGCATTCTTGTTCAGCGTGATATGATTCTCATCACAGCGGATCTGCAGCTCTGCGCCGGTGATATTCATGGGACGAAGGTCAGCCAGCATCAGGTGATTATCCGTACCGCCGGTAACCAGATCAAATCCTTCATCCAAAAGCGCCTGCGCCATAACCTTGGCATTGGCAACCACATTGTGGGCATAGGTCTTGAAATCGTCAGACATCGCTTCCTTCAAGCATACAGCCTTTGCTGCGATCACATGCTCCAGCGGACCGCCTTGAGTGCCCGGGAAAACGGCGGAATTCAATTTCTTGGCAAATTCCTCTTTGGCAAGGATCAAGCCGCCTCTGGGTCCTCTGAGGGTCTTGTGGGTGGTGGTGGTAACAATGTCGGCGTAAGGAACAGGGCTCATATGGGCGCCACCGGCGACCAGACCTGCAATGTGTGCCATGTCCACCATCAAAATTGCACCGACCTCATGGGCGATATCTGCAAACAGCTTAAAATCAATCGCTCTGGGATATGCGGAGGCACCGGCAATGATCAGCTTCGGCTGATTTTTCTTTGCCATATCCCGGATCTCATCATAGTCAATCAGACCGGTTTCGTGATTCACGTCATAAGACACCACATTGTAGTACTTGCCGGAAATATTTGCAGGGCTGCCATGAGAAAGATGACCGCCGTTGGCGAGACTCATACCCATCATAGTATCGCCGGGCTGCAGCAGCGCCAGCTGCACAGCCATATTCGCCTGAGCACCGGAGTGGGGCTGCACGTTGGCAAATTCCGCACCAAACAGCTTCTTGGCGCGTTCAATGCAAAGACTTTCGATCTCATCAACGAAATGACAGCCACCATAGTAGCGCTTTCCGGGCAAGCCTTCTGCGTACTTATTGGTCAGAATAGAGCCCATAGCTGCGATGACAGCGGGAGAAGCAAAGTTTTCAGATGCGATCAGTTCCAAGCCATCCTTCTGACGACCAAACTCCCGGTCCATCATTGCGCCAAGCTCGGGGTCAAAATTTGAAACAAATCCGATTGAATCAATGGGTTTTCCGTACATACTACAGTTCCTTCTTTCTTTTTTACAACAAAATAAGCAGTCCTTACATATGAGGACTGCTCATAACAGCATTACACTGTCAAGCTCTTCTCCGTCCGTTTGCCTGAGAGATTCGGCCACTGCCTTGCACCTTCGGCACACAACTTAATGTGTTCTCCAGAGAGTCCTCCGCTTTCCGGTCCTATCCTAAAAAGGATACCTGAGACTGTTAGTCCTTCGGCGGGTCAAAACCACTTTCCTGAAAAGCTTCATAGGTATATTTTGTTTTCTGTATTACAGTATACACACAATTATCCAATTGTCAAGGAAAGATTATGCCGGCAAATCGCTCTGCCGGCATATCCTATTAGCCACCTAAGTTATTCAGAAATTCTTCTTTCTTATGCGATGCATAATCGGCAAAAGACCCGGATTGCAGCCTTGCAAAAGCGGTATTTACCGCTTCGTCCCAGCTGTCTTTCTCGTGGTTGACGAGAATGGGATAGTAATGAACACCATTGCGCTCAGCAGCATCACAATCACCGGGTGCGTCGCCGATCATGACGACCTTTTCCTTGTCATAACCGAACTTCAGCATTGCGGCGATGCAGGCAGCCTTACTGCCCACGTCCTGTGCAAGAACGATGTCCGTATGCTCCAAAAGTCCGAACTTTCCCCACTCTTCCTCCACTGCATCCCGGTTGGCACTGGAAACCATGGCAACATCTGCAAATGTGTGGGCAGCTGCCAGACCTTCCTTCGCACCTTCATAGGGGACTTTCAGTTCCTCCGGCAAAGCAACAATTGCCTTGTTAACAGCCTTCGACCAGGAAAGTGCCTTCTGAAAAATCAGCTTGGCATCCGCGTCGGCTGCATCCTCTGCAGCTTTCATAACCGCATCATTGGAAAGAGCCGGCGCGTTGTCAGCCCATTCCTGCAAAGCGCTGATTCCTGTAATTGGCGTATACTTTTCATTGATTTCACCAAGCGCCATTGCCAAGCCCTTGAAGCGATTGATGCCTCGTGTCATAGAGAACAGATTGATCACATTCCAGCGATCCAAGATTTCCTCTTTCCACTGCTCCAATCCCCACTCCGTAACCATACAGGGTCCAAAACAATGAAAATGCTTGCAATTCATGGTGTCCATGACGCAGCCGTCGGAATCCACACAAACAAGAAAATCATGCTTACGGACAAACGAATCAAAGATAGACATACGGTCCTCCATTACATATGGGTATCCCACATGCCGCAGTAGCTATCAATGGGGTCGGTGCCCTTAAATGCATCCGGACCGGCTACCAACGCATCCACAAGAGCGTCCATGGTATCGTCATTGGAGTCATAAGCATTGATGTAAGTGCGCAGCATGGGGCAATCTGCCAGCATAGTGGGCTTGTTGACAGAAATACCCACAACGGGCAGCTCGTGGACATACCAGGGAATTTCGCCGCCGCCCTTACTCATACCGAATGCAGGATGACCGTTGGCGACATTGAACAGCGTGATAACCAGATCCTGCTGGGCTGTGAAGTCACTGATGGCATTCTTGCCGGCGAAATAGATGTTTAAGTTAAAAGGCTTACCTGCCTTGACATCTGCAAGGATCTTGTCCAGTGGGCTGACATAAATCTCAGCCTCAAAGCCCTTCTCAATCAAGCGGTCACGGAGCTTCTCGGCAGGAGTCTTCTGATTTCTTCCCTGACCCATTGCCATAGCGGCAAGGGCAGCCATAGGACCGTCTGCACCCTTGACCTGAACGATCATGATGCGCTTGGTCTTCTTAGGATCCAGGGGCAGAACACCCTCGTCCTTATACTTAACCAGGGTCAGACAATCCTTGCTGATTGCAGGAGCAACCGCAGCAAATTCCGGATTATGAAGCACGGCATCCAGATCCTCAGCCTTGGGGCAAAGTTCGTCTTTTGCCTTCTTATTAAGACCCATCTTAGCCTTCAGACCCAAAATACGGGTCAGAGCTTCTTCCATGCGAGCCTCGGAAATAATACCGGTCTTATAGGCATCCAGCATGGTGTTGTAATCCTCATCGGGATCGTTAAAGAACAGGAACATATCACAGCCGACATTGATGGCCTTAGGCAGCATGTCCTTACGTTTCATACGGTTAGTCATGGCAACCATGTGAGAAGCGTCCGTAACGACCATGCCGTTGAAGCCCAGCTTATCACGCAGCAGACCCGTCATGATCTCGGGGCAAAGGGTTGCAGGCATCATCTCGTCCATAGTGATGTCGGGATTGAGTTCCTGCATATAAGTAGGCATCATGATATGACCGCCCATAATGGCATCCAAACCGCCGTCGATGAGAGTCTTGTAAACATAGCCGTAGGAAGCCATCCAGTCTTCTTCGCCAAAGTGATTGATGTTGTTGGACATATGGGCATCGCGGTAGTCCTGACCATTTCCCGGGAAATGCTTGGCGCAGGAAGCTACGCCCTCATTTTCATGGACACCGTCCATATATGCCTTGCCCATGGTAGCGACCAGCTTCGGATCATTGCCGTAAGCACGGGCAAGGACTTCCTCGCATTCCCAGTTGTAGGTGATATCCACAACGGGAGCAAAAGTCATATTGCAGCCGGTGGCGGCAGTCTGCGCGCCGGATATCTTACCCATAGCCATTGCATACTCGGTCTTACCGGTAGCGCCGATCTTGATCTGATTTGCAACGAAAGTACCGTCAGGGCAAACACCGTTACCGCCCTGCTCGGGGTTGCAGGCAATGAAAACGGGAATCTTTGCATACTTCTGCAGCGTGGTGTTCTGCTCCAGCACCTTGGCACCGGGCATGCCGTTATAGCGGCAGCCGCCAAGATGATACTTTTCCATAAGCTCCTTCAGATAGCTTTCTTCCTGGGATGCCGTCAGCTGGAAGAACAGCTGTCCCACCTTCTCTTCATCGGTCATGGATGCGATAGTACCCTCGACCCATGCAATGTCAGAGTCAGAAAGGTTGTAAGGTTTTGCTTTCAAATCGACCATAATATGTAATTCCTTTCGGTTAATTTCCAATATAATATACCAAAAAATGCGTCTGCACGCAAGGTACAGACGCATAATTTTATAAGAATTTCAGAATTTCGCCGCCATCTTGAAGAACAATATGAGGCTTATCCTCAGATTCTTCCAGAATCTGCTGAGTGGTCTCGCCAGACATAACCAGGATAGACAATGCACCGGCATTAAGACCGCTTTTAATATCCGTATAGATTCGGTCACCGATAACGGCAGTGTTTTCCGGCGCAATCCCACACTTGTCCATGGCAAGCTGAGGCATCAAGGGTGTGGGCTTGCCAATGACAATGGGATCTCTTCCGGTGGCATTTTTAATGCCGATACAAACGCTGCCGCAATCCGGTACAGAGCCGAACTCCGTAGGACAGACAAGGTCGGGATTTGTAGCAATATAAGGAAGATCCTTTCTCGTCAGCAGCAGATAACTGACATCCCAAAGCTTTTGGAAGGTCAGCTCCGTATCAAAACCCATAACGATACATTCGACCTCGTCTAAGTTGGTTGTAACGGTAAAGCCCTCACTTTCAAGCTCCTCAATCAAGGACTTCGTGCCGCAAACATAGAGTTTTTGACCATTGTGGTGCTTTTTGAGGTAGTAAGCCGTTGCCTGGGAAGAGGTAATGAAGTCCTCTCTGTCGGCAGCGATTCCCAGCTTTGCCAACTTCTCGATGTAAGCATTGACACTCTTGGAAGAGTTGTTGGTCATAAAAAGGTAGCGGGCACCCTTCGCCTTAATGGAAGCAAGCAGCTCCTTTGTAAAGCTGTAAAGCTGGTCGCCAAGGTACAGCGTGCCGTCCATATCAAATAAAAAAAGCTTAATATCTCGGATTCTTTCCATTTTTCTACTCCTAATTTGTTGATATTTTGATTCTAAGGAATTCACCTGCCCATGTCAAGTGTTGCTTTTTGCATTATTTTACAATAAAATATTTTTTGAGTGCAATAAAAATGGCATTCGGCGGATTATATTGGTGAAAGGAGTGTGAAACACTTGGCAAGTATACTGTTCAAAAACGAACTCGACAGCTTGATTGAAAACCTCGCAGCCGGCAGTGAGGAAGCATTTACAGAGCTTTACCATCAGACAAGTGCCGGTGTTTACGCGTATGCCCTTTCTATCTTAAAGAACGCGCATGACGCAGAGGATGTGCTCCACGATTGTTACATACGCATTCACGAAAATGCTGTGAACTATCAATCGCAGGGAAAACCGATGGCATGGATTTTCACGATTGCGCGAAATCTGTGCTATAAGCTGTTGGAGCAAAAGAAAAACATCGCACAACTTCCCTTCGATCCTGCAACCGAAATGTGGGATCCTGATGATAAACTCTTGGTTGAAGCGTGTCTGAAAATTCTGACAGACGAGGAACGACAGATCGTTGTCCTGCACGCTGTTGCCGGAATGAAGCACCGGCAGATCGGAGAGTTTTTGTCACTTCCATTATCAACTGTTCTATCAAAGTATCACCGTTCCATTAAGAAAATGAGAACTCATCTCGGAAAGGAGTAAAGCCAATGAAACGTAAGATCCGCCGTGCATTTGAAAATATAACACCCAATGTACTAAATAATGTTTTATCACAGATTCCCGGGCAAAAACAAAACACAAAACAAAAGAAGATTATCGAGTGGAAAAAGTATCTTGCCACAGCCGCAGCCGTTTTACTGCTTTTTAGCGTAGGTTATGCAGGCGCAGCCATTCTTACCGGTGGTGAGAGCGGTATCGGTGTATCCAAACCTCAGCAGCCCACTACGGATCAGACCATCACGGCTATTTTCACAGAAAAAACAGCAACTGACATCGCTCTGGCTGATTTGTACGCAAACGAAAAGAAAGATATATTGAATGTTACCGATACCCGTGCAAAACTAACAGAAACATCCGAAGGCGCATACTACGATGTTGTTCTTCGTTTTGACAGTACCACTTACATTTACGAAATCGATGCATCTACCGGCTTGATCAAGAAAATGTCAGTAGATGAAGTGCGGGACTCTAACCTGCAGCTTCAGAATATCCCATGGCAAACTGCAAGAGATGCTGCACTAAAGCATGCTGAGGTTGCAATCGAAGTTCTTACGGGTCTTGAAATTGAGCTGGAAAATAACGGTATTTACAGCATTGATTTCTGCGATCAGCGATTCGAATATGAATACGAGATCGATGCATATAGCGGCAAAGTGTTGCAAAAAAGCCTGGAGACCGACGATGATAGGGATCCTATCATGAGTATGTTCCGGTCGCGGCAGTATTCCGTAAAAACTGCACTTGCCTATGCCAACGTCTCTTATGAGGACCTGTATTATCTTGAAAGCAGCAGCGATTATAAGTCCGATCCACCCACAAGAACAATCAAATTTATCGCCAACGATAAGACCTATGAATTCACGCTCTTCATGGATAGCCATGGTATCCTATCTTCCAACACCGATACACCTGCAGTGAAGCACATTACCACAAAAGATGCTCTTTCTGCAGTAGTCGGCTCCAGTGAGAATATTGATTTTTACCAAATCAGCGACCTTTCCATTGAGCTAACGGAATTCGAAGGCATTCCCGCATATGAAATTGAAATTACCGCAAACGGATTTGAGTGGGAAGCGTTCGTGGATGCTACTACCGGTGACGTGCGTAAGCTTGAAAAGGAATCCGATGATCAAGATTCCACAACCTTTGGGTTTACTAACCTTGCATTGGATACGAATAAAATCTCGAAACTGGACCTTACCTACCTGAATACAGATTATAACAAGGATAAGAATTGCTACGATGTTACATTCACTTTAAACGGTGAAACCACTACCATTAATGTATTCGAAAAGACAAAGGATCCGGAAACACCAACAATTGCGCCAACAAATCCCGTCGCAACGGAAAAGCCCACAGAAATTCCAACAGAGACTCCCACCGAAAAACCGACTGAAGCACCGACACAACCGTCAACAAAGCCGGATAATACCACCGTTCCCGAAAAGAACATTGGTGCTGAAGACGCAATCGCAGCAGCCATTGAAGACCTTGCTGATCTGAAGCATGAAATCGACAGAAAACAGGTCATGTATGAATATGCTAAGCTTGATGAAGATGACGGTGAAACCTATTACGATGTCAAATTCTACAGCAACGGAATTCTCTATGAGTGCGAAGTAAATGCCGCATCCGGTGAGGTCTCTGATTGGGACAAGGATGAACTTGAGCAGGATGATAAAATGATTCTGACAAAGGAGCTTGACCTTGAAATCCGGAACGCATTCTTTGAAACCTATGTATCTGAAAGCGAAAAAACCTATCACAGTGTCAATGATCTGACTGTCGAATACTATGGAGAATACGATGATGCCCATGTAGTGATGGTTAATGGCATTTTAGGCTATGACGATGGAAATACAACAAAGGTTGTAGCTACGCTTATGTTTGAATATCCCACTTCTCAAGAGCTGCTTGTATACGACGAAGGAAAATTCATGACCTTGGAAGAAGCCTTCGAGCATGATGTTCTTGAATATGGAGATATCGTTTTCCTGCATATGTACTACACCGCAAAATAACAATAACCCCTGCCCCGTACGGGTCAGGGGTTTCCTTTTAATTTCTTCTTTCGGTAAGGCTTTTTACAAGGGCAACCAAATACTCCGTATTTTCAAAAATACTGATTGTTTCAATCGCCATATCAGAATAGCTCTTAACAAGCTCCTCACATCTTTCAAGACCCCACAGCCGTACAAATGTGTTCTTCTTTTCGTCTGTGCCGACGCCCTTGCCCATTTCCTCTTCTGTGCCGATCACATCCAGCATATCGTCGCGGATCTGGAACGCCACACCGAGAATGGTACCGAATTTCATTGCAGCATCATACTGCTCATCGGTGCACTCACCCGCAAGGGCACCACACATGCATGCAGCCATGATCAGCATGCCTGTTTTCTTAGAGTAGATATCGAAAACCTCTTCATCGTTCAGTTCCCGCTCTTCACCTAAAATATCCAAAACCTGACCGCCAACCATACCATTGGAACCTGCACAGGCTGATAATGCGCTGATCACCTTTAATAAATTCGTTGCGTCAATATTCGAACATAAGGCTGCTCCAAAAGCATCCGTCAGCAGTGCATCACCGGCAAGAACAGCCATCGCCTCACCAAAGACTTTATGATTGGTGGGCTTTCCGCGGCGAAGATCGTCGTCATCCATACAGGGAAGATCATCATGGATCAAGCTGTAAGTATGGATCATCTCAACGGCTGCTGCCAAAGGCGCAGCATTTAGCAAATCACCGCCGCAAATACGGCAGAATTCAAATACCAGAGCCGGTCTCAGGCGTTTGCCGCCTGCATGAAGGCTGTAGTTTATTGCCTCAAATAGCTTTTGTTGGGGTTCTTCACTGAACTGGTCATAAAACTCCTTCAAAAATTGCTCTACATATGTTTTATATTCTGCATTACGCTGTTCAACTATCGAGTTCATCTGTCATATCCTCCAAAACGGGACTTCCGTCCTCTGCTGTTAATACCATCTTAACCTGCATCTGCGCCTGCTCCAGCATTTTGCTACAGGTTCTTACCAGTTCTGTTCCCTCCTGGAACAGCTTAAGGCTCTCATCCAGCTGCACATCGCCACGCTCCATAGCCCGAACGATCTGCTCAAGGCGCTCCATGGCAGCCTCAAAGGTCATTTTCTTAGCCATTATCATTCTCCTTTCCATCCACGATAGCGTGAATGCTGCCATCTGACAGCCTTACAGTAACACGATCTCCCCTGCTGACCTGCTGCGCGGATTTCAAAACCGTGCCGTCAGCTGTCTGCGCCATGGCGTAGCCACGGGACAGCACCTTTAATGGGCTCATAGCGTCAAGCTTTGCCGTCAAGGCGGTGTAGCTGCGTTTCTTATTTTCCAAGGACTGTGTATACACCGCTGTAAGCTTTTCAGAAACAAGCTGCAGATCTTTACTTTTCTTATCCAAATACCCTTGGGGGCTGGTCAAGACCGGGCTTTGGGAAAGCATATCCAGCCGTGCCCGGGCATTTTTCTGCTGTCGCGATAAAAGTGCAGCCATATTTCCGGAAATCGTATCCATATTCTGCAAAAGTGCCTGCTTGTCCGGTACGGCAAGCTCTGCACCGTTTGACGGTGTGGCGGCGCGAAGGTCCGCAACATAGTCGCTGATGGTCACATCCGGCTCATGCCCCACCGCCGAAATAACTGGGATTTCGGAATCGTAAATTGCATAGGCAACCATTTCGTCATTAAACGCCCAAAGATCCTCAATAGAGCCGCCGCCTCTGCCGACAATCAGAATATCCGCAAGCTGATATCGGTTGGCATAGCGGATCGCAGCGGCGATCTCAGCCGGTGCTTCCGCACCCTGCACCCGGGCAGGAAATAATCGAACTTCCGTCAGCGGATATCGTTTATTTAAGATCCGCAGCATATCGTGAAGGGCTGCGCCTGCGCTGCTTGTAACGATACCGATCACACTGGGGTACTTGGGGATCGGCTTTTTATGGGCAGGGTCAAACAGCCCCTTGGCTGCAAGCTTTTCCTTTAGCTGCTCAAAGGCGGCATGCAGATCGCCAACACCATCCAAGACAAGGGCGCTACCATATAGCTGATACGCGCCATCTCTTGGGTAAACGGAGATCTTACCCATAACAATGACCTTCATGCCATTCTCCGGACGGAAACGCAGGCGGTAGGCATTGCCCTTGAACATAACGCATTTCAATGCGCCGCCTTCATCCTTGATGGTAAAGTAGTGATGACCCGAGGGATACAGCTTATAGTTGCTGATCTCACCCCGGACAGCAACCTCACAAAGCAGCGGATCCCGATCCATTTGCGCCCGGATATACTCATTGACCTGGGTTACCGATAAGACATTTTGTGCCATATCAACCCTCCTGCAGACGGTGCGCAAGCACAGCGACGCCCATTGCATTGTCAGTAGAATACTGGGGCGGACAGAAAACAGCGTTCAATGTTTTCATTTGCTCTCTGAGCATAGAATTGGACGCAACACCGCCGGAGAAAACCACTTCCAAGCCCGGATACATTTTTAGGGCATTTTTGGTTGCGGTAAACACAGCATGGCTGACACAGCGAAGTGCATAAGCAGCTGTTTCTTCCGCCGAATTAGCAGAAGCATACTGCTGCACTTTATTCTGTACACCGGAAAGTGAAAACTCCAAAGCATCGCATTTAACCTTAAAGACATCCGTATTTACAGCGCTTTTGCTCAGTTCATCGACGTGCTTGCCTGCAGGAAAAGGCAAACCGAGCAATTGACCCGTGCGGTCAATGAGCTGACCTGCAGAAATATCCGTTGTGCCGCCGATACGGGTACACTTTACATTCTTTCCCTCAGGCTCCACGAGCAAAAGCTCCGTCGTTCCACCGGAAAGATGCCATGCAAGGTGGGGTTTATCCATAAGATCCAGTCTATCCGCGCTCCAAAGAGAAGCCGCAACATGCCCCTGCTGGTGTGAAACCTCAAAAAGCGGCACACCAAGCATATCGGAAAGCAGCTTTGCGTGGGAATATCCAACCATGAAGCATGGCATATAGCTGCCCTCAACCGCACGAGGGCGGGTAGAAACACCGATCGCCGTGATATTATCCGCCTTTACATGGGAAAACAGCCTGCCGGAAAGCTCCGGCAGGCTTTTGGTATGATGAAATACTGCATCCGACTGACGCAGACCAAGCTCTCCTAACTTTACAGGCAAAAGCTTGGATACATTTTCCCCATCCGTACCGTCAAAAAAGGCAATGGATGTGGTGTAGTTACTGGTATCAAAACCGATAACGCTCATTTTGTTTCCTCTGAATCAAGACTTCTTGCAAAAGAACCGAGAATGCCGTTTACGAAGGAGCCGGTATCATCGCCGTCGTACTTCTTGGCAAGACGAACTGCCTCAGAAATGGCAACACCGGTGGGGACATCCTCCACATAAAGGATCTCGTAGATGGCAAGCTGCATAATGGACCGGGCAAGCCGGGAAATGCGGGAAACATCCCAACCGATGGAATACTTGCTGATCTCGGCATTGAGGTCTTCCTGCCGGTTCGCAACACCGGAAACAACGCCGTCTATATACATAAGCTGAGCACGGCTGGGTCTGTCTTCATAGACCTCATTCTCAGCAGAAAGCTTTTTATAGTACTCCTTGTCCAAGCGGGTGGAAACCACCTCTTCCGGCTCGTCACCGGTAAAGGATTGGGAGTAGATCAAATGTACCGCCAGTTCTCTGGCGTTTGCTCTTGTCATATTCTACCTCTTACTGACGGGAGATTCCGCAAACATTGATATTGATAGCGGTAACGGTAATGCCGGTCATGGATTCCACCGCAGAGCGAATGGCTTCCTGGGCAGCCTTGGCAACCACAACAACACTCTGGTTATAACCGATCACCAGCTCGCAATCGATGGTAACGCTGTTATCGTCCGCAATGGTGATTTTAAGACCCTTGCCCCAGTTCATGCCAATCATATCAACCAGTTCAGAACCGGGCTTGGTGTTCAAAGACACAACACCTTCTACATCCTTGATTGCCTGAGCAATGATCGCAGCGATCACATCCTCAGAAATCATAACCGTGCCGTTTTCCTGCACCTGAGTAATATACTGCTTATTATCAGCCATAAATATATCCTCCTATTTCAATCACGCATACTTTTGCATGATACTTTTTATTTAGTATACCAATTTTTTCGCAATAAGTCAATCTGTAATTGCTAAGCAAAAAGCCTGCTGACGAATCAGCAGGCTTTCAAATTATTGCACCTCTACAACGCGGATATCTTCCATATCAAAATCGGATTGCGTCATTACGATATCCGCGATCACAGCAACATCTGCTTGCTGCATACCTCCCTCCGGAGAAGCAACAGCCACAGAAATGCCATCATCGGACATATACGCCACGCAGTCCGTATAGCCCTTGGCAATAATGAGGCTTTCGATCTGCGCCTCACAGAGGGCAACCTCAACGATTTCTTCTAGTTTTGCAGAAGATTCCGTGTCTTCATCCTCACCGTAAGCCATGGCTTCCTGCAGAAGATTTACAGCACTGTCCCGCGCCTGCTGTCTGGAAAGACGAACGGCGGCAAAATAATCGGTCATCGTGTTCAGATCCGCATCGAGATTCTGTGTATCATCGCTGAGTAAAATCCCATCGCTGGACATTACCTTTTCCGCGTCAAGCATATCCGTAAGATCATCTACTGTATCTGCATTGGTGTACATCCAGTTCATGTAAATACCGGCGCATACCACAAGCAGCACCGACGCGGCAAGTAAATTCTTTTTCCAGGTTTTCATAATAATATCCTCCAATTCATTTCATTTTCAACACAGATATTCGGTCAGTTCCAAGCCCTGTAACCTTGGCAACTGCCTCTATGATATTCAGCCGAACGGAAATATTGTCAGCTCCCTGGCAAACAATGATTGCACCTTGATATATCGGTGGATTTATTTGCTGAACAAGTCCGGATTCCGATCTGTCTGAATCCGTTATGATCACCGTATCCAACCGGCTTGAGCCGGTTTCGCCGTTGGATATGTCCTGGTCATACTGATAGATCACCTTTTCTCCTGAGGCAACCGTCAACAGCACCTCTACCCTGCCGACACCACTCATTTTACTCAAAATCTGCTGCAGCTGCGATGAGATATCCTCGGTCTCAACCACAGCTTGTGTGGGTGTTTGTACTGTTTGATTTTCTTTTTTTGACGGAATCAGCATAAGGACAATACCCGCAAGAAGGATAAGGAAGACATATTTGTACTTATTTGCAAATAAAGCCAGCTTTTCTTTCAAACTCATCCAATCCATCTTTGCGCCTCCTTAGGAATACCAAGCTCCGCTTCCAGGTATTGCGACAAAGCCTGCTTTGCATAAGGAGAAATCTTCCCCGTGACGGTCACAGCGCAGGGTATTCGCTCATCTGTAAGCTCCAGCTCCACTTCGATCTCAGCTCCCAATGATTTGGCTTTGTCCAAGATATATGCTTGTGTCTTGTCTATTATGATTTGCGCCATCGCATCCTTTGAATATTTTTCTCCATCCTCGGCAGCATATAGCCCGTCCATCTTGAACTGATCCAGATCATCCAATACGGTATCTATGCGAACATTGAGAATAGGAGCAATCACGATCAGCGTCATAAACAGGCCGGATATCAGCTTTACTGCAGATGTAACAGCACCTTTACCGCCAAGCAGCTGTCTGACAACGCAGCACAAGATTCCTCCAGCGATCACCTGCATCAAATATCCGCCCATCAGCCAATACCTCTCATAAAGCACACAACGCTCACAAGCAGGAGAAAGCACACAGCCCCCGTCATGCCCAGCAGGATGCCCATAGCGGCGGTAAATGCGCCAACAACGTCTGTAATCGCCTTGCAATCAAAGGTTTTGCAGATCGCCCCTGTGAGCTTCAGAAGCAAATACTGAACACCCAGTTTCAAAAACGGGCTGATCCAAATTGCAGCGATCGCCCAAAGTCCGTATACGCCGACAGCACTTTTGGCTAGCCCTGCACCAACCAAAACAGCATCCGATGCTTCAGAAAGTATGCCACCGACCATAGGCACTGCGCCTGCTATCGTCAGTTTTGCGGCCTTAAGCGCTGCAGCATCGGTACTTCCGCTGATCACTCCGGTTATTCCCATATATCCCGTGAAAATATACACCACTGTCTTTAGTGACCATGACATAACCCCGCTTAAGCCGTCCTTCAGCTTTTTGATCATGCTTTCTCCGGTAACAGCTGCAGCGATTGAAAGCACCAAAAAGCCGTATACCATAGGAACAAGTAATTTCGCAATCAGTGCGCTCAATACTGCATCAAACACAGCCGTGCCGGTATAAAGCGCAGCAGATGTAACTGTCGCACCGGTTGCAGCCATAGCACCGGTCATAACGGGAAGAAGCAATTTCCCGTATTCGCTGAGTTCTTTTATGGTGTCTGCGCCTAACCGGATCATTGTTCCAGCAGAATTCAGAAGCAGCAGGCAAATGACAAATACACCTGCAATTTCTACTACAGATGAACTGTTTCCCGGTAATTGCTTGAGAATTGAAACAAGCATGGAAACGGCAATTATACTAAGGCAGATACCCATGCCGTCTTTTAAATCCGGCTGCAGCTTTCCTATTGCAGATTTAACGATTTTCCAAAGTCCGTCTGCAAATGTTTCCGTTTCAACCGGCATCAGATCTTCCACACCCTTGGGCACATCCGGTGCTGTAAATTCTGCAGCTTTTACAGGGGTTGTCAGTATAAAAATCATGATGAACAGAATCAGTAGTTTCCTCATACTTCCCCCAGCAGCTTTTGAATCAATGAAATCAGCGCGTTCATCAGCGGTATACTCAGCCATAGAACTGCCGCGCAGGCAAGAATATGAATTGCTTTCCCAAGCGCAGCATTTCCGGAATCCGCACAAATTAGGGACGCAAGCTCCGAAATGAGCCCGATTCCCGCTGCCTTCAGCATAATCGCCACCCACTGAGAATCCAGATCCCCCACACTTTGCAGTCTAGAAATCAGTTCCATGACCGGATTTAAATAATTCACTGCTGCTATCAAAACCATGCAGCAAACGGCAATGCCAAGCAAAATCGCAAGCTCTTTTCCCAGCTTCCCAACCGTAAGACCAAGGACAACTGCAATAAGCGCACCGGCAATGATTTGAAAATACGTTCCCATCAGAATTTAAATAAGGATTTGACAAGGTCAAAAAGGTTGGAAATCTCCTGGGCGATCATCATTAACACCACAACAAGACCCGCAAGCGTTGTCATGGTCGCCTGCTCTTCCCGACCGGAGCGGGAAAGCACCTGGTTTAAGATTGAAACAATTATGCCGATGGCTGCTATTTTAAAAATAAGATCAATGTCCATATCAAATAAGTAAAATTGCCAGGGCTACGCCTGCGCAAAGCCCTAATGTCTGATAGTTTCGAATGCGTAAATCTGCGTCTTTTGCAAACCTTGCAAGCATGTCCTCGCATTGGGATTTTACATATTGAAGACCTTTGAGCTGTCCGTCCAAATCAAACTTTCCGATGCTTTTGCCTAACTGTCTTAGAAGCTTCTTTGCGCTGATTGGCGCAGACGAAAATTCTGCAAGCAGCTTGTCCATGCATGTGCCCGGGTCGCTGTATCGCTGCGTTTTCAGCTCCTCAGAAAATTTTAAAAAGATGCTCCCTACGATACCCTCTGCGTTTTCTGCGGCTGTCGCGCAAAGCTCCGGCAATGAGGAAAGTCTGTACTGCAGTTCACACTCCATAAATTCCAGTGAGCGCAGCAGCTGCTTTAAGGTCTTTTCCTCTCTTCGAAAATTCATTGCTGTTACAATGCCAAATGCTGTGCATCCAAGCACGATCAAAACAGCCCCAAGTAATCGAATCATCATCGTTGATTCCTTTCCATATGCCATGACTTATCCGGGTGCATGACGATAAAATGCTGGAATATACCACATTCCATTATGGGCTTGTACACGCTTCTTCCGAAAAGATCTTTAAGATCAAAGGCGTGAGCTGTCGCGATCACGTTTACACCGCACCAGGCTGCCTCCAGCAGTGCATGGCAATCAGCTTCCGCGGTGATCTCGTCCACAGCGATAATCCCGGGACCCATAGTGCGCAGCACCATTTGAATTCCCTGCACCTTGCCGCAGCCGGAAAGAACATCTGTATTCTCGCCGGCATGAAAACCTTGAGGAAATATCTCTTCCCGCTCGTCGATCACGGCTACTGCGCATGATGAAGAATCCGATTTCACGCGAATCAGATCCCGTAGAAATGTTGTTTTTCCACTGCCGGGCGGACCAAGTATCAGGATATTCCCCGATATTCCTGCCGCTCTGCTTGCTGCGCCGGGAAAATCTCTTGCAACACGGATACAAAGAGATTCACATCTTCGAATCCCGCAGCAAAGGTTCTCTTTCATGACGGCTTCTCCACAGATCCCGATTCGGTGTCCGCCGGAGGCAGTAATATAACCGTTTGCGATGGTTGTTGCAGCCCATGGAGAATATCGGCTTGTCGTATTGATCACAAAGGAAATGTCCGATTGGGTAACCGTCATATTCAGCGTTTTATTTCCATCGGAAGTTATAAGCAGCGGTTTCTTATTGAGCCGTAACCTGAGCTCTTGTAATGTATCCTTGCCTAAAGTATCGATTTGCTGGCGCATCCCTTGCGGCAAAATCCGGATCAATTCATTCCACGCGCATCTCATTTGCATCACTCCTGCAAAAGCCTATGCTGTGAAGGATAAAAAAATAACCGGCAGCGCAGTGCTGCCGGCTATTTCATCTTTTCCATTTTCTTTTATGTCCGCGAATGGCACCAAATACTGTCATCAGAAGCATTCCCAGCGTAATCAAAGCCATAAAGAATGTACCGGTTGAGTCCTGAGCCTGCCACATAAGAACAGTAATCCCGCCAAAAAGCGCTGTAATAATACCGCAAAGAACAGAAAATATGGCGGTCTTCACTCCTGTTTTAAGCTTTCTGCTTTCCATGGCTGCATCCAAAGGCAACTCAAACAGAAGCTCCATAATGATCTCAACCAGAAAATCCAAGGGAATGCCTCCAAATATTATTTACGCTTTTCGACTACATCTGCAATCCGCATAGATGCTGGGCTGAACACGAGATTGATGATCAGTTCCGGCACAAAATTCAAAAGGACGAGCCCGGAAAGAATATAAGCAAATACATCTCCGCCTTCTGCCCAAGCTGACAAAACATCCATGAAGAATGTCAGCATACAGGTAACGAAAACAGCGGTATTGACAATGGGGCAGACAGCTGCCGCAAGGATCATTGCAACATACGGATTCTTGCCTTTCAGCAATTTATAAACCCAACCGGCTGCTGCGCCTGCCACCGCGCCCTTACCCAGCACAACAATGAAGCACAGCACAGGGTTTGCCTGGAATACCATAGCACCGCCCAAATCTGCACCCGTGACGCAGTTGATGTAAACGATTACACCAAAAGTAGCACCAAGAATCGCACCTGCACCGGGACCGTAAATTGCTGCACCCAGAACGATAGGGATCAGCACCAGCGAAATGGTAAAGCCGCTGACCGACGGGATGATACTGCTGATCGCTTGCATGACGACAACAAGTGCCATCAGCAGTGCAATACTTGCCATGCGTTTAATTTTTTGGTTTTTCAATTTAATTCCTCCTTGCTGTCGCTCCGGCGATCCGGATGCGATGCAAAATATTTATCTTAAGCGGTATTTACCGCAGAAGATCAAAGAAGTTCATCCGGCACACCGGTGTTCTCTTCCGTAAGATCGTCAAAACCGATCTGCGCAGGCTCACCACTCTGCCGCGCCTGCCACTGTTCTTTCGTAATGAGAATGGCACGGGGCTTACTGCCCTGGAAGGGACCCACAATTCCCTTTTCTTCCATCTCGTCCACGATTCTCGCAGCACGGGCATAGCCCAGCTTTAGCCGACGCTGCAGCATGGAAACAGATGCCTGACCGGTTTCCAGAATCACATCCACAGCAGCCGGCAGCATTTCATCGCCATCCAGCTCTGCTGCATTGGGCTCAGGATCCGATGCCGTTGCAGGCTTGGAATTTCCGGTTTGCGCTGCCTTGCGCTCGATTTCTTCCATAACCTCTTCATCGTAAGTGGTAGAGAAGTTTTCTTTTACATAGGTAGCAACCGCCTCAACCTCGGTATCGCTGACGAAGCAGCCCTGTACACGCAGGGGCTTACCTGCGCCAATGGGTGCATAGAGCATGTCACCCTTACCGACCAGTTTTTCAGCGCCGGGAGTGTCCAAAATGATACGAGATTCCATGGCAGACGCAACCGCGAATGCGATTCTGGAAGGAATATTTGCCTTCATAAGTCCGGTGATGACATCGGCAGAAGGACGCTGGGTTGCAATGATCAGGTGAATGCCCGCAGCACGACCCATCTGAGCAATGCGGCAGATAGACTCTTCCACTTCCTTGGCAGCAACCAGCATAAGGTCTGCAAGCTCGTCGATAATGACAACCACCTGGGGAAGCTTCTGTCCCTCACCCTCGGATTCCACAATGCCGTTATAGGATTCAAGGTCACGGACGCCTGCGTCGGACATAGCCTTATACCGGCGCATCATTTCCGTAACTGCCCACTGCAGGCTGCCTGCAGCCTTTTTGGGGTCAGTAACGACAGGGATCAAAAGGTGCGGAATGCCGTTGTAAATTCCAAGCTCAACCATTTTGGGGTCAACCATGATCAGCTTGACATCCTCGGGGCTTGCCTTATACAGCAGCGAAATAATAACAGAATTCATGCAAACGGACTTACCGGAACCGGTAGTACCGGCAATCAGCATATGAGGCAGCTTGGAAATATTGCCGACAATGCAAGTACCGCCAATGTCCTTACCAACAGCGAAAGAAGATTTGGACTTTGCACGGTTAAATTCGTTGGAATCAATAACCTCACGCAGAGAAACGGTGGTTACTGCACGGTTCGGCACCTCAATACCCACGACGGAGATCTTACCGGGAACAGCAGCAATACGCACACCGGAAGCACCAAGGCTCAGCGCGATATCGTCAGCACAAGTGGTCAGCTTGCTCAAACGAACACCCTTATCCAGCTCCACTTCGTACCGGGTAACACTGGGACCGCGGGTAACATTCACAATATGCGCCTCGATTTTGAAACTTGCCAGAGTTTCATTCAGTCTACGGGTATTTTCCCGCATTTCCATTGTGCCGTCCATATTGCTATGACCGGGGATCGACAGAAGATCAATGGGTGGGAAATTATATTCCGGCTTCTTAACGGATTCCGCCTCAGCAATCTCAGCAGCAACCTGTGCTGCGGATTCTTCGGCATCTTTCGCTGTCACCTTTTCTTTTGCAGTATCCAAAACCGGCGCAGGCTCTGCAGGCTCGTCCTTTTCAAAAGGAAGCATTTCCTCCTGAACAGGCTCCATAGCGATGGTATTGGGTGTCTTTGCAGGAACGTTTGTAAGTACATCGATACTTTCATCGTCGGTTACTGCTTCCTTAGCAGCGGCAACAGGCGTTGAAACATCCGTATCGATCTGATTCATAAAGTCATTGGCTTCCCGGCTGATTTTACGTTTAGGCGCCTTCGGCGGGGCAACCGGCTCGTCATCAACAGGAATATCGATTTCAGCACGCTCAGCTTTCTGTCTGCGCTTGTTTTCCACATACTCAATGCGCTTGTTGGCAATGTGATTGACAACAACTGCAGCAGGCTCTTCCAGTTCCTTAAATTCTTCGTTCTCCCAATCCCCACGGGGACGGTTCTGTACAGCACGGATAATGCTGGGAATTGTAATCTGGAAGGACGCCAAAAGCGTCAATACTGCCGACAAAACAAAGATAATGTAAGAAATCGCGGTGCCAAGCAAGAGCTTGAAAACAAGAGCCAAGCCACCGCAAATTAAACCGGCAGTTTCACCTGTAAGTCCACCCTGGTACAACGCAGCGACTATGGAAACACCGCTGGGAAGATTGGGTGTATTCAAAACAAGCTGGGAAATACATCCGCAAATCAGCACAAACACAACCAAACAGAAGCTACGAAGCTTTACCGGCCGCCTGCCACTGAATGCCTGTATCACAAATAAGTAAAGAAGTGCGGGAATAGACACATAGAAACCAATCTTACCAACCAAACCAAGGATAAAGCTTTGGAACAGCTGAACAAACCAGCCCTCCGGCTCTAAGAAGATCACAAGAAACAGAACAAACAGAGCCAGCGCTATCAAAGAAGATACAAGACGAGCAGGAATCTGAAACTCAGAGTTCTTCTGAGACTTATCGGCAGCCTTCTTATTGCGGGCTGTTGTCTTCTGATTTTTGGCCATAGCGGTTTTTTCCGCCTGGGATTTATTTTTCTTCTGGGCCATAAGGTACCTCCTATTAAATCGCAAGGTATAAGATAATAGCGAAGAGCGCAGCGCCCCAGCTATAGTACGCAAAAGCAGAAAAGCCGGTTTTTACAGATAAAAACCGCATAAAGCGAATGCCGATATATCCGCCCACAAATGCCATAACACTTGAAAGAATCATTCCAGTCAACGTAACAAATGTAAATCCCGGAATTCCAAATGCAATGAGCTGCGCAAGGTCAATAAGCAGCAGGACAAACAGAGCAGGGATGGAAAGAAGAAATGTCAAATGCAGTGCATATTCCTTCTGGCAGCCACGGAGCAGACCGGCAGCAGAAATCGTACCCACTCTTGAGATACCGGGCAAAACACCAAGCGCTCCTGCAAGTCCGATTGAAAGCGAATCTACCCGCGAGATCATGCGAGCATCCTTATTAGCACCGGGCATAAACTGGGGAACATAGAGAATAATGCCGTTGATAACCAAACCGATCCCGAGGATCCAAAGTCTTTCTCCTTGATTTCCGACCCACGGATATGCAAGAAAACCAAGAAGCATGAAAAAGGCAGCATTTTTAAGTACGCGCCAATCCAGCAAGCAAGTCGTATCCGGTTGACGCTTTCTTCTGCGGTGGGGTGTAGCCGCAATCTCGTTTTCGCGAATGATTCGGCTGATCTGCGGAATGCAGGAAAGCACAAGTGCACCGGTAACACCAAGGTGGACACTAAGCCGCATACCGCTGCCAACATCCTGAAAACCAAATAGCCGACCAAGAAGGATCATGTGGGCATCAGACGATACAGGTAGAAACTCAGCAAAGCCGGAAATCAGACCAAATATCAAGCTTTGTAGCACGTTCATCCTATCGCCAGCCCTTCTAAACATAAGTTTTCACCTTATGATAACATATTTCTGCGGATTTTTCCACCCCAAAAAGCAAAAAACTTTATTGCCTGTTTTTTGACCTGTTGATCATCTTGTGCAGTGCCGAAAGGGCATCATTCAGCCCGCCAAGCTTATCGATCAGTCCGGATGCGACCGCTTCCTTGCCATAAAGAATCGTACCCACATCCGTTGCGATTTCTCCAGTCGCCATCATATATTTTTCGAAATCCTGCCGGCTGATTTTAGAGTTCGATGTTACAAAATCCGCAATCTGCTCTTGAATCCGCTGAAAGTATCGGAACGTTTGCGGCGCTCCGACCACAAGACCCGTCATTCGGACTGGATGCACAGTCATACTCGCTGTGGGTGTGATAAAAGATTTCTTTGTACAAACGGCAAGTGGGATTCCGATGGAATGTCCTCCTCCAAGCACAAGGGACACTGTTGGCTTTTTCATGCCTGCAATCATTTCCGAAATAGCAAGACCCGCTTCAATATCGCCACCAACTGTGTTTAACAGCAGCAAAAGTCCATCAATATCGTCACTTTCTTCAATGCCTGCAAGCAGTGGCAGTACATGCTCGTACTTTGTGGTTTTTACCGTTTCCGGTGCGATCATATGTCCTTCCACCTGACCAATGATCGTTAACGTGTAAATGTTACCTTTCGAACTTTTTGTGATGTCTGAGCCAAGCTCAATTACCTGTTCCCGTTCCTGCTGTTTCATATCAGAATTCTTATTGTTCTGCATAAGATCATCCTCCTTTTTCATAGGATAACCCGCATTTGTCGCTGACTATACAAAAACTTCCGCAATTACTGCGGAAGTTTCTTATGAGAGATTATATAGGAAATTAACCAAACAAATAATACGCCAGATAAACCACCGGAAAAATCGATCACCACATCCGTGACCATACTGCCCCTACCGGTAAAGTACTGAATAAATTCATCGCTTACTGCTACAGAAAGTGGTATAAGAAGTGCTAATGCAACGTATTTCCGGTTCGTAATCCAGCCCAGATTCACCGTAAATGCGCAAAAGAAGCAGCCAAATATTGCAAATTCCGTAAAATGGGCGGCTTTTCGTAGGTAATGATGGAAGGTTACTTCCGCGATCACTCCACCGGGATCAAGAATCGGTTTCAGCCATTGAACGATTCCGGCGCTTAAATTTCCCGACTCCTCCCGGGACAATATGGATTGCGAAAATATAAAGCACATCGCAAGAAAACTAAGAATGGCAAACACAAGACCACGGATGGCAGCCGGGTTACCTTTCAGGCTGTTCTTTCCCTTCATAATTCTCAATCCTCCATAGTAAATTCTATGCTGTTACCTGTCCTTCCGAAACACCTTCCGTGCTCTCTTTCATAAAGAGAATCTTTACAGTTGCAAGCATAATGCGAATGTCGTTTAGAAATGACGGATTCGTAAGATATAATAGATCCATCTGCAATTTATCATATGGCAAGGAGTTGTATTTTCCGTAAACCTGAGCGTAGCCGGTAAGTCCTGCTTTTGCTTGTAGCCGAAGTTGAAATTCCGGCATCTCCTTGGCATACTCACTTGCAATCTCCGGTCGCTCCGGTCTGGGACCAACCAGGGACATATCGCCTTTCAGAATATTAAAAAGCTGCGGAAGCTCATCAAAGCGTATGGCACGTATGACCTTCCCTACCGGTGTAATGCGCGTGTCTTTACTGCCGGTGGAGAGTCTTGCAACACCGTCTTTTTCCGCATCCGTCCGCATGCTTCTGAATTTCAGAATCTTAAATTCGCGGGCATCCTTAGTAAGTCTGATCTGCTTGTAAAGCACCGGACCTCCATCGTAAAAACGAATGGCATACATAGTAATCAGCATAAGCGGAGACAAAAGCACAATGCCGACCAAAGAAACCAGAATATCCAATGCCCGTTTTAAAAACAGATACGAATATTTCGGTGCATACCGCTGCAGGTGCATAACCGGAACATGGAACATATGTGTCTTTTGCGCGCCGGAAATCAACACATCACCGATCTTGGGCCAAAAAAAGACTTCAATACCGTTTTGCAAGCAGTATTTCAAGATATCGTTTCGCTGATTCGCAGGTAGTCCACGAACAAATACAGCATCCATGTCGTTAAACTGGTCTAAAATCTGAGCATCTATTTCATTCGAAATGTGAAGTATTCTCTCGATTTTAAACTTACGGGATACAGAATCAAGATTTCGAATTCTCTCATAATCCCGCGCATCATAATAAACTACAATTGCTTTTCTTTGGGTGTAATTCATAAAGTACAAACGGTCAAACAGCCACGCCCAGCCAAATGCAAACACTCCTTTTACCAAAAGGAACAGAACCACCGGCACCAAAGCAGGCATGGACCCCTGCATAAGCCAGAAAATAACAAACACACCGCAATCCAGCAGAAAAATGGATAGTAAATGAGAATATACAAGTTCCGAAATCTTGGATGTCCCAACGTAGAATCCATCATAGGTGCAAATTAGAAAATGGTAACACAGCAGATAGATCACCGAGAATACTGCACCCAAACGAAAAAACAACTGGATGTCTGTATTTTGATTATAATATCCAATCCAAAAAAAAGCAAATACAAACGCAATAAATAAATAATTCACTGTCTTTGCAAGGGCAATGATAGTTTGACGATCATTCTTTTTCATAATATCTCAACTCTTTTACATAATTTGAGCAAGGTTGTTGCTTGTCAAATTATATGATTCATTTCGTTGAATTTCAAACATTAAGATATGTAAAAAGCACCACTATTTAACAATAGCGGTGCTTTTATCAATTATTTTACGATCTTTTCAATACATGCTGACATATCATTGAGCTTTGCCTGAATATCCTTTGCCAGCGCAATTTGGCATCTTGTTCTTACGAGATTATGCTCCGGGTAATTTACCTTAAAGTAGGGGCTGCCCTGAATATAATCATCCAGAAAGCGAACAGCCAACTCAACTGTCAAGGCAAAGCAGCTTACGGGCAAGGTTTCGATCTCATTCTTTGTCAGAACGGAAGCGGTCTTTTCCAGGAAACCCTCTGCAAAAGCAGAGAAAATTTCCATATTTAGTCCTGCCCGCTCATATTCGGGGCAATCCTCTTCCACATAGTTACCGGCAAAACGAATTGCATCGCCAAAATCACTGCCCACCAGACCGGGCATAACGGTATCCAGATCCACAACAACCAATGCGTCCTTACCATCTGGGTCAAACAACACATTGTTAATCTTGGTATCGTTATGCGTAACCCGAAGAGGCAGTTCCCCTCTTGCTTGCATGTCTGTTAACGTACATGCGAGATCACGAACAGAGCGAAGATAGGCAATCTCCTCCTCTACCTCAGCCACTTTGCCGCAGGGATCTGCGGCAATGGTTTGCTCAAGCTTTTCAAAGCGTTTTCTCGTATTATGGAAATCCGGTATCGTCTCATGAAGCTGGTTGCAATCAAAGTCCGACAACTGAATCTGGAATTCGCCAAATGCACGTCCAGCATTCTTAATGACGGAGAGATCTTTAACAACACTGTAGGTTGTAGAAGGAATATAATTATTCATTCTCCAGAAATTATCCCCGTCAATAATATAAGTCTTACGATCGGCTGTGTGGTAAAAATGCAGATTGATCTTACCGGGATTCTTCCTTCGAATATGCTCCGTCACCTTATCGATATTTTCCATCACAAGCACAGGATTTTTAAACACATAGGTG
Source organism: Faecousia sp. (assembly GCA_045540575.1). GTDB lineage: Bacteria > Bacillota > Clostridia > Oscillospirales > Oscillospiraceae > Faecousia. The sequence goes on along the minus strand of JAZQHM010000074.1, from coordinate 25,881 downwards.
TTCACATTCTGCACTAGAAAAGACTTACCTGTGCCATCGGGAAGACGGCACTTTACCTGATATGTCTTATTTATATTTCCAATACTGATGGTTTCGCAACCAATGTACTGCGCGTCAATGCGAAAGCCTTTGCAGACTTCCTTCAATTTCGTATCAAGCATTATAATCAAACTCACTTTACGATTAAGTTAAATCTATTTTACAACTTAATTAGATTACTACATCCTGCTGATTATGTCAACGAAGATATAAAAAACTGTATGAATGACCAAAAATATCAGCCACAAAAGTTGTTTTATATAAATCTATCGTGCAATTTTATACTATTTCTGTCGAATTAAGTTGTTTCTAAAATTCGACCTTGAAAATACAGCATCTTTGCTTTATAATACTCCAGGTGATTATATGGCAGGAAAAACTAACGCTCTTCGCATTCTCGGACAAGCAAAGATTCCCTACCGGGAAGCTTTTTATGAATACGATGAAAATGACTTAAGCGGCACCCACGCTGCCGATGCAATCAATATACCCAGAGAGCAGGTGTATAAGACACTGGTTGCCCGCGGCACAAAGACCGGCATCCATGTCTTTTGTATTCCGGTATGCTGCGAACTTGATCTGAAGAAAGCTGCATCTGCTGCAGGCGATAAGAACATGGAAATGGTCCATGTAAAAGAACTGCTTGCACTAACCGGCTATATTCGTGGCGGCTGCAGCCCTGTTGGTATGAAAAAGAAATATCCGACCCATGTCGACGAAACCTGCATCCTTTATGATGAGATCGCAGTTTCTGCCGGCGAGCGCGGTCACCAAATGATTGTAAACCCTGAAGAATTAGTAAGACTTATCGGCGCTGAAATTGCTGATATTACAAAATAAGGAGAGAAAATTATGCAGTATACTTATCAGACTAAGGGCACTTGTTCCCGTGAGATCATCTTCGAAATCGAGGATGGAAAGATTTTGAATGTAGAGTTTATCGGCGGCTGCAACGGCAACCTCAAGGGCATCAGCTCCCTTGTCAAAGGCATGGATATTGACGAGGTCATCACTCGTTTGGAGGGTACGACCTGTGGCATGAAATCCACCTCCTGCCCCGACCAGCTGGCAACTGCATTAAAAGAAGCAAAAACAGCTGTATAATATTTCGCCACAGCCATTAAGGCTGTGGCTTTTATTATAAGAAAAATCTATACAAGTATATACTTTCCTTCTTATACCCAATACAGTATAATAATGTCGAGGTGATACAATGGAACTGATTATGGATATGGTCCACGATAATCCGGGAGAAAGTAGAACTGTAACACAATTCCGTGATCCGCAGACGATACACAGCTATGGATATAATGCCCAAGTATTTAAGCATTTCAACACAATCGTAGACTTCCCGGGATTTCTTGAAAATAGTTTTCCAACTGAGGAAGCTCGCGAATGGCTTTTCAATATGAAAGAGTTGCTTCTCGATGACCTAGAAGCAGCAAAACAAGTTGGACTTCTTGCTATCAGCCATATTGATCTATTTGTTTTACCTAAGGCTATCGTTGAGAAATATAAAGAAGATATTTGCGACGAAAACGGACGCATCAGCATCCGAAAGAGTCTTACGAAGAAGCTTCATAGTATCATGTTTGATCAGATGTTCAACGAATTCGGTCTTGATGGGATCATCGTCCGTGTTGGTGAGACCTATTTGCATGACACTCCTTTTCACACTGGAAATGGTGCGGTAGCATATGGTGATATTCCTTTGGAAAAGGATTTATTCACAGAGCTCTTGCAATTTTTACGGGAAGAAGTTTGCATAAAGCATAATAAATATCTCATATTCCGAACGTGGGACTGCAAACCCGACCGGTTCCACGCAGATCTTTCTTACTACCTTGATGTAACAAACAAAATTCTCCCCCACGAAAAACTGATCTTTTCAATCAAGCATACCGCCCTGGATTTTTGGCGCAGAGTTCGGTTTAATCCATGTCTTTGTCAAGGCAATCACAGACAGGTTGTTGAGGTACAATGTCAGCGCGAGTACGAGGGAAAGGGTGCCTATCCCAGCTACGTGATGGAGGGTGTAATCAACGGATTCGCCGAAAACAAGGAAAAAATCGGTCTTCGTGATATTGTAAATGATCATCACATCTGCGGTATCTACACATGGTCTCGGGGCGGCGGATGGTTTGGTCCATATATCCAAAATGAATTCTGGTGTGACTTGAACACATTTGTAATTTCAGCTTACGCAAGCGACACATCACGCACCGAGGAAGAGATATTCCTCGAATTTGCAAAAGACCATATGGGATTAGATGACGACAACGCAAGGCGATTTCATAAACTTTGTCTGAAAATTAATGAGGCTGTACTTCATAGTCGCTACATTGAAGCATATGATAAATCTCTGAAAGAGAGAATCATGCCCAGCCTTTGGATGCGAGATGACCGGATAGCCGGTCTAAGACAGCTCGACAAGGTATTTGATTACTTGGAATGTAACGGTCTCGTGGATGCAGCAATCGCAGAAAAAGAGTACGCTGTAAGCCTCTGGAGCGAGATCTGTGACGAAATGAATGCTATCCCCTTCCCGGATATCAAAATGGCGGAATTTCTAAGGGAAAGCGCACTGTACGGCTTGAAACTCTTCCGCATCGCGCTAATCTGCTTCAGAATTTTTGCAAAACAACGAATAGAGGAAGATGTCTCTGACCTGCTCACAGCCTACGATCAGGCATGGAAGGATTATAAATCTCTCGAAACGATGCCGCAGGCATCTTCCAGCTTCTGTGAAAAATACATATTCAGCCCAGGCGATCTCGGTCTGAACGAGACAATCGCACACTGCAGAAGCCGTTGCATACAATAAGGAAAGTCCACAGCCGATTGGCTGTGGACTTTTTTATGAAAGAAATTCTCCGGAACTTGACATCCCAAAAATTCTATCCCAAATTCTTTTTATAAATACGGGATCTTTTGCGTCAGATTCAACGGAATCCATCGGCTCATCAAGACTCCAGTTTAGCACCAAATTGGAAAACGCAAGATAGAAGCAGGGATCCGGGCAAACGGTGTTAATGTTATACACATTCTTAGCGCTCGGCTCAATTTGGATACCGTCAACTACAAGGGGTTTTGTACCGTTTGAAACGATCCTTCCGCAAACAGAAACCACTCCGTAATAATGTACTTCGTTTCCTTCTTCGTAGGGCATCAATTCATCCGGCGCTTCAATATTCACACCAAAGTCTGCAAAGAAACCGCGCAAATTCGGGTAAGCACTGTCAATTCCTGCATAGAAATTACGGCAGTAGCCACATTTGCAGTGCTCAGCAACTTCCGCATCAGAAATCGACTCCCGCTTCTGAATATCTACATCAAACACCCAGTCCTCAAACTGAAGTATCATTCCCCTACCGCCTTCAAAATGTGCTTGACAAGCTCATCTCTGCCATTTCCCTTTTCCGCAGAAAAAGGAATGACAGGACAATCTTCCGGCAGCTCCAGATCCTCGCGAATGGTGGCAAGATTTCCTTCCAGCTGACTTTTCTTCACCTTATCAAGCTTGTTGGCAAGGACGATAAAAGGACAGCCACTATCGATAAACCAGCGCGCCATAGTAATGTCGTTGTTGGTCGGAGCATGGCGGCAATCCACGATCATCACACCAAGATCGATTCGCTGCGCAGCAAAATAATCCTCCATCAGCCTGCCCCAGCGCTCTTTTTCCGATTGGGAAACCTTTGCGTAGCCATAGCCGGGCAGGTCAACAAGATAGCACTTATTGTCAATGGTGAAATAGTTGACATGTACCGTCTTGCCGGGCTTTTCGCCAACCCGGGCAAAGTTCTTGCGCTGAAGCAGCCGATTGATCACGGATGACTTACCCACGTTGGACTTACCGGCAAAGGCAATTTCGGGGAGCCGATTGCCGGGAAAATCCTTGGTAGATGCAGCGGAGATCAAAAATTCTACTTTCTGAAAATTCATAATCCCACCTCACTGCCGCAGATCATTTTTTCTGGACTTATGTTTCATATCCTCGGGGATGGATGTCAATATGCCGGAAAGCATATCAGAGGGTTTGGTGTTGAGGGCTGTTTCCAGCACAGTACCAACATTTTCCGCTGTGACGAAATTCAATGCCTTGCGCACAGTCGGATCGATCTCCTCCAGATCCCGCTCATTATCCTTGGGAATAATCACCGTACGAACACCATGGCGAAGCGCTGCCATGGTCTTTTCTTTCAGACCTCCGATGGGCAGTACGCGTCCGCGGATGGATATCTCGCCGGTCATGGCAACATCCCGACGAACGGTAGTACCAGTCAACGCGGAGACCATTGCCGTACAAACCGTCACACCGGCAGAAGGACCGTCCTTGGGAACTGCACCCTCAGGGAAATGGACATGAATGTCTTTCGTCTTATAGAAATCAGCAGCGACACCAAGCTTTTCCGCATTGGCGCGGATGTAGCTCATGGCAGCATGGGCAGATTCCTTCATTACATCGCCAAGGTTGCCGGTCAGCTCCAGCTTGCCGGTGCCTTCCATTACATTCACTTCGACCTCAAGCACCTCACCGCCAACACTGGTCCAGGCAAGACCGGTAACAAGACCCACCTGGTCATTGGAGGGAATACGATCCGGCAGATACTTTCGGATACCGAGGTAATCGGAAACGTTGCTACCGCTGATGCTGATCCGTTTTACATCACCGCCAATCAGCTCCATATCCACCTTGCGGCAGATTTCCGCAATTCGACGTTCCAGATTTCTAACACCGGATTCGCGGGTGTAGCAGGAAATGATTTCACGAACAGCATCGTCAGTGATGCGAAGCTGGGTCTTTTTCAAGCCATGCTTCTTCAGCTGCTTGGGAATTAGATGATTCTTTGCGATCATCAGCTTTTCTTCATCGGTATAAGAGCCAAGCTCGATGATCTCCATACGGTCCAGCAACGGACGCGGAACGGTATCCAAGGTGTTTGCCGTAGTAATAAACAGCACATCCGAAAGATCGTAAGGGATCTCCAGATAATGGTCACGGTATGTTCCGTTCTGCTCCCCGTCCAGCACCTCCAAAAGCGCCGCGCTGGGATCGCCGCGGAAATCATGACCCATCTTATCGATCTCATCCAGCAGCAGCAAAGGATTGCCGGAGCCTGCCTGGATCATGGCAGTTATGATGCGGCCGGGCATTGCACCTACATAGGTCTTTCTGTGACCACGGATATCCGCCTCATCACGAACACCGCCAAGAGAAATCCTCGCCATCTTTCGGTTCAAGCTCTTGGCAATGGAATATGCTATGGATGTTTTACCGACACCGGGAGGTCCCACAAGGCAAATCACCTGGGGCGGCATTTCGGGCGCCATCTGGCGAACGGCAATGGTCTGCAGGATACGGTCCTTCACCTTCTGAAGCCCGTAGTGGTCCCGCTCCAACACTTTCTGCGCCGCAGCAACATCAACGCGTTCCTTTGTTTTATAGTTCCAGGGAAGCTCCAGGACGGTGTCAAGGTAATTACGAAGCACTGCACCCTCAGAAGAGCCAAAAGGCTGCTTCTTCAGCCGCTGCAGATCCTTCAGAAGCTTCTGCTCATTCTCCTGGCTCAGCTTAAGACCGCGAATTTGCTGGTCATACTTTGCAAATTCACTTTCCTCATCATCGCCAAGTTCATCGTGAATTACCTTCAGCTGCTCGCGAAGGTAGTAATCCTTTTGATTGCGGTCAATATTTGCCTTGGTTTTCTCCTGAATATCGGATTCCAGATGCAGCATTTCAATTTCCTGCCGCAACAGCTTCACAGCATGCTCCAGCCGACGAACGGGATTCATCTGACCAAGGAGCTTGATCTTATCCGGATAATCAATGCCGGAATTCTGCGCAATGGTATCTGCAAGGAAGCCCGTATTCTCCGTGGAGATCATTCGAAGCTGCACTGCCTGAGCAGGAAACTCCGAAAGTTCCAAGTAGCTACCGTACAGCGCCTTTGCCTCACGGCGAAGGGCACGGGTGCGGATATTATCCGCTACTTCCGTTTCCGGAATGGAGATGATTTTACCGGAAAGGAATGGCTCGTTTTTTTCAAGGGTCTGAATCCGGGCGCGGCAAATACCCGTGACGAGCACACGAATGGTCTCGCCATGGGCGCGAAGCACCTGCTTGACTTTGGCGACCGTACCGATATGATACAGTTCATCCAAGCCGGGGTCATCCACAGTAATATCCTTTTGGGGGATCAAAAGCAAGGTCTGGTCTTTTTTCATAGCTTCATCCAAAGCATGCACAGACTTTGCTCTGCCCACTTCAAAATGCACTGTCTGATCCGGGAAAACCGCAAGACCGCGCAGTGCTAAAATCGGCAATGTGCCGACAGTAATAATCTCACTCATAGGTATCTCCTTAAGCAAAGAAGGGGGTATTGCCTACCCCCTTACAAATGCATTATTTTGCGCCAGCTTTTACTCTGGGCTTTGCCTTATTGCGAATAATGGTAGGCTCGCCGCCGCGAATGGTATCGGCAGTAATGATGACCTTCTGAATGGAAAGGTCGGAAGGGATCGCGAACATGATCTGCATCATAACGCTCTCCATCACGCTGCGAAGACCTCTTGCACCGATTTCCCGTTCAAGGGCTTTCTTCGCGATCTCCTGCAAAGCCTCATCCTTGATCTCCAGCTCCACATTATCCAAACCAAGAAGGGTCTGATACTGTCTTGTCAGCGCATTTTTAGGCTCAGCAAGGATTCTTACCAAATCTTCCTGGGTTAAGCTTTGCAGTGTTGCGATCACAGGCACACGACCCACCAGCTCCGGAATGATGCCGAATTTCAGCAGATCATGGGGCTCAACCTGAGAAAGGATCTTACCCACATCCCGCTTTTTCTTGCTCTGCACCGGTGCATCAAAGCCGATGGCACTGCGGTCTGTTCTTGCCTCAATGATCTTATCAAGACCGTCAAAAGCACCGCCGCAGATAAAAAGAATGTTGGTGGTATTGATCTGAATCATTTCCTGCTGAGGGTGCTTGCGTCCACCCTGAGGCGGAACGCTGGCAACTGTGCCCTCCAGGATCTTCAGAAGTGCCTGCTGGACACCTTCGCCGGAAACATCACGGGTAATGGAGGTGTTCTCGCTCTTGCGGGCGATCTTATCCATCTCGTCGATGTAGATAATACCATGCTCTGCAAGGTCAACATCAAAATCTGCCGCCTGCAGCAGCCGAAGAAGAATATTCTCCACATCATCGCCAACATAGCCTGCTTCCGTAAGGGTAGTCGCGTCAGCAATGGCAAAGGGAACATTCAAAATCTTCGCAAGGGTCTGGGCAAAGAGGGTCTTGCCGGAACCGGTAGGCCCGATCAGCAAAATGTTGCTCTTTTGCAGCTCCACATCCGTGTCGCCTGCCAGATAAACACGCTTATAATGGTTGTAAACAGCCACACTAAGGGCAATTTTCGCTTCCTCTTGACCGATAATGTAGCCATCCATGAAGGTTTTGATCTCCATGGGGGTGGGCAAATGCTCCGGGGTGCGAAGCTTGCCTCTATGATCCACCTGGATCTCGTCACGCAGCAGCTCACTGCAGGCCTGAACACAGTCGCTGCAGATATACACTCCGGGACCGGCGATGAGCCGTTCCACTTGCGTTTCCCGCTTACCGCAGAAGCTGCAGCGGATCTGCTGGTCATTATTTTTTGCCATGAATCCGGCTCCGCCTTTCTTCCAGCTTAGTGACGCTCCAGCACCCGGTCAATCAGACCAAATGCGCACGCTTCGTCAGCAGTCATGAAATTATCACGCTCGCAGGCATCGGTAACTTCTTCGATGCTCTTACCGGTATTCTCAGCCAGAATACGGTTCATGCGCTCTTTGATGGTCTGCAGACGCTTCATATGGATCGCCATATCGGTGATCTGACCCTGGGTACCGGCACTGGGCTGGTGGATCATGATCTCAGAATTGGGCAGTGCCATGCGCTTGCCCTTCGCACCTGCGCTAAGCAGGAATGCGCCCATGGACGCAGCCATACCCACACAGATGGTGGCAACATCGCACTTGATGTATTGCATGGTGTCATAAATCGCCATACCGGCAGTAACGCTGCCGCCGGGGCTGTTGATATAGAACTGAATATCCTTGTCCGGATCCTGGGCTTCCAGATAAAGAAGCTGCGCAACGATCAAAGACGCAGTGGTGTCATTGACCTCCTCGGACAGGAAAATAATGCGGTCATTGAGAAGACGGGAGAAAATATCATAGCTGCGCTCGCCGCGGCTGGTCTGCTCAACAACATAAGGTACTAAACTCATGGTAATGTCTCCTTTCATAGGGTCTGAAACATTCTAACCACACTTTTGGAAAGTTATTCCTCAGTCTTCTCCTCAGCCTTGGGAGCAACAGGCTTTGCATTGTCAACGATAACCTTGACAGCCTTGCGGGTCTTCAGGCTGGTGGTGATCTCCTCAGCGGGGACCATACCCTTGACCTTGTCCAGCTCCAGGCTGTAATGCTCAGCAACGGATGCGTACTCAGCCTCGATCTCCTCGTCGGTGACGGTGATACCCTCAACCTCGATGATCTTCTCCAGAGTCACGTTAGCCTTAGCCTGCTTCTCAGCAGCGGGACGGAAAGCGTTGCGCATGGTGCTCAGATCGCCGCCCATCATCTTGGCATACTGCTCAACAGAGTAGCCGCTCATCTGCAGCTGGTAAGCAAAGCGCTCCATCTGGTTGTCCAACTCAGCCTCAATCAGAGCCTTGGGCATATCAACAGTGGTATTCTCAGCAGCCTTATCAACGCAAGCCTGCTCGAAAGCGTTATCGATCTGCTTCTGCGCGTTAGCCAGAGCCTTCTCGTAGATGTCCTTCTTCAGCTCTTCCAGAGTCTCAAACTCGGAAACGTCCTTAGCAAACTCATCGTCCTGCTCAGGAACATTGGTAACAGTGACCTTGTTGCACTTAACGTGGAAGACTACAGCCTTGCCTGCCAGATCCTTGTGATAATCCTCGGGGAAAGTGATGTCGATGTCCTTCTCGTCGCCGGCAGCCATGCCAACAACCTGCTCCTCAAAGCCGGGAACAAACTGACCGGCACCCAGCTTCAGGTCATGACCTTCACCCTTGCCGCCATCGAAGGGAGTGCCATCCAGGAAGCCCTCAAAGTCGATGTTAGCGGTGTCGCCCATTTCTGCAGCGCGCTCAACAGTCTCGGTAGAAGCAACATTCTGAGCCATACGGTCCAGCTCAGCCTGTACCTGTGCATCGGTAACAGTAGCCTCAGCCTTCTCCACCTCAATGCCCTTGTAGTCACCCAGAGTGACCTCGGGGTAAACCTCGGTAGTCAGAGTCAGAACAACGGAGCCATCCTCTTCGATGTTCATGTCGGTGAGGCTGGGACGGCCGATTGCCTTAACTTCCTTATCGATAACAGCAGCCTGATAGACCTCGGGGAAAATCTCCTCCAGACCATCTTCATAGAAAACATGAGCGCCGTACATGCTCTCGATCATCTTCCGGGGAGCCTTGCCCTTACGAAAGCCGGGGATCATGATGTTCTTACGAGCCTTCAGGTATGCAGCCTGAACGCCCTTTTCCATCAGTTCCTTGTCGATCTCGACGACGATCTTGGTTTCGTTGCCGTTTCTTTCAATGCTCTTTACATTCATGGTTTCTTCCTCCAATAGTAGGTGGCATACTGCCACCATATTATTTTAATATAGCCGAATCATTTTACCAAAGAATATGCAAAATGTCCACCCTTTTTCTGAAAAAATTTGTTAATTTTCCGTTTTCCGTTGAAAATACAAAAAAGGACTGCAAAATATCGCAGTCCTTTTTACGGAAGTACCATATATGGCTTGAAATCCAGCTTATCCGCAGCCACCAGTTTAAAGTCAACACCGTCCCAAATGCCCTCCATGGCAAGACCATGGCTGGCGCCGTGAAGATGTCCGTAGAAACAGCGCCGAACATCATATTGCTGCAGCAGCTGCAAAATCTCCGGACATTCATAGCCTTTGTAGCGGGGCGGATAATGCAAAAATACAATTTTAGGCAACTCCCCTGCTGACTTTAAGGATGCTTCCAGCCGACAAAGTTCACGCTTAAATACCTTTTCGTCGTGTTCCCCGCTGCGCTCCTCTTCAAAAAACCAACCACGAGTCCCGCAGATGGCATAGCCATCGTACTCATAGTGATTGTTGTTCAAAATGAATTGATCAGAAAAGCCGTTTTCGGCACAGAACTTATAAAATTTAGTAGCGGTGCTCCACCAGTAATCGTGGTTGCCTTTCAGGATGATCTTTCTGCCGGGAATCTCATTGATACAAGCAAAATCCGGCTGCGCTTGCTCTAAGTCCAAAGCCCAGCAAAGATCACCCAGTAAAACAACCGTGTCCTCCGGCTGGATAACCGACATTCCGTCACGAAGCTTACCCATATAGTCGACCCAAGCTCCGCCGAAAATATCCATAGGCTTATCCACACCCAAAGATAAGTGCAGATCGCCAATCGCATAAAGCGCCATCGCTTCTCTCCTTATGCTTTCATAACTTCTTCCGTAATTTTAGACAGATTCATGCGCATAGAATCCGCAACAATTTTCCCGTCACTAAGGGGGCTTCGTTCTGCCATCAACAGGCATGTCCGTGTCTCACCGGTCTTTGCGCGATAGTCCATCATGCCTCCATAGGCAAGGGCTGAGTAAGAACCGAGAATGTAGGCATTCGTGCGGTAAACGCTGGGAATCAGCGCGTCAACACGGCTACGGCTGACGACCGCAGAGAACATTCCCTTTTTCATCTGGGCATATAGTTCCTCAGCCGGGCGGTATGTGCGTTTTTTGATCAGACATTCAACATATTGCTGCACTCTATCGTCCCCGCCGACAGCATGTACGAGCCGTTCCAATTCCACAGGAACAGCAAAGTCTGCAAGAGGGGTTGTGGTCTTGATTGCTTCAGCATCCGTGTGCAGCTCACCTAGGTGGAATAGCTCCCAAATACCGCTATTTTCGTTGCAGCTGCAGATAATGTTGGCAATCGGCAGCCCAAAGTGTCTACCAAACCACACAGCCATAGGCAAAGAGAAATCCCCTGTGGGAACAGAAACATCAATGGGCTGCGAAGATGAAACATATCCACAGCGCATCAATTCTCCAACCAAGCCAAACAAAACCGCGATACGGATAGCAATTTTAAGCCAGGAACTCAGCATGACCTTGCAGCCAAGGTGGTTGCAGACCAAGGTGGCAAGGTTTTTCTCAGTACATGCGTAATCATGCTCCACATTGCGCCAAACCTCCGCAATCAGAATGCGATGGCTCATGGAAGCTAAACGCAGTGGGAATCTGCCAACAGCAAAATCCACATCCGCTGCCGTTAGCTTTGTGGAAAAGAATCGGTTCAAAACATCGACAACTGCTTCACCAAAAGTTTTCTCAGATAGAGAATTGATTTCTTCCTTGGAGAAAGTGGGCATCTGAAAAGGTGTGTAAAGACCGCCATCTGCACCGGTATCCGCGCTTAAGGCTTTGGGGGTTGTCTGCGTATCGAATTTGTTTCTAGTCGTTACATACAGCATTTATCCATCACTCCCAGTGCATTATCCCAAAAAATCTTTCTGACCGTTTCCTCATTCAAGCCCCGTTCCAGCAGCCTCCCAGCAAAAGCAGGATAGCTTTGTACACCTTCAAATCCCGCAGGCAACGCATCACAACCGTCCAGGTCGCCGCCAAGGGCAATGTGATCTCCCTCGGGATCCAGTTCCAACCAATGCAAAATGTGATCGCAGGCGGTGTCCAAATCGCAATCCGCACCGACAAACTCCACATACTGATTAAATCCTGCAACACCGCCGGTCTGACAAATCGCCCTAAACATATCGTCTGTCAGATTCCGGCTGACATCATGCACAGCGCGGCTGTTGGAATGACTTGCAATAATGGGCCTCTGCGTGATATCCATAATATCCCAAAAGGCTTCGTCGCTGATGTGGCTTACATCCACGATCATGCCAACACGCTGAGCTTCTTTTATGTATTCTCTGCCCGCCTCCGTCAATCCGCCGCCGGTTGCATGAGAGCCGGCAAGAATGTTCTGTTCATTCCAGCCAAGGGTAGTCATGCGAAAACCCACAGCATAAAGATCCTGCAAAAGGGCAGCATCGAAATCAAAACCGGCAGGTCCTTCAATCGAAAGCAGAGCAGACATTTTACCATTTTCGTGGTTTTTGCGAACATCGGCTGCCGTATAGGCTAAGCTAATGAGATCCTTATTCTTTTCAACCTCGCGAAGCACTGTAACCATTTCCCGCTCGAAAATCTCAGAAACCGGAACATCGTACCATTTTTGCATGGACGGAGTGGTAAAGCAGGCAAAAAACTGCGCGTAGCCTGCAAGGGTACCTGCACGCTTTAAGTCAATGTGGTGGCTGTTTTCACGCAAGCTTCCGGCTTCACGCATGCTCTTACCGAGCAATTCAAGTGCCGTATCACAATGCAGATCAAAAACGGGGAAATTCATTCAAATGCTCCCTCCAAATGGTTGATTTTCGGTTTTGCGGTTTCTTCACCGTCCGGTGCATAGATTTCAATCACATCAAACCGCGGCTGCAGCTTTGTAGGATTTTGAGAAAGAAACATAGATGCCGTAACACGCAGTTTATCCTGCTTATTCCGGTCAACATACTCCCTTGGAGCTGCAAAATCATCGGATTTTCGCAGTTTTACCTCCACAAAGACCAAAAATTTTCGATTCTGTGCAATCAAATCGATCTCACCAAACCGGCTTCTAAAGTTAGCCGCAACGATGTCATAGCGATTCTTGCGTAAATATGCAGCAGCGATTGCTTCGCCCCATGCGCCGGAGATTTTACTTTTCGCCATAGAATTTTTTAAGAAATGTGCGTCTGTGGATGGGACAATGGCCGTATGTACGAAGCGCTTCATAATGGGCTTTGGTGCCGTAGCCCTTATGAATCTCAAAGCCGTACTGGGGATACACCTTTGCCATTTCATCCATAAGATCGTCACGGGTGACTTTTGCAAGCACAGATGCCGCTGCAATGTTGGCGCTCAGGCTGTCGCCTTTTACAACAGTCTTAACAGGCAGACCAAAGTCCTTTTCCCGATTTCCGTCAATGAGCGCGAAATCCGCTTTACCCTTTAACTGATCGATGGCGCGCTGCATGGCGAGAAATGTCGCCTGCAGGATGTTAATCTCGTCGATCTCCTCGTGAGATGCCATGCCGATGCCATAAGCGATCGCCTGCTCTTTGATAATGGGCATCAATTCTCTGCGGCGCTTATCCGTAAGCTTTTTGCTGTCGTCAAGTCCGGGAATATTCAAATGCTTCGGCAGGATCACAGCCGCAGCGCAAACAGGACCTGCAAGAGGACCTCTGCCCGCTTCATCAACACCACAGATTGTCACGATGCCATCTGCGTATAATGCGTCCTCAATTTTCCACATATCTTTTTGCGTCATAATCATTCCTCCGGCTCTTCTAAGGTAAAGAGTCCAAGCTTACCGCTGCGGAATTCATCAACCAGTACCTTTGCCATACGCTCTGTATTGATCTCACCGCCGGAAACCAAAAAACCGCGCTTACGACCGGCCATTTCCAAAAGCTCATAACCGGGAATATCCTCTTCCACATCAATTCCATAGCGCTCTTTAAGTGCCTCGGGATAGCGGCGGTGCAGAAGCTGGATCAGCATACAAGCCAACTCTTCAATGTCAAGGATTCCATCCTTGACAGCGCCGGTGTATGCCAGCATCATGCCCACATTGGGATCTTCGAATTTCGGCCAAAGAATACCGGGAGTATCCAAAAGCAGAAGACTTTGATCCACCGTCACCCACTGCTTTCCACGGGTAACACCGGGACGGTTTTCAGCCTTAGCACCTTTTCTGCCGGAGATCTGGTTGATCAGTGTGGATTTCCCCACATTGGGAATGCCAACGATCATGATGCGCATAGGTCTGTGCATCCCCTTGGCAGCGTCCCGCTCCAGCTTTTCCTTCAGTACACTGCGGGCAGCCGGCTGGAAGCTGCTGATGCCCTTACGGGACTTGCAATCGGTGATGACAACCGCCATGCCCTTACTTCTAAAATAGGCGCTCCAGCGCTTTGTAGCCTCGGGATCGGCAAGGTCCATGCGATTCAGTACGATCATTCGGGGCTTATTGCCGCAAATACTGTCGATATCCGGATTGCGACTGGACATAGGAATACGGGCATCCACGATCTCGCAAACGGCATCCACCTGTTTCAAATCTGCTTCAATTTGGCGGCGGGTCTTGGTCATATGACCGGGATACCACTGAATATTCATTTGCTCCTGCGTCATTTCACAACACCGATCCTTCCAAAGTCCCGGGGAACATTGGGATTTCCGTAGTAATCCACACCGTTTGTCCCGGGGAAGAACAGGAAAATTACTTTACCAAGCACTTCCCGCTTATCGATTTGACCAATCTCAAAGCTACGGCTATCCTTTGAGTTTTTGCGATTATCACCCAGCACAAAAAGGCAGCCATCTTTGACCTGCAATGGGAATGTATAGCCTTCGGGGTTCGTTGTCAGCGTTTTGGTGTAGGGCTCATCGAGCGCCTTCATATTTGCAGGGTTCTCGCCAACATAAACGATTCCCTCATCGAAATCGATATCCACCCACTGCCCCTCTGTAGCAATGACACGCTTAACAATCGGCAAACCGTCGTCAAAGGTTTTCTTGGACGCAACGATCACATCGCCATATTTGGGATCTTGATAAAAAGAGTCCCCAAGCAGTAAAAGATAATCTCCGTCCATCAGCGTATCATTCATAGATGTTCCGGATACCACAACAACCCGGAAAAGCAACAAAAATGCAATCAAAATGACCGCAAGAAGATATACGATATCATGCAGATACTGCAGCAAATTCGCCTGCCAGTTCATCTGTGCCTTAGGAGCTTTCTTTTCCGGCTGCTCCCCTTCTATTTCGTTGAAAAATTCTTCCATGGTTTTCACTCCATTTATCAAAACGCAAAAAGCGATAGTTTTTCAATCATAATAGATTATAAACCATAAAGGAACAAAAAAAAAGAGGGCAAGCCCTCTTTTTTTCTGTTTTTTGTTAAACTCTTTCCTTGACCTTAGCGGCCTTGCCAAAGCGCTCACGCAGGTAGTACAGCTTTGCACGGCGTACCTTGCCCTTACGGACGGTCTCGATCATGGCAACATTGGGAGAATGCAGGGGGAATACCTTTCCGCAGCCGACACCGTAGGAAATACGACGAACGGTGATAGCCTCGGTAATGCCGCCATGCTTCTTGGCAATGACAGTGCCCTCAAAAACCTGGATACGCTCACGGGAGCCTTCCTTGATGCGAACGTGCACACGAACGGTGTCGCCGACCTTAACCTCGGGCAGCTCTTCCTTCATGTACTGGCTGTTCAGTGCTTTCAAAAGATCCATTTCATTGTCCTCCTTAAATATTAGGCGTTCGTACGGCGCATTTTAGCCCGCAGAGGACTCACCTTGATTTCAGACTGCGGTATTATAGCATAGGAAAATGGAAAAATCAAGTACTTTTTTAAGAAATTTTACACTTTTCTCCCCTATTGCGTAAAAAACAGCCCATCCGTGCGGATGGGCTGTTTTAAATGTGGAATTACACGCCTTCCTTAGCGCGGCGGATGGTCTCTGCCTCGTCGCAGGTGTTGACGTTTTCGTAGCCAGCCAGGGGTACCAGCTTCTCGTTGATGGAATCCAGGATCCAGCTTGCCTGGGGGAAGAAGAATTCATCGAACTCGAAGGGAGGTGTGATCCAGTTCTTGGCACCGATCACAACAGGAGGTGCATCCAGATCGTCGAAGCACAGCTCGGTGATGTTACGGGCAACATCGTTCAGGAAGCTGCCGCGAGCACATGCATCGGAAACCAGCAGGACCTTACCGGTCTTGCGGACAGACTCAACAATCTTGGTGTAATCCAGAGGAGACAGAGAATGGATGTTGATGATATCTGCTTCCATGCCGTACTTCTCGCTGAGGGTCTTTGCAGCCTCAACAGCGCGGTAAAGCACTGCACCAACGGTCAGAATGGTGATATCCTTACCGTCGCGGACCTTATTGGTATCGCCGATCTCGATCTCATAGCGCTCAGCAGGCACGCCGCCCTCATGGAACTGCTCGCCCACGTCGTAAATTCTCTGGCTTTCGAAGAAGACAACGGGGTCAGTGCCCTTCAGAGCAGTCTCCATCAAGCCCTTGGCTTCCCAGGGAGTTGCGGGGAATACGACCTTCAGACCGGGGATGTGTGCACAAAGTGCGGTCCAGTCCTGAGAGTGTTGTGCGCCGTACTTGGAGCCAACGGAAACACGGAGCACCAGAGGCATCTTCAGAATGCCTGCGGACATTGCCTGCCACTTGGACATCTGGTTGAAAATTTCGTCACCGGCGCAGCCGATGAAGTCAGCATACATCAGCTGAACCAGTGCGCGACCACCGGACAAAGCGTAACCGACAGCTGTACCGACGATAGCACCTTCTGCCAGGTTAGAGTTAAAGAGTCTGCAGTGAGGCAGAGCGTCCATCATGCCGCGGTAAACAGCAAATGCACCGCCCCAGTCACGGCAGTCTTCGCCGTAAGCGATCAGAGTGGGATCCTCGTAGAAACGGTCCCAAATAACCTCGGAAATACCGTCACGCAGGTTATACAGCTTCATCTTGGAAACGGGCTTGCCGTCTGCACCGATGGGAGAACGCTCCTTTGCCTTGATCTTCTTGTAGCCCTCAGCCTCTTCCTTGGGAACAGTATACTCGGGCTCACGATCCAGCATCTTCTCAACCTTCTGGTTGGAGAACATCAGACGCTCAACGACCTGGGGATCCTTCTTGAAGTCGCAGTAGGGGCTGAAATCCTTATCTGCTGCGTACTTGCAGATCATGGTCATACGCTCGGAGGTCTCCTTCAGAATAGCGTCGACCTCCTCCTGGGTCATGACACCGGCTTCCACCAGAGAAGCAGGATACGTGACGATGGGGTCAACTTCCTTCCATGCATCGATCTCTTCCTTGGTGCGGTATGCATTTTGGCCAGAGACAGAGTGACCGGAGTAACGGTAAGTAACAGTTTCCAGCATGACGGGACCCTTGCCGTTGCGCAGCAGCTCCAGCTTACGCTCCATAGCGTCGATAACAGCCAGAGGATTGTAGCCGTCAACAGTCTCAGCATAGAACTGAGTGGGGCTGACACCGGAAGCGATACGGGACATATTGCCCTGACCCATGGTCTCGCCGCGGGTCTGGTCGCCCATGCCGTAGGAGTTGTTGAAGATGTTGTAAAGGATGGGCATACCGTCCTTGTGGCTCTCCCACAGGGTCTTATACTGATCCATAGCAGAGAAGTTCAGAGCTTCCCAAACAGGACCGCGGGACATAGCAGCGTCACCGACGTTGCAGACAACGATACCCTTCTTGTCGTTGACCTTCTTGAAGAGGGCTGCGCCGGTGGAAATGGTGCCAGAGCCGCCAACGATTGCGTTGTTGGGGTAAATGCCGAAGGGCAGGAAGAATGCGTGCATAGAGCCGCCCATACCCATATGGAAACCGGTCTCACGGGCAAAGAACTCAGCCAGTGTACCGTAGAGGATAAAGCGGATCGCCAGTTCCTTAACGTCCTTGGTCTCGCCCATCTTCTGGGTAGCCTTCAGGCACTTGCCTTCCAGAAAGTTCTCCATAACGTCCATCAACTGAGCATCGCTCATCTTGTTGATGGTGGACAGAGCCTTAGCAAGGATCTCGGAGTGAGAGCGGTGAGAACCGAAAGCAAAGTCGTTCTCGTCCAGCAGGTAAGCCTGACCGACACAGGCTGCTTCCTGACCGGTGGACAGGTGGGCAGGACCGGGATAGGTATGGTCGATGCCATTGTAGCTGCCCTGGGTCTTGATGAGGTTCAGCATGGTCTCGAACTCACGCAGAACGGTCATGTCGCGGAAAATGCGGATCAGGTCTTCCTTGGTGTACTTACCGGATTCCAGCTCTTCCTTGACGGTCTTGTTGTACTGATTGACAGGAATGTCATTGAAAGTCACCTTACCGGGTGCTCTGACCACGGAAGGATCGACAAATAAACTCTTAGGCATATTGTATTTCCTCCTTCTTACTTAGCAAGCAGCGTGGTGAAAGCTTCCAGGTTCTTACCCAGCTCCTGCTGGAACTTGGCAGCGGGAGTGCCGTCAACAGCGCGATGGTCATAGGTCAGGCTCAGACCCATAGCGGGATAGATCTCAATGCCGCCGTCCTTGCCCTTGCGTACACGGTCGATGGTGCCGCAAACACCCAAAATACCGGTCTGGGGAGGATTGATAACGGGAGTAAAGCTCTCAACACCCATGTTGCCCAAATTGGAAACAGTGAAGCTACCGCCGGACAGCTTGTCGGGGTTGATGTTGCCTTCACGGCACTCAGCAGCCAGCTCCTTGACAGCCTTGGAGATCTCCAGCAGGCTCATCTCGTCAGCATGGAAGATGGTGGGAACCATCAGACCTCTAGGAGTATCCACAGCAACGCCCAGGTTGACGTGGTTGAACTTGCGGATGGAGTTGTCATCCAGCATGTTGGCATTCAGATCGGGGTAATTGATCACAGTGCGGGAAACCGCATACAGAATGATGTCGCCCAAAGTGATGCCGGCATAATCGCCGCCTGCAGCCTTCAGCACCTTGCGGTAGTTCAGGATCGCAGTTGCGTCGAAGGAAGTATTGTGGGTCAGCTGAGCCATGGTATGCAGGCTGGTAGTCATGGACTTGGAAATTGCGCGACGGATACCGCTGAACTTCACATCCTCATACTCAGGACCGTCGGAAACGACTGCCTTAGCAGCAGCGGGAACACCATCAGCGATCAGCTTCTGGACATCGCGCTCGATGATACGGCCGTTAGGACCGGTACCAACTGCCAGGGATGCATCGACACCATGAGCCTTAGCAAGCTTAGCAGCTCTGGGAGATACGGGAGCGCCTTCAACAGCGGTAGCAACCACCTCAGCAGCGGCAGCAGGAGCAGCCTCTACAGCAGCAACCTCTTCCACGACCATAGGAGCAGCGCCGGGCTTCAGGCAATCCGTGGGCTCACCCTCAGGACCGACAGCACAGACATTTTCCATGCAGGGCACTTCGTCGCCCTCTTCAAAGAAGATTGCCAGCAGCTTGCCTTCTGCAGTGGACTCGCACTCGAAGGAAGCCTTGTCCGTTTCATAAGTAAACAGAATGTCGCCGACCTTGATATCATCGCCAATGCTCTTGAGCCACTCGCCGATGATGCAGCTTTCAACCGTAATGCCGGCCTTGGGCATGATGACAGCCTGAGCCTTGGTGTTGCAAGCAACAGCGGCAGCAGCAGGAGCTGCAGCGGCAGCGGGTGCAGCTGCAGGAGCAGCGGCGGGAGCGTCAGCAGCGCTGCCACCCTTCAGAGAGGAGCAATCCTCACCCTTGGTGCCAATGGCGCAGACATTGACAAGGCAAGGGACCTCATCACCCTCGCCAAAGAAGATCTCCAGCAGTTCACCTTCTGCGGTGGACTCACATTCAAAGCTTGCCTTATCGGTTTCGTAGGTGAAAAGAACGTCGCCCAGTTTGATCTGGTCGCCAACCTTCTTCTGCCACTCGCCGATGATGCAGCTTTCCACGGTAATGCCCGCCTTGGGCATAATTACTGCGGTTGCCATAAATATAGTTCCTCCTTTAATTTGTTACTATATGTTATTTATAACATTTTATAACATTTCAGTCAATAGCAAATATTGAATGAAACGATAAATTTCTTCTCTTTTACAGCACCGAAACACCGGCTGTTTTTGCAGCGCGGTCAACTGTTTCCGGCACAGGCGCATCGCTGACAAGATAGTCAACATCTTCAAATCTTGCAAAGGTATACGGCATCAGTCTGCTGAATTTTCCATGGTCACACATCACAACGCTTGTGCGCGCTTTTTGAATCACCTTGCGCTTGACCACCATATCGCTTTCCGTGCCGCAGGTAAAACCTGCCTCAGCACTGCAGCCGGAAACACCGATAAATGCCATATCAAGATTGATTTTATCCAGCATCTCCAGGGTATTCTGACCGGAAAGCGCCATGTTCTTCCGGTTCATCGTACCACAACACAGGGTTATGTTGGGATTATGCAGCCTGCAAAGCTCAATGGCAATGTTCGGTCCCGTTGTAAAGATATTCAGATTGATGTCCGGAAGGATCCTGGCAAGCATGAGATTCGTGGTACTGGCATCCAGAAATACAGTACTGCCGGGTTGGATCAGCTCCAGCGCCTTATTTGCCATCACAATCTTCCCTGCGTTGTTTTCCTGCAGACGAATGTCATAGCCGATATCACCGGCATGCTTCACGGAACGGGCGCCGCCTCTGACCTTAACAATAATACCGCTCTGGGCAAGAACATCCAGGTCACGGTGTATCGTCATCAAGGACACATCGGGGCAAAGCGCCTGCAGCTCCTTGATCGTTACAATATTCTTTTTCTCAATGTAATCCCGGATCACAGACTGTCTGATACTGTTCATTCGTGTTCACCTCATGTTAAAATAAGGATTTTATAACATGAATATAACATCCGTGATGGAAAATGTCAATAGCCCATAGAAAAACACCACAGAATTGAGATTCTGTGGTGTTAAAAACCTTATTTCGTGTATTTACGAAGCATAGATACGCTGATGATCAAAAAGACAGGGAAAATGGTCGCAACCAAAAGACCGGATTGCAGTCTGCCGTCCGTAAGCTGGGATACAAAGCCTACCACAGACGGTCCTGCGCTGCAGCCAACATCGCCTGCAAGGGCAAGAAGTCCAAACATTCCCGCGCCACATTGCGGAAACCTTTCAGCGGATAGACTCAGTGTACCCGGCCACATAACGCCTACCGACAGACCACAAAGCCCGCAGCCGATCAGTGATAAAACAGGATACGGTGAAAAAACTGCCAGAAGATAGCTGATTATGCACAGCGCACCACTGCAAATTAAGACGGTGCTCAGCCGGATTTTACTGCTGAATGCCGCATACAGCGCTCTGGCAGTACCCATAAGCAGCGCAAACATACAAGGTCCAAGCAGATCACCAAATGCCTTGCTGACACCCAGACCCCGCTCTGCAAAGTACGATGCCCACTGCGCCATGGAAAGCTCTGCTGCGCCGGCACAGAGCATTATAAACAGGAACACCCAAAACACTCTAACCTTGAAGAGGTTACGAATCGGCACTTGCTCCGCGTCACCCGCCAAAGTAATAATAGGCGAAGTTGCAAAAAGCACCGCATTCGCAGCAGGAATCAACGCCCAAAGAAATGTAACAATGCGCCAGCTTTGTGTGCCCGCAAAGTGAAAGAACAAGGTTGTCAAAATCACCACAAGGGCGTGTCCCCAGCAGTAAAAAGAATGCAGAAGGCTCATTGCGCCGCTTTTCTTGCTTAGCGGCAGTGCCTCCACAATGGGGCTGACAAGCACCTCAAGAAGACCGCCGCCAATGGCATATGCACCCACCGCAAGCAAAAGTCCCACATAAGGATCGGGCAGCAAGAACGGAAAGAATCCCAAACCCGAAACACCGACTGCACAGAAAATCTCTGCCGCAACGATGCATTTCTTGTAGCCGATCTTTTCCGCATACCGTGCGGCAATTAAGTCCACCAGCGTTTGAATGCAGAAATTATATGTAACCAGCAACCCGATCTTTACAACCGAAATCTCAAACTCCTGCTGAAACAGCACAAAAAGCAGCGGTGCAAGATTGTTGGAAATGGATAGTGTGGCTGAGCCGATGAAGCTGGCACAAAGGGTGCGTTTATATCCGTTGTTCATATGATTCACCTCAAAGGAAACCGTGGGATTTCTCCCACGGTTAAAGATATTGCCGAATATCGATCGTAAGCTTTTCTTCCAGATTGATCAGCCGCTTGGTAATATCCTTAGATACCTCGTCGGCAGCTTTATACTGGTTAAGATATCGGTTTAAGGACTTAACTCCCATATTGCAGCCATCAGTCATCAAATCTGCAACCGTGGCGTCAGAATCATCCATACCAAGCTTCATGTTGGTCTTCATCCAGGACATACTCTTGGCAATGGGATTGGGATTTTTACCGTCGTCATGATATTTATCCAAAAGGGTCTGTACTTCCCCTTTCAGCTGCTCATGCTCCTGCTTACACTTGGTAAGGCAGCTGCGGAAGTCCTTGCTGCGGACATTGTCCAAAACATCGTCAATGGATGCAACACCCATTTTGATACCGGCATCGCATTCCCGCAAAAGCTTTACAGTATCCTGTTCGATCATAACACCATCTCCTTATCGTGATGGTACTAGATTGTGCAGGTTAAGCGGCATTATACGATCTTAGATAACATTTTTAAGGCTCAAACGTTTATTTTCATCCGCAGCCCGGCGAAGATCCGCAACCGTCGCACCGGAAAGGATCTTTTCATAAGCAGCAAGAATCATGGTCGCAAGCGCATGGTTTTCATCCAATTTGGAAACATCGGAAAGAACCTTTTTCGCAGCATCCATGCCCTGCTCCATGCCCTCTGCCTCATTAATATAGCGGTATACACCGGCAGCAGCGCCGATGGCAATATACGCAGGTGTGATCCCCTGCTCCAGAGCCAGCAAGGAAGAACCGATCATGCGGTCATCGGGGCTCAGCTTTCTTGCCGGGTCGCCGCCAACACGCTGGCAGGTATCCATCAAAGCCGCATTGGTAAAACGACCGAGAAGATCCTGAATATGCAGCTGCAGCGCGCTGAGGTCAGCGCCGTACTTCTTAGCAAGCGCCATGGCACTCTCCAGCATAGCATTCTGAACGAGAATACGGATATCTGCCACATCGATGGACTGATAAATATATTCCAAATTCAGAAGATCGCCAAGGTATGCACAGGTAGCATGACCCATGTTGTGAACATACAGCTTGCGCTTGATATAGAAATCAAAGGGCTCGTAAGGAACCATGTTACGAATTTCCGGCACACTGCCCTTGAATGCAGCCTTATCAACGGGCAGGAAACCGTAACGCTCCACGCACACACGCATAGGCTCCCCTGCCTTCATCTCCTCAGTCTGTACAGGCACCATACGACCGATAGAGGCTTCCACCAAGCCGACAGATGCATCAAACTTTGCCTGCTCTTCAGCCGTCAGCTGCTCTTTCAGCATGCCTTCCAGCACCTTATTGGCATCCATCAGATTTTCGCAGATGATAATGTTCAGCGGTGCATCCGTCTTTGCCCAGCGCTTGCGAAGACCTGCGACAATGTTGGGAACGATGAACTTCAGGATTCTGGCGCCAACAGCCGTTGCCATGATGTCGCAATTTGCAATGGCATCAGAGGCAGCCTCGCCGTCGTTACCGTTCACAGCAGTAACATTCTGCACCCAAACATCCTCAAAGCCGTTGCTGGAAACATAACGGACAGGATATGTATGATTCTCCTGCAGTGCCTTAACAACAGGCTCTGCAACATCAATAAATGTCACTTCATAGCCGGATTGGCTCAAAAGCGCACCAATAAAACCGCGGCCGATATTACCGCCGCCATACATTACAGCTTTCATGTTTCTACCTCTCTTAACCGTAAAGGTCGTAAAGCTTCATAACTTCGTCCACTGTCTTTACGCCATCGGATGCACTGACCTCGCTCAAGGATGCTGCCGCACTGCATGCGCCGAGCTTCAGCGCCTCATCCATAGGCATTTCCTTGTAAGCAGCATACAGAATACCCGCGCAGAATGCGTCACCTGCGCCCACCGTACCCTTAATGTAGCCCTTAGGCAGCTTCAGGCTGGGAACCTGATAGTATTTACCGTTCTGGTCAATGCCGCAGCCGATCTCCGGACAATGGATCACAGCCCAATCCGAAACACCAAGCTCCTTCAGCTTACGAAGAGCCGCTTCCATATTTTCCGTGTGCAGCTTACCGTCCTCGTCACGAAGGGTAATACCGGTTGTCTGCTGAGCTTCCAACTCATTGATAACGCAGTAGTTGGAATACTTAAGAGCAGGCTTAACAAGCTTTGCAAAGCGGTCACCGGACTCGGAAACCACATCGATAGATGTCTTAATACCCATCTTCTGAACGCGGTGCAGAAGTCTTGCCATCTTGGTGCCATACTCTGCATCCGGCTCATCAAGATTCGGCAACAGCAGGATGTAGCCAATATGGAAAATGTCCACATTCAAATTATCCCAGTCAATATGCTCCTCGCCATAATACGCATTGGCACCGGCATGCTGGAAGAATGTGCGCTCTTTGGTCTGATTGTTGCTCATAACGGCTGTAAAGGAAGTACGTCCGTCCCGCTTGACCATGCTAAGATCAATGTTTGCATACTGAGACATTTCCTTCAGCATAAAATCGCCTTCTGCATCATAGCCTGCAAAACCGGATGCAACCAACGGCATCTCAGGGTCAAGCCGGGCAAGGTCGGAAATGGTATTGCAGACAGATCCGCCTGTGGAATTCTGAATACCCTCGGTAATATGGGTAAGCTCATTCTGCTTGGGCCAGGTCTCAATGGGATATGTAATATCCACGATCATATTACCTGCGCAACAAATTCCTTTGTTCATAGAAACACACCTCTTTATAGAACAGTTATCGACCAAATTGTCTCATAGGTTTTCCCCGGTGTCAAGTGGATTAGATCACTTTTGCAGGATAATTCTTCTACTATATCCTGTCTAGAGGGCAAGGATGACCAAGGTTCAATGCAAACATAAGGTGCATCCGTTCTTGGTTTGTGCCAAATGCCAAGGTAAGGCAAACCGGGATAGGAAATGCGTACACCTCTACCACTTATATTAGAACGAAGAGTAACTTCCCTATCCATGTTCTTAAGAATAATCGCATCTTCATCAAAAAGATCATGGCGAAGATGCAGGCGAATATCATCCTCAAGCGGGTACGGTTCATCATGACCGCTAAGAAAAACACTCTCAGTAAAGCCAATGCGGTCAGCCTTACATGGCTGGCTAAAAGAAATAGTATAATCTTCAAAAACTTCATTGGAAACTAGCGGAACATTAAACCCAGGATGACCGCCGATGGCAAATGGCATGATTTTATCATCAAGGTTCTCAACAGTATATTTAATTTGAAGCGTGCCATTTACTAACGAATAGCCGAGCTTCAAGGAAAACTCGAATGGATATTGTCTTCTCGTTGTATCGTTGCTTTTCAATTCAAGAATTACAGAGTCAGCTTGGGTTTCTACAATTTCAAATTCGGATGCAGCGGCAAAACCATGGATGCTCATGGGATAAATTTGGCCATGATAGCTGCAGGTATTATTGGTCAATCGTCCAATAAATGGGAACAATAATGGTGATCGATCCGCCCAATATTTAGGATCACCTTGCCAAAGATACTCCGTGCCGTCAGCAGATTGTATTCCCATCAGTTGCGCGCCAAGAGTATCTATTCTCAGTTTATGATTCTCATTTTGAATTGTAAGTAACATGCATGTCACCTCATTTCAGAAAGTATTGGGTTACCCCGGGCGGTAAACCGCCCGGGGTGTTTTTAGGTTAGTGCGTTATGATCTCGTGGTCTCAAGATATGCGCGTGCGGAGTCACCGAACTTCATTACTTCAATGAACATCTGATCCAAGCCATTCTTCTCAGATATTCTTGCCAGATAGTTCTCGATGCTCTCTCGGCACTCTGCATACAATGTACCATCTCCATTGTATACCTTTACTGTGACTTCCTGACGCACATCTGCAATTACCAATGCGTCAACTGCAATGGTTGCATATGCTTTTCCTTCCTCAACATCCTCAGGTGCATAGTCCACCTTGATGCTCGTTCCGGCATTG
>JAZQHM010000073.1:0-45299 GCA_045540575.1 Faecousia sp. | reverse complement strand
CTATGGGTATTATTTTTGCCAATATTTATGACAGCTCCTTGGGAGATCTGACTAACAAGCGTACCATGGCATCCCTGCCTTACGGCGGCCGCTATCGTCAGGTGGACTTCTCTCTGTCCAATATGACCAACTCCGGCATCCGTCACATCGGCATCATTACCAAGAATAATTACCAGTCCCTGATGAATCACATCGGTGACGCGGAGGAATGGGGTCTGGAGCTGGGCGAGGGCGGTTTGGAGTTCCTGACCCCCTATGCCATGTCCACCACCGACAATTACCGGGGCAAGCTGGACTCCTTGCACTCCGTCATGGGCTTTTTGGAGAACGGCAGCGAAGACGAATATGTGATCATGATCGACTCCGCCGTGATTTCCAATATCGACCTCAACGATGTTCTGGAATCCCACATTGCCAGCGGCAAGGACATCACCGTGGTCACCAAGACCGGCATCGCAAACGGCAAAAAGCAGCTGGATCTGGCGCTGAAGCTGGACAAGAAGGGCGAGGTTTCCGATATCGCGGTAGACTATGTTGCCCCCAAGAGCTACCTTGCCTCCATGGATATTTTCGTGCTGAGCAAGAAGTGGCTGGTCAAGCAGGTCAAGGAGCATATCGCCCGGAATCTGTTCCATATGGACAGAGACTTGGTGCTGGGTCTTTGGCAAAAGAAGCAGCTTGCCATCAATGTTTACCAGTTCCCCGGCATTGTCATGTACAATGAATCCGTGGAAGAATACTTCCGCAACAGCTTAGACCTTATCAACAAAGATATTCGTCACGATGTATTCTTCTATAACCACCCCGTTTATACCCGCGTCCGTGACCGTGTGCCTACCTACTACGGTGAAAACTGTGAAATTGAAAACTGCGTGGTTGCCGACGGCTGTATGCTGGAAGGCAAAGCTTGCGCCTCCATTTTGTTCCGCAATGTCACCGTCTGCGAAGATGCAAATGTTGAAAACTGCGTGATCATGAACGACACCGTTATCGGCAAGGGTGCGGAGCTTAAGTATGTGATCCTTGATAAGGATGTCACTGTCCGCCCCGGCGCCAAGCTCTTCGGCACACCTTGTAATCCCATTATCATCAAAAGAGGAGAAACCGTATGAGAATAGCCATCCTCGCCTCCGAAGGCGCTCCCTATGCAAAATCCGGCGGCCTTGGAGATGTGATGGAGGCGCTGCCTGCCGCCCTGTCCCGTATCCCGGGCAACGAGGTGGTGCTGATCCTTCCGTACTACAAAAAAATCAAGGAAAATCCTTCCTATGAAGTAGAGCCTGTCGACAGCTTTGAGGTTATTTTGGGCTGGCGCAAGCAGTATGCCGGCATCATGCGTCTGAAAAACCGGACGGACGGTGTAAAGGTCTATTTCATCGACAGCGAGTACTATTTCGGTGCCCGCCCCGGCGCAATTTACGGCGACATGGACGACGGTGAGCGCTTTGCCTATTTCTCCAAAGCCTGCTTAGATGCCCTGCCCCGCATCGGTTTCATTCCCGATGTGATCCAGTGCAACGACTGGCAGACCGCCCTGGTTCCCACCATGCTGAAAGCCCGCTACCGGGAGCAGTATCCCAACACCAAGTGCATGTTCACCATCCATAATATCGAGTATCAAGGCTGGGCGAACGGCAATTTCTTCGACGATGTGCTGGCGCTGCCCTGGGAGTACCGTCCCACGCTGGATATGAACGGCGCTGTGAATGTGATGAAGGGTGCTATTGAGACCTGCGACATGGTAACCACCGTTTCCGAGACCTATTCCCGGGAACTGATGTATCCTTACTATGCCCACGGTCTTGACTGCATCATCTCCTCCGCCAGCTGGAAGCTGACGGGCATCACCAACGGTATCGACACCGGCACCTTTAACCCCGAAACCGACCCCAACCTCCCTGCCCATTACAATGCAGACACCGTTTCCGACGGCAAGGCAAAATGCAAAGCCGCTCTGCAAAAGGAAGTGGGACTTCCTGTAGATCCCGACGCACCCTTAATGGTAATGGTCACCCGTTTGGCTGGTCACAAGGGCTTGGATCTTCTTTGCTACATTGCAAGAAAGCTTTTGTGGGAAGAAAACTGCCAGCTGCTGATCCTCGGCACCGGCGAGCCTCATTTTGAGCATTTCTTTATGGAGCTTGCCAATGAATTCCCGAACCAGGTAGCTGCCAAGATCACCTTTAACCTGGGTCTCGCAGCCCGGATCTATGCCGGCGGCGATATTTATCTGATGCCCTCCAAGTCTGAGCCCTGCGGCTTGAGCCAGATGAATGCCATGCGCTACGGTACCGTGCCCGTCGTTCATGCAACCGGCGGCTTAAAGGACACCGTTCCGCCCTGCGACGAAAACGGCTGTGGCGGTTTGGGCTTTACCTTCCAAAGCTACAACGGCGACGATTTCTACGGCGCAGTTAAGCGCTGTCTGAATCTGTACAATAACAACCGGGAGGGCTTTAAGGCCCTGCAGCACCGGGATATGGTGCAGGATTTCAGCTGGGATAAGCCTGCCGAAAAGTATATGGAGCTGTTCCGCCGGATGTGCGGTCAATAAAAATTTACCGGAGCGCAAATGCGCTCCGGTTTTTCCTTGCCTATTAAAAGCTTTTGTGGTAAACTGATAAAAATACAAATTGCAGTTTTGCGGGCAGCTCCTCTTCCTCAGGATGTCATCCCGAGCGACCGAATGGGAGTCGAGGGATCTACGCATTATCGTACCTGCACAGCAAAAATTCGGTGCGAAGATCCCTCCGTGCGGCTTTGCCTTGGTCGGGATGACAACATTGCAGGTAATTGTAAACCGCCCGATAAACTAAAATTCGACCACAGGAGTAATCTATGCGTATTTTATTCAACAGCAAAGACCTTGCTTATAAAGACCCCTTCGGCACCCTCCTGCCGGAGCAGAATTGTACCCTCCGGATCCACATTCCCGTGTCGGTGCAGACCACCCATGTGGAGTGCCTTTTTGAAAGCGTGGACGGCGAAAATCTCACCGCCCCCCTTTCTCTGGAGCTTACCAAAGGCGCTTATGAGCAATGGACAGGTACTTTCTCTTTAAAGCGGACCGGTCTTTACTTTTATTATTTCCGCATCACCACAAAAACCGGCGGATTCCGCCTGTTCAAGCAGGGCGACGATACCAATATGGAGGCAGGGCCGCGCTGGCAGGTTAGCTGCATTCCCGCAGATTTCACCGTGCCCCAGTGGGCAAAGGGCGCATGTATTTATCAAATTTTCCCGGACCGTTTTCACAAAGCCGGCGATTGCGACCTGACCGGCAAGCTGCAGCCCTATACCGTCCACGAAAACTGGGACGAGGAAGTGGATTGGCGACCCACCCCCGACGGAAAAATCCTCAATAACGACTTTTTCGGCGGCAATTTCAAAGGTATCACCGAAAAGCTTCCCTACCTTGCCTCATTGGGCATCACGCTGCTGTATCTGAATCCCATCAGCAAAAGTTTTTCCAGCCACCGCTACGACACCGGCGACTATAAGACCCCCGACCCCATGCTGGGCACTGTGGAGGATTTCAGCAACCTGTGCGACACTGCCCATAAGCTGGGCATAAAAGTGATTTTGGACGGTGTGTACTCTCACACCGGCTCCGACTCTCTGTATTTCAACAAGTATGGCACATTTGACAGCGTGGGCGCATATCAAAGCCAGAATTCGCCCTACGCAAGCTGGTATACCTTCCACCAGTTCCCCCACAGCTACAAATGCTGGTGGAATTTCGACACCTTGCCCACCGTCAACAAGCTGGACCCCGCTTTTGTGGAGTATATCATCACCGGCGAGGATAGCGTGGTCGCCCATTGGCTGAAAGCAGGCTGTGACGGTTTCCGCCTGGATGTTGCCGATGAGCTGCCGACAGAATTCCTCTCCCTTTTAAAAAAGCGCATCCGGGAAATTCGCCCCGACGCACTGCTGCTGGGCGAAGTATGGGAGGACGCGTCCAACAAAGAAGCCTACGGCAAATACTGCCGCTACTTTGTAGACGGTCAGCTGGACAGCGTCATGAACTACCCCTTCCGCACCGCTATCATCAACTACCTGCGCAGCTTTGATGACGGCAGAAATCTGGCAAACACCGTTATGACCATTGCGGAAAACTATCCGCCGGATGTTCTGCTTTGCAACATGAATCTGCTGGGCACTCACGACAGCCCCCGAATCCTGACTGCCCTTGTGGACGATTTTGACGGCAGCCGGGAAGAAAAAGCCAAGCGCCGCCTTTCTGCTGCCCAGTACGAGCTTGCCCGGGAGCGGCTGCTGATGGCATCGTTTTTGCAGTACACCCTCCCCGGCGCACCCAGCCTTTATTATGCCGATGAAACAGGTATGGAGGGCTACAAAGACCCCTTCAACCGCCGCACCTACCCCTGGGGCAAGGAAGACGGCATTTTGCTGGAGCACCACCGCCGTTTGGGTCAGCTGCGCAAGGAACATGACGCGCTGCGCTATGGCGATGTCCGCTTTTTCCAGGCAGGCGACGGACTTTTGGGCTTTGAGCGAATCTATAACGGCACAACTTTCCGGATTTATGTAAACCGCAGCCTTGACCATTGGGATATTCCCGCCGGCAAGGTGCTGCTGGGGCAGAACCTTCGGACCGTCGCTCCCACATGGCTTAGCTTGAATCCCATGGGCTTCTGTATTGTGGAGGAAAATGATGTATAAAGAAGAATTTATCTCCGGCTACTGCCGCACCCAGGATCAAAGCCGCATGGTGGCGGTGGAGATCGAGGACGGCGAAATGACCGCAGATTGCAGTTTCGGTAATTGCCCCTACGAAGACCGCTGCACCATCGCCCAGCGCATCCGGGAATTGGCAAAATAACAAAAGGGAACGGTTAATCCGTTCCCTTTTTATCTGTGTAATTGCACGCCATAATCATTAACCGATGGAAAAGTTGCGCTGAGAAGTACAGATAGTCACCAATAATATCTTGCTGCTCTTTTGGCAGACTTAGCCACAATTCTAAGAATCGCTCTTGAGCCGGCTCATGTTGTTTGTGGATTTCTAAGTATTCCTGATCAGTAAGCGCTTGGTCTTGAATATCCAACAGCATGTGCAGTTCGTTGTTTACCATTGTTCCGCTCCTTTTCCGTACTACGCTCACTTTATAACATTTTGTTATATATGTCAATATTACAATTTGTTTTGTATATACTTGTTATATCCCAATGAAAGGAGTAGCAGTATGTACGAACGAATCAGAGCTTTACGCGAAGATAAGGACCTAAAGCAGGATGACATTGCAAAGCTTCTTAATTGCACACAAGCTTGCTACTCTAATTACGAAAACGGCAAGCGTGATATTCCCTCAGAAGTTTTAGAAACGCTTGCAGATTTCTACAAAGTAAGTGTAGACTATCTAATGGGTCGAACAAATACGAAAAGCCCCTATCCCAGATAATAAATCGCCCCCGCTGCTTTTGCAGCGGGGGTTTTCTTTAGCTCTTCGTCAGCACCGGATCGGGCAGAATCTCCACACGGGAGTCCTTGATCAGATGTTTGGGACAAACCGTGGCGCACATGCCGCAGTTGTCACATTTGTCGTAATCAATGATCGCCAGATTGTGCTCAATGGTAATGGCGTCATGGGGGCAGATCTTCTTGCAAAGACCGCAACCCACGCAGCCGGTGGTGCAGCCACGGGTGGTAACTGCGCCCTTTGCCAGGGATGCGCAGGCAATGACCACATTCCGGTGGGGCTCAACGGGAACGATCAGATCCCGGGGACAGGCTGCGGCACAAGCCATACAGCCGGTGCACTTATCCTCGTCCACGATGGCAACACCGTTTTCCACGCGAATGGCACCATACTTACATGCCTTAACGCAAGTACCAAAACCCAAACAGCCGAATTTGCAACTCAGCGGTCCGTTGCCGCCAACCTTGGAGGCTGCCACGCAGTCCTTAAAGCCTTCGTATTCCGCCTTGATCTTAGCACCGGTGACCAGGTTGCCGTCCTTATCGTAGGTCTTTGCACCGGAGCAGCGCACCAGCGCCACCTTCCGGGTGACCTCCCCAACCTCGACACCCATGATCGCGCCCATAGCCTTGGCGCACTCATTGCCGCCGGAGGCACATTTGCCGATCTCCGCTTCCCCATTCAAAACCGCCTCGGCATAGCCGCCGCAGCCGGCATAGCCGCAGCCGCCGCAGTTTGCACCGGGCAGGCATTCATTGAGCTGATCCAGCCGAGGATCCGTTTCCACATGGAACACCTTGGAGGCCGCTGCCAGCACCAGACCGAAAATCAGTCCCAAGCCGCCCAAAATGGCGATTGCAATCACAATATCCATACAAACGCCCTCCTTAGAAAATCTTCATGCCGGAGAAGCCCATAAACGCCAGCGCCAGCAGACCTGCGGCGATCAGCGCAATGGGATACCCCTTAAATGACTCGGGGCATTCCGCCTTGTCCACACGCTCCCGAATGGAGGCAAACAGCACGATGGCAATGGTAAAGCCCAGGCCGCCGGCAGCACCGTTGACCACGCTCAAAAGGAAATCGTAGCCCTCCTGCACATTCACCAGCGCCACGCCCAAAACCGCACAGTTTGTGGTGATCAGCGGCAGGAATACGCCCAGCGCCTTATAAAGGGCAGGCACAGCCTTCTTCAGGAACATTTCCACCACCTGCACAATGGAAGCGATGACCAAAATGAACACCACCGTCTGCATATACTGCAGATTCAGCGCCACCAGCGCCAAATTTGCCGCCCAGCAGGCAGCGGATGCCAACGCCATAACGAAGGTAACCGCCATACCCATCCCCAGGGCAGTATCGATCTTCTTGGAAACACCCATGAAGGGGCAAATGCCATAGAATTTTACGAGAATAAAATTCTCCGTCAGGATGGCGCTAAGCAAAATGCCCAGCAAAGCTTGTACATATCCGTTCATTTCTTAGCCGCCTCCTTTGCCTTTTTACTTTCCATGCGTTTTGTCAGCCACTGGAAACCGGCGATCACAAAGCCCAGCGTCAAAAATCCGCCAACGGGCATTACCAGCTGCATAGCGGGATAGCCCTCCGGAATGATACGGAAGCCCTCTCCGCCATTTAAAAGACCGCCGCCGAATGTGCCTGCGCCCAGCAGCTCCCGAATTACGCAAACGATAATCAGCGCCACGGTATAACCAATACCCTGGCACAAACCGTCAACCGCAGATGCCAGCACACCGTTTTTAGACGCAAATGCCTCAGCTCTGCCCAAAATCATGCAGTTAACAACGATCAATGGGATAAACACGCCCAGACTTTCCGAAAGCTCCGGCAAAAATGCCTGCATCAAAAGGTCTACGATGGTAACAAAGCCCGCGATAATTACGATATATGCCGCAATGCGGATCTGGCTGGGAATTACCTTGCGCAGCGCAGAGATCAGCACATTGGAGCAAATGAGAATGATGGTAACGGAAAGACCCATGCCGATTCCGTTAAAGAGGCTGGTGGTGATCGCCAGTGTGGAGCACATGCCCAAAAGCTGCACCAGTACCGGATTTTTGGTCAGCAGGCCTTCTTTGAATTGTCTTTTAAAATCCATAGCAAGCCCTCCTTAACCCAAGCCCGCAACACATGCAAGCGCTGCGTTGACGCCGGCAGTAACTGCCCGGGAAGTGATGGTGGCGCTGGTGATGGAATCGATCTCGCCGCCGTCTTTGTCCACAGCCAAAGCACCGCTCAGGCCCACAAACTGTCCTCTGAAGGCTTCACCTGCGGAGGTGTCCGCAGCCGCCACAGAGCCAAGACCTGCCGTTTCCGTGTGAGAAACGATGGAGATGCCGTTGACCGTGCCGTCCGCCTTAATGCCTACCATCATGGTGATCGCGCCGCCAAAGCCCGCAGGTGCTACTTCTACAACATAGCCTTCTTTCGATGCATAAACCGTTTTCACCGTTCCGGTTGCATCGGTAAATGCAACACTTTCCAAGTCCTGCGCGCCGGGCAGAACCTCCGCCATAGCCTGCTGCATTTTTTCCTGCTTGATCTGTGCGATTCGCTCTGCAGTAACTGCATTGACCCCTGCCAGTGCCAGCGCCACAAATGCCGTAATGGCAAGCAGCGTCAATGAGATCCGCAGCACATAAACTGCCAAATTACCTTTTTTCATTTCTTCGCCGCCTCCTTTTTCGGTGCGCCGAACTTTACGGGTCTGCCGATCCGATCCAGCAGCACCACGCAGCAGTTCATCACCAAAATCGCATAGGAAACGCCCTCGCTATAGCCGCCGAAATAGCGGATGAGGATGGTCAGCACGCCGCAGCCGATGCCGTAGACGATCTGACCCAGCTTGGTGACAGGGCTTGTTACATAGTCCGTAGCCATGAAGATGGCACCCAGCATCAAGCCGCCGCCAAAGATCTGAGCGGCCATCCATGTAATGCGGTCATTTCCCATGGGGAACAGGAACGCCAGCACCGCCACAGTGCCGATGTAGCTGAGGGGAATCCGAAGGGTAATGATCTTTCTTGCCAGCAGATACACAAGACCAACAAGCAAAAGCAGCGCCGAGGTCTCACCCAAACTGCCGCCCACATTACCAAGGAACAGATCCATTACGGACTCCTGCGGTAGCTGTCCCTGGTGAAGCGATGCCATAGGAGTGGCAGCCGTAACGATGTCTGCGGTGGAGAAAATGCCGGCAGCATTCTCAAAGCCCACCTTGACCCAGGTGTTCATCAGCACCGGCCAGCTGAACATAAAGGCTCTTCCTGCCAGCGCAGGATTAACGATATTGCGGCCCAAGCCGCCGAACAGCATCTTTACAATGATGATCGCGAAGAAATCGCCCAAAATCAGCGCCCAGTAAGGAATGGTGACCGGGCAGACAAATGCCAGCAGCACGCCGGTGACCATGGCGGACATATCGTAAAGCTTTAAGTCCTTTTTCATCAGGCGGCACCACGCCCACTCAAAGAACACGCAGGCAGCAACGCTGATAAGCGTCACCATCAGTGCCCGGAAACCGAAGAAGTACACACTTCCGATGAGCGCAGGTGCCAACGCGATCAGGACATCGCGCATAATGGTCTGTGTGGTCACCGGGGAATGGACGTGGGGAGAGCTGGAGATCGTCAGCTCATAAAAATATTTCATCTGTGCCAAAGATCTTCACCTCCTCATTTCTTTGCCGCAGCTGCCGCATCGCGGATTCTGTGCTTGGCAGCCCGGAAGCCCAGTACCAGCGGCACGCAGGCAGGACAGGTATATGCGCAGCAGCCGCACTCCAGGCAGTCCATCATATTGGTTGCCAGCATTTCATTGACATCGCCGGTCAGCATGGATTTGTACATCAGCACCGGCATTAAGTGCATGGGGCAGGCATCGATACACTTGCCGCAGCGGATGCACTGGGAGTGCTCGATGTTAAACTTGTTTTTCTTGCCCAGAATGGTCACCGCATTGGTGCCCTTGATCACCGGCACGCTCAAGTCGTACTGGGACGCACCCATCATGGGACCGCCGGAAAGGACCTTGTAAGGATTCTCGCTGTGACCCACCGCTTCCAGAAGGTCATTGAAGCTGGTGCCGATGGAAACCATCAGATTCTTCGGCTCCATGACGATGTCGCCGGTAACGGTCACGATCCGCTTGATCAGCGGCATGCCCAAATACACCGCATCATAGATTGCCTTGCAGGTAGCGCTGTTAAATACCGCACAGCCCACAGAAGCCGGCAGTCCGCCGGAAGGCACTTCCCTGCCGGTGATTGCCTGGATCAGCTGCTTTTCCGCACCCTGAGGATACTTGGTCGGCAGCTGATGTACCACAATGCCGCTGGTGTGGTGGATCGCCGCGCGCAAAGACTTTGCAGCTTCGGGTTTGTTGTCTTCCAAGGCGATGTGGGCACTGTCCTGCCCCAGAATCTTCATAATGACCTGAAGACCTGCCAAAATTTCACCGGGATACCGCCGGCACAGCCGGTCGTCCGCCGTTATGTAGGGCTCACACTCGGAAGCATTGACGATGACAGTGTCCACCTTGCCGATGGCAGATGCCAGCTTCACATGGGTGGGGAATGTAGCACCACCCATGCCCACGATACCGGCCTCCCGGATGATCTTCATCAGTTCTTCCACTTCCAGCTGCGCCACCTGGGTCGGCGTGCGCCGCCGGATGTCGGGGTGCTTTTCTTCCAATCGGTCATTTTCGATCACCACTGCCATTTGGGTGGTGCCGTTGGTGTGGGCTCTCATTTCCACAGCCTTTACAGTTCCGGAAACGCTTGCGTGCACCGGTGTGCACAGACCCTCGCCGTCACCGATCTTCTGACCAAGCAGCACCCGGTCGCCCTTTTTCACCAAAGGCTTGCAGGGCGCACCAATGTGCTGACTCATGGGGATCACCAGCACATCCGGATCCGGAAAATCCATAACCGCCCGATCCTGGGTATACAGTTTGTTCTCTTTCGGGTGAACGCCTCCAAAAATGGGAAACGCCATATCGATCACCTCTTGCTCTAAGGTAGTGGGACAACTGTCCCCTTTTATGATGCTATGATAACGCATCCGCTCCCATTTGTCCACCCGTTTGTACCAAATTTCCACGTTTCTGTGTAAAAAATATGTTTTTATCGATATAAAAAGTTAGATAAATCCGTTGTGTTCTCTGTCCTGCGTAATCGCTTCCATTTTACCGATTTGTCATGTTTCACAGCAAAATGCGCAGGAAAAAGCCGGAAATTGTTGTTTCGCTGAGTTGACTATTTTCCCCTCCCTGTGTTATAATGTGTAAGGAATTTATATCACCCTTTTTACTGACGGGGAGCAAGGGAAGCACCGCCTGTGGCGGAAGCAGCGCCCCCAGCGAGTGGCTGCGGTCGGCAGATGAGAAAGGCGCTTGTCGCCGACGAAGATGCCGGGCACCGCGACAGGACTCAAAAACTTTATAACCAGCCTGCACGACTGACGGATAAACGCAGATAACTGCGGTGAACTGCAGGTTTTTCGCCGACCGTCTGGGCACACTTATTCCTACCGGGATGAGTGCGCCCTTTTTAAATTATTCAGGAGGTTACCGCATGAAAAAAGTCGCAATCATCATGGGCTCAGACAGCGATCTGCCCGTTGTAAAGAAAGCCGCGGAAACGCTGGCTTCCTTTGGTGTACCCTACGAAATGCACGTTTATTCCGCCCACCGCACCCCCGTACAGGCACGGGATTTCTCCGTCAATGCCCGTAATAACGGCTTCGGCGCGATCATCGCCGCAGCGGGTATGGCTGCGCATTTGGCAGGTGCGCTTGCCGCAAACACCACCCTGCCCGTCATCGGTATTCCCATGAAATCCACCACATTTACGAACGGCATTGATGCCCTTCTCTCTACTGTCCAGATGCCCTCCGGCATTCCGGTGGCTACGGTAGCTGTTGATGGCGCTGTCAATGCCGCTTTGCTTGCCATTCAGATTTTGGCTGTCTCCGATGCAGACTTAGCTGCTAAGCTGGATGCCAAGCGCGCAGCAGACGCGGAAAAAGTCCTCCAAAAGGACGCAGCACTGCAATAAAGTAAATACAAGATACGAGATGTTCTGTCCCGATATCTTTTATAAACAGAAAATTTAATTATCGAAAGAGGTAATATTATGAAAGATCTGAAGCTTCTGTACACCGGCAAAACCAAGAATGTTTACGCTCTCCCCAACGGCAACTGCCTGCTGAAATTCAAGGACGACTGCACCGGCAAGGACGGTGTGTTCGATCCCGGTGAAAACAGCGTTGGTCTGACCATCGAGGGTGTGGGCGATGTGAACCTGCGCATGAGCATCTACTTCTTTGAGAAGATCAATGCCGCCGGCATCAAGACCCACTATGTAAATGCCAACCTGGAAGATACCACCATGGAAGTCCTGCCCGCCAAGGTCTTTGGCAAGGGTCTGGAAGTCATCTGCCGCCGCAAGGCTGTGGGCTCCTTCTTCCGCCGTTACAACGAGTATTGCACCGAGGGTCAGGATCTGCCTTACTACGTAGAGACCACCTTTAAGAACGATGCCTTGGGCGATCCTCTGGTAACCAAGGACGGTCTGGTAGATCTGGGTGTCATGACTGCAGAGCAGTACGATTCCCTGAAGGAGCAGACCCAGGCTATCACCAAGATCGTTGCCGACGATCTGGCTGAAAAGGGCATGGAGCTGTACGACATCAAGTTCGAGTTCGGCTACGCACCCGACGGTAAGGTCATGCTCATCGACGAAGTTGCTTCCGGCAACATGCGCGTTTACAAGAACGGTGAGTATATCGACCCCATGACCCTGAACGGTCTGTTCTTCGCTTAATTTACAAAAAGGAGTTTGCCTCATGGGAGGATTTTTTGGAATCGCGTCCAAGTGCGATTGCATGATGGATGTGTTCTTCGGTGTAGACTACCATTCCCACCTCGGCACCCGCCGGGGCGGTATGGCCGCATGGGATAAGGAGATCGGTCTGCAGCGGAAGATCCACAGCATCGAAAACTCGCCCTTCCGGACAAAATTCGAGCATATTTTTGACGAAATGCAGGGCACTTCCGTTATCGGCTGTATCAGCGATTCGGATCCTCAGCCGCTGCTGATCCGCTCCAAGCTTGGTACCTTCGCCATTTGCACCGTAGGTATCGTCAACAACGCCGACGAGCTGATCGACCGGTATTTGACCCACGGTGGTCACTTTGACGCCATGACCGGCGGCAAGGTCAACAGCAACGAGCTGATCGCATCCCTGCTGTGTCTGAAGGACAATTTTGTGGACGGCATCCGTTTTGTACAGGATGTGATCGTGGGTACTGCCAATATTCTGATCTTGACCGACGAGGGTCACTTGATCGCCGCCCGTGACAAGATGGGTCGTATCCCTGTCCAGATCGGCAAGGACGAAAACGGCTACTGCGCGTCCTTTGAGGAATTCGCCTTCACTAAGCTGGGCTTCGACAAGGTCTGTGAGCTTGGCCCTGCGGAGATCGTGGAGCTGACTGCCGACGGTATGACGCAGCTGAACCCTCCCGGAAAAGAAATGCGGATGTGCGCTTTTTTGTGGAGCTACTATGGCTACCCCACTTCCACCTACGAGGGCATCAATGTGGAAGCCATGCGCTACCGCAACGGTGCTGCCATTGCCGAACGGGATATAAAGCAGGGTCGCAGCATGGACATTGACTATGTGGGTGGTGTTCCGGATTCCGGCACGCCCCATGCCATCGGCTATGCCAACCGCACCGGTCTGCCTTTTGCCCGTGCCTTTATCAAGTACACCCCCACCTGGTCCCGCAGCTTTACCCCTGCCAAGCAGTCTGACCGGAAGAAGATCGCCAAGATGAAGCAGATCCCGGTCCACGAGCTGATCCAGGACAAAAAGCTGCTGTTTGTGGACGACTCTATCGTCCGGGGCACCCAGCTGCAGGAAACCGTAGATTTCCTCTACGAAAACGGCGCAAAGGAAGTGCATATGCGTTCTGCCTGCCCGCCCATTATGTACGGCTGTAAGTATTTGAATTTCTCCCGCAACACCAGCGACATGGATCTGATCTCCCGCCGGGTCATTCTGGAGCTGGAGGGTGAAGAAGGCTTCCGGCACATTGAAGAATATGCCGACGGCGATACTGCTCGCGGCAAAGCCATGCGCAAGGCAATCTGCGAAAAGTTTAAATTTGCTTCTCTGGGCTTCCAGACTGTCGACGGTGTCATCGGTGCCATCGGCATGGACAAATGCAAATTGTGTACCTATTGTTGGAACGGCAAAGAGTGAGCGGCGAGTCGCCGCTGACAATTCGTGCCGAAGCTGGTCTCGTGTCGTTATTTCCCTAACCCGCTCGGTATCGTTACATTATCATTACCTCTGAAAAGGAGATACAAATGGATCACAAGAATTCTCAGTCTGCCAGCTATGCGGCTGCCGGTGTGGACATCACCGCCGGTTACAAAGCCGTTGAGCTGATGAAAAAGCATGTTGCCCGCACCCGCAACGAAGGCTGTCTTGACGATGTTGGTGGCTTTGGCGGCTGCTTCGGTCTGCCCATCCAGGGCATGGAAGAGCCCGTCCTTGTTTCCGGCACTGACGGCTGCGGCACCAAGGTCAAGCTTGCCATTTTGATGGACAAGCACGACACCATCGGCATCGACGCTGTTGCCATGTGCGTTAATGACATCATCTGCGTCGGCGCAAAGCCCCTGTTTTTCCTGGACTATATCGCCTGCGGCAAGAATGTGCCCGAAAAGATCGCCGAGATCGTTTCCGGCGTTGCAGAGGGCTGTGTCCAGTCCGGCGCTGCGCTGATCGGCGGCGAAACCGCTGAGCACCCCGGCTTGATGCCCGTAGAGGATTACGACCTTGCCGGCTTTGCCGTGGGCATCGTGGACAAGAAGAAGATCCTCGACAAGGAGCGGATGGAAGAAGGCGATGTGGTCATTGCCCTTGCTTCCACCGGCATCCACTCCAACGGCTTCTCCCTCTGCCGCAAGGCATTTGACATTGACAACAACAATCCCGAGCTCTATGTCCCCCGCGAGGAGCTGGGTGGCAAGACCATCGCCGAAGCGCTGCTGGTCCCCACCCGCATTTATGTAAAATCCATTCTGGCGCTGCTGGAAAAGGTGGATGTCAAGGGCATTTCCCACATCACCGGCGGCGGCTTCTATGAAAATATCCCCCGCAGCATTCCCGACG
Organism: Faecousia sp.; assembly: GCA_045540575.1. Taxonomy (GTDB): domain Bacteria; phylum Bacillota; class Clostridia; order Oscillospirales; family Oscillospiraceae; genus Faecousia. The sequence goes on along the minus strand of JAZQHM010000073.1, from coordinate 30,646 downwards.
GTCTGTGCGCCCGCATCAACAAGTCCGCTGTTAAGGTGCTGCCTATTTTCGACATGATCGCCAAGTGGGGCAATGTGCCCGAGCGTGACATGTTCAACACCTACAACATGGGTGTGGGCATGAGCGTTGTGGTGCCTGCCGCCGAGGTGGACACCGCCCTTGAGATCCTCAAGGCAAACGGCGAAGATGCCTATGTCATCGGCAAGATCGAAAAAGGCGAAGAAAAGGTGATCCTGGAATGAAGCGGATCGCAGTTTTGGTCTCCGGCGGCGGTACAAATCTGCAGGCGCTGATCGACGCCCAAGGCAGTGTGCTGAATTCCGGCAAAATCACCCTTGTGGTCAGCAACAACGCCTCTGCCTATGCTTTGGAGCGGGCAAAAAATGCCGGCATCGCCACAGCTGTGGTGCTGAAAAAGGAGCTTGGCTCTCAGCAGGCTTTTGAAACCAGGCTGATGGAAATTCTGGACAGCAACGGTATCGATGTGATCGTCCTTGCGGGCTTTATGACCATCCTTACCGAGCGCTTTACCGCTCACTACCCCAAGCGGATCTTAAATGTGCACCCCAGTCTGATCCCCAGCTTCTGCGGAGAAGGCTTTTACGGGCTGAAAGTCCACGAGGAAGCCCTGCGCTACGGCGTAAAAGTTACCGGCGCAACGGTGCACTTTGTCAACGAGATTCCCGACGGCGGCGAGATCATCGCCCAAAAGGCTGTCTATATCGAGCCCGGCGACACCCCCGAAATTTTGCAGCGCAGAGTCATGGAACAGGCAGAATGGATTCTGCTTCCCCAGGCTGCGGAAATCGTATGTGCTAGTTTAGGAGGAAACTGATATGAATGTTTACGAAACAAAAACTATGGCTGAGCGCCTTTGCGGCAATACATATCCCGGTCGCGGCATCGTGTTAGGGCTAACCCCCGATGGCAAGAGTGCAGTTGCTGCCTATTTCATCATGGGTCGCAGCGTCAATTCCCGCAACCGCGTCTTCGTGCTGGAGCCCGACGGCATCCGCACCGAAGCCCACGATCCTGCGCTGATGAAGGATCCTCACCTCATTATCTACCATCCTGTCCGGGAGCTGGGCAAGGGTCTTATCGTCACCAACGGTGACCAGACCGACACCATTTGGGAGTACGCTTCCAGGGGCGAAAGCTGGGAAGCTGCTCTGCGTACCCGCCAGTTTGAAGATGACGGTCCTAACTGGACACCCCGCATTTCCGGCATTCAGGCTGGCGACGGCAGCTATAAGATGTCCATTCTGAAGGCTGCTGACCCCGACGGAAATGCCTGCGCCCGTTTCTTCTGGGAGTACCCCGCCACTGCAGGCTTGGGTCACTTCCTGCACACCTATGTCTGCGACGGCAATCCCGTGATCCCCACCTTCCAGGGTGAGCCGGAGCGGGTCAGCATCGGTGCTGATATCGATGATTTCACAGAAGAGCTGTGGAACAATTTGGACGAAAACAACAAGATCTCTCTGTTCGTGCGCTACACCGACCTGGAAACCGGCGACTACGAGCAGCGGATTCTCAACAAGCATCAGTAATTGGGAGGACGATTATGAAAACTTTTGAACTGAAATACGGCTGCAACCCCAATCAGAAGCCCGCTTCTGTGTATATGCACGATGATACCGACCTGCCCTTCGAGATCCTCAACGGCCGTCCCGGTTACATCAACTTCATGGACGCGCTGAACTCCTGGCAGCTGGTCAAGGAGCTGAAAGAGGCTACCGGCATGGCTTGCGCCACTTCCTTCAAGCACGTTTCTCCCACCTCCGCCGCTGTGGGCAAGCCCCTGAGTGCAGAGCTGAAGAAGGCTTGCTTCGTTGAGGATGTGGAAGGTTTGGACGAAAATCCCCTTGCCTGCGCCTATGTCCGCGCCCGCGGCACCGACCGCATGTGCTCCTTCGGTGACTGGGTGGCACTTTCCGATGTTTGTGACGAAATGACTGCCAAGCTGATCCAGCCCGAGGTTTCCGACGGTGTCATCGCCCCCGGCTATACCGACGAAGCACTTGCCATTCTGAAGTCCAAGCGCAAGGGCAGCTACAATGTGGTCAAGATCGACGAAAACTACATTCCCGATGTGCAGGAGCGCAAGCAGGTCTTCGGCATCACCTTTGAGCAGGGTCGTAACAATTTCAAAATCGGCAGCCACCTGCTGGAAAACATTGTCACCGCCAATAAGGATCTGCCCGAGAGCGCCAAGATCGACCTGATCGTGGCACTGATCACCTTGAAGTACACCCAAAGTAATTCCGTCTGCTACGCAGTTGACGGTCAGGCCATCGGCGTCGGTGCCGGTCAGCAGAGCCGTATTCACTGCACCCGCCTGGCAGGTACCAAGGCTGATACCTGGTTCCTGCGTCAGCATCCCAAGACCCTGGGTCTGCAGTTCAGAGAGGATCTGGGTCGTGCTAATCGTGACAATGTCATCGACGGCTACATCAACGGTAACGAAGAGGATGTCTGCGCAGATGGCATTTGGCAGAACTATTTCACCGTCAAGCCCGAGCCCTTGACTGCAGAAGAAAAGCGCGCATGGCTGGATTCCCGTGAGAATGTATCTCTCGGCTCCGACGCGTTCTTCCCCTTCTCCGACAACATCAAGCGCGCCTACGCTTCCGGTGTTAAGTATATCGCTGAGCCCGGCGGCTCTATCCGTGACGATCTGGTCATCGAAGAGTGCGACAAGAAGGGCATCGTCATGGCCTTCACCGGCATGAGACTTTTCCATCACTAAGCTTTCACCTCAGGGGACGGTTTTTGCCGCCCCCTGTCGGTGCGTTTTGGATACTCCCCATTTTCAAACATCTTGTCTTCCTGAGCGCAGCAAAGCGGAGCCGAAGGATCTTCGCAGTGATTTTCTGCACCGCAGGACATTAGTGCGAAGATTCCTCGATTCGCTCACGCTCACTCGGAATGACAGTACTTAGGAGGCTTTATGAATCTATTAGTTGTCGGCGGTGGTGGTCGTGAGCATGCCATTATCCGCTCTTTGAAGAAAAATCCCGATGTGGAAACCATCTACGCGCTTCCCGGTAACGGCGGCATTGCGCAGGATGCGGTTTGTGTCCCCATCGGTGCAACAGAAATTGAGAAGATCGTGGCTTTCGCCACCGAAAATAAAATTGACTACGCCGTGGTAGCCCCGGATGATCCGCTGGTTTTAGGCTGCGTAGATGCGCTGAACGAAGTTGGTATCCCCTGCTTCGGTCCTACTGCCAGAGCCGCCATCATCGAAGGCAGCAAGGCATTTTCCAAAAACTTGATGAAGAAGTACGGCATTCCCACCGCTTCTTACGAGATTTTTACCGAGCTGGACAAAGCACTTACATATCTCGAAACTGCCCCCATTCCCACCGTTGTCAAAGCTGACGGTCTGGCGCTGGGCAAGGGTGTTATCATCGCCCAGACCAGAGAGGAAGCCAAGCAGGCGGTTACCGATATGATGGCAAATGCCAAATTCGGCAAGTCCGGCTCTACGGTTGTCATTGAAGAATTCCTCACCGGTCCCGAGGTCAGCGTGCTGGCATTTACCGACGGCAGAGTGGTGCGCCCCATGGTCTCCTCTATGGACCACAAGCGCGCCGGCGATAACGACACGGGTCTCAATACCGGCGGCATGGGCACCGTAGCCCCCAACCCCTACTACACCGAGGACATCGCCAAGCAGTGCATGAAGGAGATCTTCCTTCCCACCATCCGGGCGATGAAAAAGGAAAAGCGGACCTTTAAGGGCTGTTTGTACTTCGGTCTCATGCTGACTCCCAAGGGTCCCAAGGTCATCGAATACAACTGCCGTTTCGGCGATCCCGAAACCCAAGTGGTGCTGCCACTTCTCAAGAGCGATCTGCTCACCGTTATGATGGCATGCACCAATGGCACGCTGTCCAAAACCCCCGTGCGTTTTTCCAAAAAGCATGCCTGCTGCGTCATCAAAGCATCGAAAGGCTACCCCGAAAGCTATAAGAAGGGCTATAAGCTGACCATGTCCGACCGTGCTGCCAAGGCAACCTTCGTTGCCGGCGCCAAGCTGGAAAACGGCGAACTGGTCACCTCCGGCGGTCGTGTCACCGGCACAACCGCTGTCCGCAGCAATCTGAAAGATGCCATTGAAGCCGCCTACCGGCTCAGCGCAGGCGTCAAATTCCGCAACGCATACAGCCGCAGCGATATCGGTCAGAAAGCACTGGCCGCTGAAAAATAAGGAGGATCTCCCCCATGGTTTATCGCGTATATGTTGAAAAGAAAAAGGGTCAGACCCACGAGGCAGACAGCCTGCTGAAAGAAGCCCAGGAATTTCTGCAGATCAAGGGCTTGAAGAGCCTGCGGGTCATCAATCGCTACGATGCGGAAAAGCTGACCAAGGATCTGTTTGATTATGCTGTTGGCACGGTTTTCTCTGAGCCTCAGGTGGATACCGTCAGCTTTGACGCGCCCCAGGGTCAGGTGGTCTTTGCCGTAGAGCCTCTGCCCGGTCAGTTTGACCAGAGAGCCGACTCTGCCGCCCAGTGTATCCAGATCCTGTCCCGTGGCGACCGCCCGCTGGTCCGCACTGCCAAGGTCTATGTGCTGGAGGGCGATTTAAGCGAGGCTGACATTGCTGCTATTCGTAAGCATGTTATCAACCCCGTGGAATGCCGGGAGGCAAGCCTTGACCTGCCCGAAACTTTGGAACTGGAAGTGAATATTCCCGAAAGTGTTGCCACCGTAGAAGGCTTCCTGCAGCTTGACCGGGAGGGTCTTGCCGCCCTTGTCAAGGAGCTGGGTCTTGCTATGGATTTGGACGATATCACCTTCTGCCAGACCTACTTCAAGACCGAGGATCGGGATCCTACCATTACCGAGATTCGCATGATCGACACCTACTGGTCCGACCACTGCCGTCACACCACCTTCCTCACCACCATCGACGATGTAAAATTTGAGGATGCGCTGCTGCAGAAGGCATATGACGAATATCTCTCCACCCGCGCCGACTTAGGTCGTACCAAGCCCATCAATCTGATGGACATTGGCACACTGGCTGGCAAATATCTGCGCAAGAACGGCTATTTGGATAAGCTCTATGAATCCGAAGAGATCAATGCCTGCACCGTGCGCATGACCGTTACGGTTGATGGTGAGGAGCAGCCCTGGCTGCTGCTTTTCAAAAACGAGACCCACAACCACCCCACGGAGATCGAACCCTTCGGCGGCGCTGCTACCTGTATCGGCGGTGCCATCCGCGACCCGCTGGCAAGCCGCGCTTATGTGTACGCTGCCATGCGCGTTACCGGCGCAGCCGACCCCTTGAAGCCCATTGAAGAGACCATGCCCGGCAAGCTGCCTCAGCGTAAGATCGTCACCACCGCTGCCGCAGGCTATTCCTCCTACGGTAACCAGATCGGTCTTGCCACCGGCATGGTAGACGAAATTTATCACCCCGGCTATGCCGCAAAGCGCATGGAGATTGGCGCTGTTGTAGGCGCTGTTCACGAAGACCACTCCAAGCCCGACTTCCCCGCCCCCGGCGACAAGGTCATTTTGCTGGGCGGTAAGACCGGTCGCGACGGCTGCGGCGGTGCAACCGGCTCCTCCAAGAGCCACACCGTGGAATCCCTGGGCTCCTGCGGCGCAGAAGTCCAGAAGGGCAACGCTCCCGAAGAACGGAAGCTGCAGCGTCTGTTCCGCAATGGCGAAGCTGCTGTGATGATCAAGCGCTGCAATGACTTTGGCGCAGGCGGCGTGTCTGTTGCCATCGGTGAGCTGGCTGACGGTCTTATTATCGATCTGAACAAAGTTCCCAAGAAGTACGACGGTCTCGACGGCACAGAGCTGGCGATCTCCGAATCTCAGGAGCGCATGGCAATCGTGGTCGCCGAAGAAAATGTGGAGCGCTTCCTGCAGATCGCAGAAAGCGAAAACCTGGAAGCCACCGTGGTCGCCACCGTCACCGAGGAAGCCCGCTTGAGACTGAACTGGAACGGTCAGACCATCTGCGATGTTTCCCGTGAGTTCCTCAATTCCAACGGCGCAGAAAAGCACGTCAATGTAGACGTTGCTGCCGCAGCCGATTTTGCCCCCACCATCGAGGGCAGCTTCACCGAAAACCTGAAGCGGGTCGCCACCGACCTGAACACCTGCTCCAAGCGGGGTCTTTCCGAGCGCTTCGACTCCACCATCGGCGCCGGCACAGTGCTGATGCCCTTTGGTGGTAAATATCAGCAGACACCCATCCAGGCAATGGTCCACAAGATCAGCCTGGAAAAGGGTCACACTGACGATTGCTCCGTCATGAGCTGGGGCTATAACCCCTTCATCACCGAAAAGAGCCCCTACCACGGCGCATATCTTGCCGTTGTGGAATCTGCATCCAAGCTGATCGCCACCGGCGCAAGCTACGAGGATGTATACCTGACCTTCCAGGAGTACTTCCTGCGTGTGGGCAAGGATGCCAAGCGCTGGGGTCAGCCCACCGCGGCGCTGCTGGGCGCATTTAAGGCACAGATGGACTTAAAGATCGCGGCCATCGGCGGTAAGGACTCCATGTCCGGCACTTTCGAGGATCTGGATGTACCGCCCACTCTGGTTTCTTTCGCCATCACCACCGACAATGTAAATAACATCGTCTCCCCCGAATTCAAGACCGCCGGCAATAAGGTCATCTGCCTGCAGCCGGAGTACGACGAGAATGGTCTGCCCGTTCCCGCCTCCCTCTTAAAGCTTTTCGACAGCGTCACCGCCATGCTGCGTAACGGCAAGGCAGTTTCCGCCTACACCCTGGGTATGGGCGGCATGGGCGAAGCCGTGATGAAGATGTGCTTCGGCAACGGCTTGGGCTTTGCTTTCGAGGAAAATATCAGCGTCCAGGACATCTTCGGCTACCGCTACGGCGCATTCTTGCTGGAGGTCACCGGCGACGCACCCGACGCATGGCTTATTGGTACTGTCACAAATGGCGGCGCCATCACCTGCGGCAGCGAATCCGTGGGTCTTACCGCCCTGCAGAAGGCATATGAAGACAAGCTGGAAAGCGTCTACACCTGCAACATTCCCAATGCCATTACCCCCATCAAGACTGTCTCCACCCCCGAAAAACCCCGGGTCGCCCCTGCTATTAAGACAGCCAAGCCCAAGGTGCTGATCCCCGTGTTCCCCGGCACCAACTGCGAGTATGATTCTGCCCGGGCTGTGCGGGATGCCGGCGCTGAGCCGGAGATCTTCGTGGTGAAAAACCGCTCTGCCGAGGCGATCGCCCGCAGCGTGGAGCAGTTTGCCGACAAGATCAAGGAGAGCCAGGTCATCTTCATTCCCGGCGGTTTCTCCGGCGGCGACGAGCCCGATGGCTCCGGCAAGTTTATTACCGCCTTCTTCCGCAATAATGTCATTAAGGAAGAGGTCACCCGCCTGCTTGAAAACCGCGACGGCTTGATGCTGGGTATCTGTAACGGCTTCCAGGCGCTGATCAAGCTGGGTCTTGTGCCCTACGGCAAGATCATCGACACCGATGAAGACTGCCCCACCTTGACCTATAACATCATCGGTCGCCACCAGAGCCGCATCGTGCGCACCCGTATCGCGTCCAACAATTCCCCTTGGCTTGCCAACACCAATGTGGGCGACATTTATAATGTAGCCATTTCCCACGGTGAAGGCCGCTTCTACGCAAGCGAGGCGCTTGCCCGTCAGCTCATCGAGAACGGACAGGTCGCCACCCAGTATGTGGATATGGAGGGCGAGGCAACCGCCGATGTCCATTTCAACCCCAACGGCTCTATCTTTGCCATTGAGGGCATCACCTCTCCCGACGGAAGAGTTTTGGGTAAGATGGGTCACAGCGAGCGCTGGCAGGACGGTCTTTATAAGAATGTCCCCGGCGAATACGACATGAAGCTGTTCAAGTCCGCAGTGGAATACTTCAAATAAGCAAAAAGCGCGTGCTGCTCAGCACCACGCGCTTTTGTTTAACTCTCCATTTGCTTGCCGAGAAATTCCGCCACGGTCTGAGCAAGCTTCTGATCCGGCTCAGTGAAGGGGGCATCGCCCTCATTCATCAACAGCATTACGCAGCCCATGAGATCCCCTTGACTTAGAATCGGCGCAGCAACACCCAGCTGGTACTTGTCCGCCCCTTCTGCGGCGGCAATAACAGGGCTGCCTGCCTCAAAGCGGTAGTTTTTCCGCTGCTCCATGAGCCTGCCCAGCTCCTCAGAATTGGGCTTGTCCAAAAGCTCCCGCTTGGGCGCACCGGAAAGCGCAATGATGGCATCCCGATCGGAAACGGCGGCAATGCGACCAAGATTAGAGCCGATTGCATCGCACATCTGGGCTGCAAAATCCTGCAGATCCCCCATGGGAGAATACTTGCGGAAGATCACCCCGCCGTCCTTTTCGGTGTAAATCTCCAGCGGATCTCCCTCGCGAATGCGGAGGGTGCGGCGAATTTCTTTGGGAATCACAATACGCCCGAGGTCATCAACACGGCGTACAATACCTGTGGCTTTCATATATATCTATCTCCTTATTTTACAAATTACGCTGTTAGTATCTGTAAACTGACGGAGATTATACCGCACAAACGAAAAACAAACCTACCTTTATTCCAACGAAAAAGGTAGGTTTATCTTTTTTGAAATTCTTCGCCTGTAATAAGGTAATTGATTGATACATTATAATATTTCGACATCGCAACCAGCAACGCAAGGGACGGCTCGCGCTTGCCATTTTCGTAATAGGACAAGGCTTCACGGGAAATATTCAAATCCATCGCAACCTTCTGCTGGTTCAAATTCCGTATTTTGCGAATATTTTTCAACCCAATCATCCAATCACCCCTTGCATTTATTGTAACATTGTGTTACACTGTTTTATGTAACAGTATGTTACATAAAGAACGAGGAGTGATTAAAATAATGAGGAACAAATCTTCTGTGGTACTGGCTACTTTGCTTTTGCTGTCCATGTTTCTTTTTCTTTCAGCATGCCAACAACACGAGCACGCTTTTGGCGAGTGGGTAGTGACAACAGCTGCAACCTGCACTGCTGAGGGCGTGGAAGCCCACACCTGCAGTTGTGGCGAGACGGAAAACAGATCCATTAATGCAACTGGGCACAGCTGGAAGGACGCAACTTGCACAATCCCTAAAACTTGTTCGATTTGTAAATCAACCGATGGCAATACTGCAGAACATAATTTTGTTAACGACATATGCTCAAGCTGTGGTAAAAAGAGTTATGAACTTTGCCAAATTGGAAAAAATACAAAACACCTTCTGGTCTAGAAATCACATTAAATGACTTTACTAGAATAGAAACAGCAGGCTATTTTGAATACACAATATCTTATACTTTAGAAAATAATGTTCCAAATACAGAAATAGGTGAACCAACATTCAAACTTTATTTAGACGATGGCAGTATAGAAGGTCAGTATGGATTCTTTGGCTCTCTGTTTTGTGGCGATAGTATAACAAAACAATATTCTTGGAGGGTTCTTAAAAATAAAAATGTAAAAGTTCTTGAATTTTACGGGATTGATTCTACTGCAGATTTTGATACATATGCAAAATACTGTCTTAGCACCACACCTGAGCCCAAAGCATTACATTGGGTCTATACAGGATAAAATGCAAAATTTTCCTCACATTTAAAGTGGAAACAATAATTTATATAACAACAGCGGAGCAGGCTGACCTGCTCCGCTTGCTTTCTATTTAAATACCGTACTTCGCTCCGATTTGGATGCCGTGCGATACCAAAGCATCAGTTGTATTTCGCTTTCATTTCCACTTCTCCGTTTTGCTCATTCTACATTCAAAACGCTTGTGGGGTTTTTATAAATCATCGTATCCCAATCCAGCTGCTTTCCACCCGCGCAGAGAAACGCGCTATATAGTTTTTCAAAAACAAGACCCAATTTTTCTGCATGCTCCCGGGCGCTCAAGTGTAGCCCGTTTTCCTTTCTGCTGCAAAAATCACTGTGTATGCAGTGATCGTTGGACAGAAGAATCTTCTGCGTGTATCCCTTTTGGCACAGCTTCACCAACGCATCGGCAATCTCATTGACCTTCCGGGCATAGCTATGGCTTTGATCCAGACAAATATAGCAGCCCTTTTGCAAAATGCTTTCCAAATAGTCGCTGTCCGGACGAAGATCCCCGTGTCCCATGATGATTTTTTCTATGTTGGCATGATTCTTAAGTAGTATTTCCAGCTGCTCAAAGGCAATATCGCCATAATGTCCGCTATGGACAAACATTGGCAGCCCCGTTTCCCCTTGGGTGATGGCCATGGCAGCCAGTTTTTTGGCATTGCCCCCGGTTATGCCGGCGCTGCCGGTGGCGCATTTCAAAATGCCCGGCTTTACATCTGTGCCGTAAATTCCGTTTTTACATTCGCTTATAAACCAGCTTGCAATTTCTCCAGCACTGCTTGCAGAGGCTTCGATGCTCGGCAGATCGTAAAAGCCGGTGGATGCAACGATTCTGACCCCCGAAAGCTGCGAGATTTCTTTTAAAAGCAGCGCATCTCTCCCAAGATCAATAGGCGTTCCGTCCACAAGCAAGGAAAGGTTGTTTGCTTCCTTTGCCCGTTTCAGCGCCTCTACGCTTATATCTTTAAGCTGCTGCTTGTCAAGCCACGCTGCGCCAAAAGCCTGGACAAAGGATACGGACGCACAGCTAATATGTTCATGCATCAAGGCTGCGCCGGACTCAATTTTGTTTATAGCACCGGTTACTGTTTGAATCATGGTTCTCGCCTCCATATTAAAGAGTATACCGGGATAGAACAAAAAAATCAAGCGAGGGGAATCCCCCCTCGCTTAACTATTTTTTGTGAAAAAAGTTTAACAGCTCCCGGAGCATATCCCGTTTAAACAGCATTACTAACACGAAATACACCGCCACACCGCCTAGCACTTGTATGCCCAGCAGCGGCAGCCGGTTTATGGGAAGCTTTCCTATTGAATAGACCACCGTCCCCATGGCAAATGCCATTGCCGCAAAGGGGAAGATGTTTTTCAGCTGCTGCCTCACGGTGTATTGCAGTACTTTTTTGTTCACCGCAGAAAGCGCCCCCAGCTCCACCACAGAGCACAAAAACGCACTTACCGCCACGGCAAAGGGTCCAAATCGGATCGCCGCCAAAAGCAAAAGAATTCCAACGATTCGCACCGTCATTTGCAGCCTCAGCTCTGCCTCGCTGCGACCAACCGCGCGGATGCTGTTGATATACAGCGCGGAAACCGGCACAATCGCCGCCTCAATGCAAAAAAGCTGCATATACGGCACAGCCGGCAGCCATTTCTCCGTCATCACAAGGGGCACAAAAACCTCCGCGCAGGCAGCCAGCCCCACCATCATGGGCCACAGCGCCGCACTTAATGCTCTGACCGCGCTTTCCGTGGTTTCCCGTACACGCTGCAGCTGGCTCTGATACCGGGAAACCGTCGGCAGCAGCACGCTGGTAACAGAGCTTTGAATTACGGGAACGATGCTGTTTGGCAGAGCATTTCCCTTGTTGTAAAACGCCAGATCGCTGGGGCTGTAGACCTTTCCCACCAGCAGCTGCTTTGCATTGCCGTAAAGAGAAACCAGCAGCGACGCGCCGAGAACCTTGCCCCCAAAACCCAGCAGCGGCTTTAGGCGCGTCCATGACAGCTGCAATTTCGGTCGCCATCCAACCAGCCACCAAAGCGCAACGGTCGTAATTGCGGAGCTGCTGACATACATGGCGATCAGCGCCCACACCCCGTAGCCCATAAGCGCCAGCCCAAGTCCCAGCGCACCGGACAGCACCGATGCCGGCAAGGATGCCAAAAAGAATTTCTTAAAATGCATCGCCCGCTCTGCGTATGCCTGCTGGATGGAGCGCAAGCCTCCCGCCGGGATGATCAGGGCAATGGCTCTGACGATGGGGGTCATTTCCGGATTTTCGTAAAATCGGCTTACCAGCGGCGCGCCGAAATATGCAGCTGCGTAAAGCAACAGGCACATGGTAAGGTTAAAGTAAAACACGCTGGAAAAATCCAGGTCATCCGCGTCCTTTTGCTGCACCAGCGCTGTGCCCAAGCCGCTGTCCACAAACACATTTAGAATGCTGACAAATACCGTCGCCAGTGCCAGCGCGCCGTAGGCTGCCGGCTCAATGAGCCGGGCAAGCACCAGCGACAGCACAAAATTGATCAGCTGGGATAATCCCCGCTCCGCAAACTTCCACGCAAAGCCTGCGAGGATGCCGTTTTCACCCATGGAGGCTCTCAAGCCCCGGCCAATTCCGGTCTTTTTCGCTTAAACTCAGGGGCACTTCCGGCCACTGGATGCCGAGCGCCGGATCATCCCAGCGCAGCCCGCCCTCGTCTCCCGGGCGATAAAAATCGTCGCATTTGTAGCAAAATTCTGCCGTATCCGACAGCACCAAAAATCCGTGGGCAAAGCCCTTGGGGATGAGAAACTGCCTTTTATTCTCCTCCGTCAGCAATTCGCCGTGCCATTTTCCGTAGGTGGAAGACCCCTTGCGCAGGTCTACCGCCACATCAAAAACGCTGCCCTTGATGACCCGCACCAGCTTGGTCTGAGGATACTGCTTCTGATAATGCAGCCCCCGCAGCACGCCTCTGGAGGACTTGGACTGGTTATCCTGTACGAAGGAAAAACGCAGCCCCGCCGCCTCCATATCTTTTTGATTGTAGACCTCCATAAAGTAGCCCCTGCTATCCCCATGGACGGCGGGAGTGATGGCACACAGCCCCTCAATGCCGCCTACATTCATCTCTGCCTTAATCTGCAAACTTACACCTCAATCTCCTTCAAATAGCGCTTCAGCGCATCCTGCCACGGCGGCAGCAACGCAAAGCCGGCCTCTGCCAATTTTGACTTGTCCAGCCGGCTGTTAGCCGGTCGCGCCGCCTTGGAAAGACCGTACTGCTCCGCGGTAACGGGAATCACTTCCGTTGCATAGCCTGCCTGCCGGAAAATCTCCACAGCAAACGCGTACCAGCTGATGAAGCCCCCCTCATTGGTGGCATGGTAATAGCCGTATTTTTCCGTTTCCACCATATCTGCAAGCAGTCGGGCAAGATCTACCGTATAGGTGGGTGTGCCCACCTGATCGCAGACCACCCGCAATTTGTCATGCTTTTTTCCAATGTCCAGCATGGTCTTAATAAAATTGCTTCCGTTTTTTCCGAAAACCCATGCAATGCGGACAATGAAATACTTTTCAAGGGTATCGGCAACCGCCAGTTCCCCTTCCAGCTTTGTCTGCCCATAGACATTTAAGGGCTTATACTCCTTGCAATCCGGCTTCCATGGGGTATCCCCCTGCCCGTCAAAAACATAATCTGTGGAAATATAGAGCAGCTTGCAGCCTAAGTCTTTGCAGACATCTGCAATGTTTTTCGTGCCACCGGCATTGATGGCGCGAACCTTTTCCTCGTTGTCCTCCGCCAGATCCACTGCTGTCCATGCAGCGCAGTGGATCACCGCCTCCGGCTTTTCCCGCTGCAGTGCCGCCCGTACCGCCGCGGCATCGGTAATGTCCAGCGTTACCTCTCCTGCCGCCAGATCGCTGCCTACAGCCTCATGCCCCCGCTTTCGCAGTTCGTTGATCACATCATGCCCCAGCTGACCGCCTGCGCCGGTAACAAATACCTTCATGTTCCCCGCTCCTTAGCGATTACCGTACATTTTTTCGTAGTAAGTCTGGTATTCCCCGGAGAGGATCCCCTGCCACCAAGACTTATTTTCCAGATACCAGCGGATGGTCTTTTGAATGCCGTCGGCAAATTTCGTCTCCGGCAGCCAGCCCAGCTCCTTGTGGATCTTTGTGGGATCGATGGCGTAGCGCATATCGTGCCCCTTCCGGTCGGCAACATAGGTGATCAGGCTCTCCGGCTTCCCCAATTCCTTGCAAATGAGCTTAACAATGTCGATGTTTTTCATTTCGTTGTGCCCGCCGATGTTGTAAACCTGCCCGGCTTTTCCCTTGTGGAGGATCAGATCGATGGCTTTGCAGTGATCTTCCACATACAGCCAGTCCCGGACATTTTCTCCTTGACCGTAAACAGGCAAGGGCTTATCCGCCAGGGCATTTACGATCATCAGCGGAATCAGCTTTTCCGGAAAATGATAAGGTCCATAATTGTTGGAGCAGCGGGAAATCGTGACCTGCAAGCCGTAAGTCCGATAATACGCCAGCACCAAAAGGTCTGCCGCTGCCTTGGAGGCAGAGTATGGGGAGCTTGCATGAATGGGAGTCTGCTCCGTGAAAAATAGATCCGGTCGGTCTAAGGGCAGGTCCCCGTACACCTCGTCGGTGGAAACCTGATGGTAGCGGGTAATGCCGTACTTCCTGCAGGCATCCAGCAGCACCTGGGTGCCCAAAATATTGGTCTGCAAGAACACCTCCGGGTCTTCAATCGACCGGTCCACATGGCTTTCCGCGGCAAAATTCACGATAATCTCCGGCTTTTCCTCCGCAAAAAGCTTGTAAACACCCTCCCGATTGCAAATATCCAGCTTCACAAAGCGGAAATTGGGATTGTCCATCACCGCTGCCAGCGTAGAAAGGTTGCCGGCATAGGTCAGCTTGTCCAGACAGATGATCCGGTAGTCCGGATACTTCTTAAGCATATGAAATATGAAATTTGCGCCGATAAAACCGGCACCGCCGGTTACGATCACGGTCATACAGATCTCCCCTTGTCGATATATTTTCCGTCCAGCACATCTTTTAAATACTGCCCGTACTGATTTTTCTTCATCACCTCGTAGGTGCTCAGCACATTCTCCCGGGGAATCCAGCCATTGGTGTAGGCAATATCCTCCAGGCAAGCCAGTTTTCGATGCTGGTGCTTTTCCATAGTCCTTACAAAGTTTGTCGCTTCCACCAGGCTCTCATGGGTGCCGGTGTCCAGCCATGTAAAGCCCTGCCCCAAAAGCTCCACATTCAGCTGCCCCTGCTGCAGATAGATCCGGTTTAGATCGGTGATCTCCAGCTCTCCCCGCTTGGATGGCTTCAAGCCCTTTGCATACTCCACCACCCGGTTGTCATAAAAATACAGCCCTGTGACGCAGTAGTTGGATTTGGGCTTTTCCGGCTTTTCTTCAATGGAAACGGCTCTTCCTGCACTGTCAAATTCCACGATGCCAAAGCGCTCCGGATCGTCTACATAGTAGCCGAATACCGTTGCGCCTTTTCCGGTTTCTGCGTTTTCCACAGCAGCGCGTAAGCGATGCTTCAAGCCATGACCGGCAAATATATTGTCGCCTAAGATCATTGCCACCGTATCGCTGCCGATAAACTCCGCACCCAGCACAAATGCCTGCGCCAAACCGTCGGGGCTGGGCTGCTCCACATAGCTAAGGCTTAGCCCAAACTGGTGTCCGTCCCCCAGCAGCTCCCGAAAACGGGGCAGATCCTGAGGGGTGGAAATGATCAAAATCTCCCGGATGCCGGCGCTCATCAGCACCGACATGGGGTAATAGATCATGGGCTTATCGTAAATGGGCAGCAGCTGCTTGGATGTGACCTTTGTCAGTGGATACAGCCGTGTGCCGGAGCCGCCTGCCAAAATGATACCTTTCATTTTCCCTCTCCTTGTTTCAGTTCTCCCCGCACACCGCGAAAGAAATCCCCAATTCCCCGGGCGATATACCTTGCCCGCGCCCTTTTCTGATCCAAAAACAGAATGTGCAGCGGAGAACGCAGAAAAAGCATCAGCAAAATCCGGATCTTGTATTTCAGCGGTGTATAGCGTTTCCCCAGCAGATACAGCCCATCTCTTATCTGATAATATTCCCGAAATGCGCTGCCCACCCGGAGCCGAATCGGTCCGATTTTCTTTTCCCCGCTGCCAAGGGAGTGCCTTAATGTTGCCACCTCTGTCATACAGCAGAGCATGCCCCGGGCAATCATGCGCCAGCAAAGCTCCCAATCTGCCATGTCAAGGAACACTTCCTCGTTCCAAAAACCCACCTTGCGCAAATTGCCGTAGGTGGTCAGCATGGAGGAGGTAATGAGCCCCGCCACCGCGTAGCTGTCCTTCGTTACGGGCGTTCTGCTTTTGGGTCGCTCGACAAGACCGCTGCTGGTGTTAAAATACACCGGTCCTAAGCAGCCGATTCCCTTAATGCGCTTAAATTCCGCCACCATGTTTGCAATATGCCCCTCCTGAACAGAAGAATCCTGGTCAAAGAAAATGACCATATCTTCATCGCGCCAAGGTATATTTGGGTCTTTTAGCACCGCATTGAACGCCCCGGACAGACCCCGGTTTTCCCCAAACCACACATAATGAGCCTTCTCAAAAAGCGCTGCATTGCTTTTGGGGCTGTTGTCGCATACGATCAGCTCATCCACCTGCTTCGCGATCGCTTCTGCATTCAAGCCCGCGCTTGCAGAGGGATGGTAGGCTGTAATAATGGCTCTTATCATGATTTCCCCCCAAAGCCTGCGTGTTCATGAGAATCAGCAGGGTAATGATATGTGTCATATCCCAGCAGTAAGGATTCCAAAAAGAATAAACAAGGTAAATCAGGTACAGCAGCACCCGACTTCTGCCTTTGCGCCACAAGGGCAACACCGTAAGATAGTAGGAAAGCGCCAGGCCAAACAGCCCCACCTGATTATAAATATACAGCGTTTGCAGCTCAAAATAAAGGTCGCCGTCATAATTTCTTGTGGAGGTTTGGGCGCGAATATAGTTTCCCAGTCCCTCTCCAATCAGCGGATTGGCATTTAAAAGCACCTGCGCCTGCTCCAGCCTTGTTTTGTTAGAAACCTCCGCTTTTTGCACGATCTTCCCGGCAACATAGGGCGCACCCAAAAGGAGCCCACACACTAAAATCGCCGCCACCGTGCGCTTGCTGATCTTCTTTTCTCTCACCCAAGCAAAGCCCCGCCATGCAAAAAATGCGCCCAAGCCAAGGACAAACGCAAAATTCCCCGCCGCAAGAATTCCCGCCAGCACGATGCCATTTTGGATGGTAAAGCGGTTTTTTCTGCTGTAATCTACGATAAATGCCACCAAAAGCAGGGCATTTCCGTGGACCTGCACCTTGGCATTCCACCGTGACAACAAATAAATATCTCCAAAACCGTTTTCCCATGCCCAGTTGCGTAGCGCCGTATGGTCACCCACCAGCATCAGCCACAGCCAAAGAAGCAGCAGCAAACCGGCTTTTGCTACCGCCAAGCAGAAGAATATCTTCCATTTTGTTTCAAATTCCCCATCGTGGACCAGACAGCACAGCGGAAGAAGCGCCAAAATCGCGCCAAAGCGCAAAACTCTTACAAATTCCGTTCCCCATATCAGCGCCTCGACCACAGAATAACCCAAATACACAAAAAATACTCCCAAAAGCGTCAAATACACTTTGTTCTTCAGCAAATAATATTTGGGAAACTGCAAGAAAACATAGGCGACACCGCAGGGTGTGATCAGCGCCGCCAAAAAAGAAAAGGGAAACTGAAAAAAGTATCCGGTCACGGCTGCTGTCCACAGCGCCGTCGTCAACAGCCGAAACAATCTGTTCCTATCCATTCCGATCCCTCGCCGTTACCGCTTTCTGAGAACGCCTCTGTAGATCCGTCGGCGCAAACGGGTCGGCATCAAAGAAACCACCGAGGCGGCGCCAATACTGTATAGGCTTTCCCAAAGGCTGCAAAAATGCTTTTCGCTGAACATGCCCCAGCGAAATGCCGCCGCTTTCTTAAAGTAATCCCAACCGCCTCTGCGACCATACAAGCCGCTGTCCACCCGCATATACACCAGCGTTTGGGAAAGGTTATGCCCTTTCACCCCCGCCGAAAGCAAATTGATCCAAAGAGCATAATCTTCATATAAATCCGGTCCGGGATACCCGCCGACTTTCAACACAAGGGATTTTTTGTACATCACCGCAGGATGGTTGAATGGCGAGCGGGTTTTCGCATATTTGCGAATTTCAGCATCGTTTTCGGGCAAGGTCTTCACAGACACAATGTGGTCTATATTGCCCTCAAACTCCTCCACCGTACCGCTTACAATGCCCAGCTGCGGCATCCTTTGAAAGCACTGCAGCTGCAATTTTGCCCTTTCTGCGTGGCAAATGTCATCGGAGTCCATCCGGGCAACCAGTTCATTTTTACAAAGGGGCAAGCCTGCATTCAGGGCGTTTTTCAGCCCCATATTCTCTCTCAGCCGCACCACCTGCAAAAGCTCCCCATACTGCTTTTGCGCCTTTTCGATTACAGAATCCAGCTGCTTTGTCAGCGGACCGTCGCACACCAGCACAAAATCGTCAGGCGGCACAGTCTGCTCCATAATGCTTTTTATACTTTCTTGCAGATACTGCGCCCTCTCTTTATGATAAACCGACATCAAAACGCTGTACTTTTCCATAGCCGACCTCCTGCAATTACCTATAGTATTCCAAAAAAAGCCCGTTTCACTCCCCCAAAACAAAGATTTGCAGGAATCAAGCAAAAAACAGCGGAGTGGTTTTCCACTCCGCTGCTGCTTATTTTTCAATTTTTTGGCAGGTAATGCTGCCCTTTTCCACCTTCAGCTGCCAGTCTGCCAATTCCATGGCTCCCGGTCGGTGGGTCACAGCAATGCAGGTCTTATCCTGCAGCTGCCGGATTCTGCGCAGGACCGTTGCTTCACTTTCGGCATCCAGCGCAGATGTCGCCTCATCCAGAAGAAGGATCGGCGCATCGTCCAGAATCGCCCGGGCAATGGAAAGCCGCTGGGCTTGTCCTTCCGACAAGCCATGGGCATTTTCGCCCAGCACTGTTTCCAAGCCTTGAGGCAGCTGGGAAAGATAGGCATCCATGTTGCTGACATAGATCGCCCGTTGGATCTGCTCCTCGGTTGCATCGCGCTTTGTCAGCAGGAGATTCTCCCGCAGCGTGCCGCTAAACAGCAGATTTCCCTGGGGCACATAGGCAAACAGCGATCTTGTGGAGCGGTCTGCCGCCCGCTGGACACCATTTTCGGAAAAGTACAACTTGCCCTCGTTGGGCTTGAAAATGCCCAGCAGCAGTTTCAAAAGTGTACTCTTTCCAATACCGGAAGGACCGGTAATCACCGCAAATGCGCCCTTCGGCAGTGCAAAGCTGCAATCCCGGAACACCATATCCCGGTCATAGGCAAAGCCCAATGCGTCGGCGCAGATTTCCTGCACCTTGTCATATACACCCCGGTCGCAAACCGGTGCAGCTTCTTCGTTTTCGCAGGCTTCTTCCAATTCCATCAGCCGCTCGCCGGAAGCAACCAGTGCTATGTACTTAGGCAGCGCGCCGCTCAAAGCCACAAAGGGTGACTGCAGCTGACTGACCAGCTGGGTCACAGCCATCAGCTCGCCAAAGGTCATCGTTCCCTGAGAAAGGCCAAAGGCGCACCAAACCAGCGCCACAAAACCGGAAACATAGCCCAAAACCTGAACGCAGGTATTGGCTGCCAAGGAGATCGTCCAGCGTTTTTTCTGCAGCGCATAGCGCTTTCTCATCAGCTTATCGCCCCGACGCTCCACTTCCTGCTCCACATTCATGGCCTGCACCAGCAGCAGCTTCTCAAAGATCTCCTGCAGGAAGCCGGAAACCTTGCCATTTGCCTGGCTCACAGCCTTATTCAGCTTCCGCAGGCGCTTTCGGGCAAGAGCAGTTATCCCTATCAGCACAGCGCCTGCAACTACCAGCAGCACCGTAAACAGCGGCACCATTGTGGACAGCACAGCAACCGCCGCCACCAACCGTGTGATCATAGATGCCAGGCTGGGCAGGATCGTCAAAACACCCTCGTCCACCGCCCGCACATCATTGTTCAGCCGGTTGATCAGCTCACCGCTGTGGTAATCCGCGATCTTTGCATAGTCGCTGCGCAAAATCCGGTGGGTAAGCTCCCGTTTCCAGTCTTGATCCAACTCCGCTTCCAGACGGGAGTTACAGTATCTTTGCAGCGCAGAAAAAAACAGCATGCCCAAAATCACCAGTGCCTGCCAAACAGCCGCCTGGATCAGCTCCTGCCTTGTTCCGCTGACGGCACTGTTGATCACATTTTTGCTTCCCAGCGCAAACATGACACCCAGCGCCGCCGTCATAATACTGGTCAAGGTCATCAGCACCAGCCCCGGTATGCGCCGGCGCAGCCGCCGACAAAGCCAGCCAATAACCGTCTGTTTCTTCATTCCAAAAGCCCCCTGACCTTTGCTTTGAGCCGAATCAGCACATGGCGGGGAAACCGGGAAAAATGCCACAGCCGGCAGTACAGCCAATACCACGCAGAAGAAATTTCCCAGCGTTTTTTATCCCGATAAAAAGCCGTCACCACGCCGATCATCTGCTCATGGCGCACTCCATGCTCCAGCTGGAACTGGTTGTCGCCGATGCAGGTGTAGGTTTTCCCTGCTTTTACGATGCGGTGCAGCACAAAGCTTCCGTCGCGCCGCTGGTACAGCGGCAAATCGTACTTTTTCAGCTTTCCCTGCAGCGGTGACAGCACCACACTGTCGACCCCCTGCCGCAGCATAGGCAGCATACTGGTACCCTTAGGCGAAAAACGCACCGATTGACCTTCTGCCAAACGCTCCCGAATCAAGGGCATCAGCAGAGCAAGGGGCATTTCCCGATCACGCAAGGAAACCGTAACCATTCAGTTTCTCCACAAATTCTTTGATGTATGCCTGGGCTTCTGCTTTCTCGATCTCGTAAGCACCCAGCACAGCCTCCAGCAGTGCCTCCTCAGTAGTGCCCTCCTGCAGCCGCTCCCACAGGAACTTGCCTGCTTCGTTGAGGGTGATCATCATGTTCAGATCCAGCTCCTCGCCGGAGGGGATCACCATAATGTCGCCACCGATCTCACGCAAAATAAAACCGTCTTTCAATTTCAGCATATTTTCGTTCTCCTTTGGAACATTTTGTCTGATTCTATTCGCTAAAAACGCATAGCACAGCAATTCTAGTATATACTACCACACCATAACGGCTTATGTCAAATATATTACTCTGAAAATTTTATCCCCCTAGGGGGCTTCACAGTGGGTTTTCCTTGTTTTATAATGGCTTCAGAAATAAAGAGGAGGGAAAATCCATGAACTTTTCCTATGTAAAAAAGTTAGTGTTTACTGCTGTCTGCGCAGCTCTTTGTCTGGTGCTGCCTATGGCGTTTCACTCTGTACCCAATGCCGGCTCTATCTTCCTGCCCATGCACATTCCGGTGCTGCTTTGCGGTTTGATCTGCGGCTGGCCTTACGGTTTGGTGTGCGGTCTGCTAGGACCTGCCATCTCCAGCCTCGTCACCAGCATGCCACCCCTCGCCATGCTGCCCAGCATGATGGTAGAGTGCGCCGCTTATGGCGCCGTAACCGGTCTGATGATGAAATTTGTCCGCACCAAAAGCACTACCGCTGATCTTTATATCAGCATGGTAACCGCCATGGTGCTTGGCCGCGTAATCGCCGGACTTGCCAAGGCATTGATCTTTGCACCCGGCACCCCGGCTTTTGCCTGGGTCACCACCTCACTGGTGACAGGAATCCCCGGCATTGTGATTCAGCTTGTTATTATGCCTGCTGTGGTGTTCGCTTTAACCAAAGCAAAGCTGATCCCTGTGCGCTACCCCAAGGGAGAAAATGCATGAACAAGCAGGATGTCATCGCTTTTTTTGACGGTTTGGCACACCATTGGGACGCTGATATGATCCGCAACGATCGTGTGATCGCCACCATTTTGGACAACGCCGGCATCACCGCCGGAAAGGCGGTTTTGGATGTGGCATGCGGAACCGGTGTGCTGTTTCCGGACTACATTGCCCGAGGTATTTTGGATTTGACCGCCATCGACATTTCCTCAGAAATGGTGCGCATCGCCCGGGAAAAATACCCTCAAGTCAACATCCTCTGCGGCGATGTGGAAGAGGTTTCCTTTGATCGGAAATTTGACTGTATCATGGTCTACAACGCCTTCCCCCACTTCCCCGACCCGGACAAGCTGATTGCTAAGCTTGCAAGTCTTCTAAATCCCGGCGGCACCCTGAGCGTTGCCCACGGCATGAGCCGTGCCGCCATTGATCGCCACCATGAGGGAAGCGCCAGCAAGGTCTCCGTGGGACTTATGCACGAAGATGCCCTTGCAGAAATTTTCAGCAAATATCTTACCGTTACCGTGAAAGTTTCGGAAGACAACATGTATCAGGTGGTTGGTAAAAAGTAAATTTTTAGCGCAGCGGAAAAACGCTGCGCTGTTGCTTTTTGTTTGGTTTTTATGCTATACTAAAAGAAATCTGCAGAAATGTGGTGATTCTTTGGGTAAATTTTTCGATACAGAAAACTGGCTTTGGCGCTGGATCGGTCGTCTTCCGGATCTTTTCGCACTGAGCCTTCTGTGGCTGGTTTGCTGTGTGCCGGTAGTGACGGTGTTTCCTGCCACCATCGCCTTATACGACAGCATCGCCCGCTGCGTCCGGGGCAGCGAGGGCGGCACTTACCGCCGGTTCTTCCGCACCTTAAAGCAGGAACTGGTGCGTGGCATTTTGCTGTCGCTATTATGGTTTTTCCTTGGCTTTGTGCTGTATTGCGGCTACAATGCCATCCTTGACCGCGGTGAAAGCAATGCCGTCAGCGCATTTTCCCTTGTGTACCTCGTGTCCATGGTGATTCCCTTTGCCACGCTATGCTGGCTGGTTCCGCTGGAATCCCGTTTCCAATACGGCTTTTGGCAGCTGCACCGCAACGCAGCACTGGTGGCATTCGGTCACCTGCCCTCCACGGCTGCCATTGCCGCCCTTTTTTGGGGCGCAGCCACGCTGGTTTACAATATGCCGGTCTTACTGCCGCTGATACCCGCCACTCTTGTGTGTTTGCAGGTGTCTTTTACCGAGCGGGTCATGAAGAAAATGATGCCGGAAGAGGAATAAACGATGCCCACAGGCCTTTGCCTGTGGGCAATTGTTATTTTACGAGATGCTCTACTGCCAGAATAACGATACCCAGCACCACAAGAATCACTCCAGTTGCCCGGTTAAGGGTCTTGGGTGTGGCTTTGTTGGCAAAACGGGCACCGATCCGCGCCCACAGCAGCGTAGAAAGCACACAGTACACCAGTGCCAGCCAATCCGGCGCGCCTCCAATGGCAAAGTGGCTCAGCGAGCCTGTCAATGCCGTAAAGGTCATAATAAACACGCTTGTTCCCACCGCTGTCTTTAAATCATAGCCCAGCACCATGGTCAGGATCATCAGCATCATCATGCCGCCGCCTGCGCCGATAAATCCGCAGATAAAGCCGATCATCGTGCCGCAAAGAACGGACTGGATCACCCGTTTTTTTGCGCTGACCGCCTCCATGGCTTCCCTTGTGGTCATCACAGGCTTGACAATGAATTTTACACCCAGAATCATTGTCATAAACACGGATGCGCCGCCCATTGTATTGCTGTCCACCAGACTGGACACCCAGCTGCCTACCATGGTAAAAATCAGAACCGTGATCATCATGATCAGACCGTTTTTGATGTCCAGATTCTTGTTCTTCCCATAGATCCATGCGCTTACCGCCGATGCCAGAACATCGGATGCAAGTGCAATACCAACTGCGGCATAGGGCTCCATGCCAAGAAATGTGACGAGCATGGGTGTAATGACTGCCGCTGCACTCATTCCGGCAAAGCCGGTACCCAAGCCCGCACCAATGCCTGCCACAAAGCAGACGATAAACTCAATAACGTATTCCATGAAAAACCTCTTACATATTCGCCTTGATGGTGGAAATCAGAATGTCACCGGCAACCACCCGGTCCTCCGGGGCAAATCCGGTTTCAAAATTGTCAGAATACAGCACCTGAGCATTGGGCGGGAACTCATCGTCACCTTCCCAAACGAGAATCTGCATCTTGTAGCCGCCAATGAGGTCAAACAGATATCCCGCGTCGCCGTGATTGACGGCTGTGGCACCCATTTTTTCGCAGCCTGCCTGAAAAGCTGCCACCCGCGTACCGAAGGTAAAGGCAGCCCGGGTCAGAACGCGACCGGTGTAGGGCTTGATGTAAAGCTCGCCCCAAGGCATTTCCCGGAAGGTCTTCCACTGTCCTTCCCATGTCACCTGCTTGCCCTCCAGCAAGTAGCGCAGCAGGAAGGTCTGGGTAGGCAGCGGCGGAATTGCGCCGCCATCCATTGCCCGAATGGCATAATCCGGGTGGGAAATGGCAAACTCTCTGCCTAGTAGGTTTACATAAAATTCCTTTCCATCCCATTTCGCACCGGTTCTTGCCGCAGCCTCCTCCGGCTGCAGGACGCGGAACAAGCCTTCGTAGTGGGAAAAAGGTACTTCTTCTTTGTTATTTTCGATCTGCATAAACTAACTCCTGTGCAAATTTCAGTTTATCGGGCAGTTTTACAATTACCCACAATGTTGTCATCCCGACCAAGGCGAAGCCGCGTGGAGGGATCTTCGCACCGATTATCTGCTTAGCAGGGACGATAATGCGTAGATCCCTCGACTCCCGTTTGGTCGCTCGGGATGACAAACCGGTTGATTATTTACCCCATAAACCGCAATTTATTGGTTTTTACTCCTGCGTGCTGCTGGGGAACAGGCTGCTGTCTGTATGGGGAATGAAGCAGGCAGCCACAAAGCTATCCATGTATCCGGGGTAAGTAGAAAGCTCCAGATATGTCATATTTGCCGCCACCTCGTGGCACTTTTTCGTTGCCATATCGCTGACGACCATCGCATAAGCGCCGGTAAGGCTGGAATTGCCAATATAGCGGTATTTCTCCAGCTCCACATCCGGCAGCATGCCGATGTTCACCGCATTTTTCATGTTGATGCCGCTGCCGATACCACCGGCAACCACAACCTGATCGATGCAATCGGGGGTCATATCCACGCTCTGCAGCAAGGTATCGATACCGGAGTAGATTGCACCCTTGGCGCGGATAAAGTTGTCAATATCCACCTCGTTGATGGAAACCTCTCTGCCGGTTTCGCTTTCTTCGGCAGTTGCCAGCACATAGCGACCCATGCCGTGCTGATCCCGCTGCACCCGGTCGCCTTCCCGGATAAACATGCCCTTGGCATTGATAATGCCGCAGCGGTAAAGCTCGGAAATGATGTCGATAATGCCACTGCCGCAGATGCCAACAGGCTTCTGTCCGGCATCGCCTACGATGGTCAAGGTGGGCTCCATGGTGTCCTTATCAATGGTCACCGCTTCCACCGCGCCGTCGGTTGCCCGCATGCCGCAGGAAATATCGCCGCCTTCAAAGGCAGGACCGGCAGAGCATGCGCAGCTCATAAGGAAATCCCGGTTGCCAAATACGATCTCGCCGTTGGTGCCAAGATCGATGAACAGCGTCATTTCGTCCTTATCCCACATCATGGTGGCAAGCGTGCCGGCGGTAATGTCGCCGCCTACATAAGAGCCAATGTTGGGAGCAATGATCACCGGCGCAAGGGGGTTGGCAGGCAGGTGCAGATCGCCGGCCAGCAGACCCTCCCAGCCGAAGAAGCTGGGGATATAGGGGTCCATCCGCACGGGGTCGGCATCCACGCCGATGAGCAGATGGTTCATGGTGGTGTTGGCACCAATGGCAAGCTGCAAAATGCTTCTTGCGTTAATACCGGCGCTCTTGCAAAGATTTGCAATGATGGGGGTCAGGGTCTCCTTTACGATGGCGTCCTGCAGCTTTTTCTTGCCGCCGGGACGGGTAGATTCGATGATGCGGTTGATGACATCCGCGCCATAGCGGATCTGTCCGTTTCCGGAAGAGCCCTTTGCCAGAATTTTACCGCTTGTCAGATCCACCAACACCATAGAAACTGTGGTGGTTCCGATATCGATGGCGCAGCCGACGATGGCAGTATCCTCCGGACCGCAGATTTCCATACAAAGGAAGGTATCCTCCTGCATTTCACCCTTAACGCAGACCGTAAAATTCTGCTCCCGCAGGGTGTGCGCCAGCTTTGCCATAACCCCGTAGGGAATCTTTACCTTTTCGACGCCCAATGCTTCCTGCAGCGCCCATGTCAGACGTTCGTTGTCGGGCATGGTGTCGTCCTCCGTAGGCTCTGCCATGGTAAGCACCACCCCGCGGAAATTGTTTTCAAAAGCGATTCCGCTTTCTTTCAGCTGGGTCTGGCAATTTTCGAAAATTGCCACTTCCTCTGGGCTGCTGAGGTCAGCAGTCTTCATCCGGCTCTGATAAGCAGATGCGATGTCCGGCACCAGCACGGTGCAGTCAGAAACCACCTTGCTGTTGCAGCTTAAGCGCCAGCCGGCATTATATTCCTCGTCGGAGATATGGCGGGAGGGGATAGACTCCACCTCTCCCTCCAGAAGCTTCACGCGGCACTTGCCGCAAGAGCCGTTGCCGCTGCAAGGTGCGTCGATGGCTACATTTGCCCGACGCGCCAGTTCCAGCAAATTATCTCCGGCGTTGCATTCGATTTGAACGGAGCTTGCGCCCTCAATTTGGAAGGTTACTTTCATTTTGGGAAGTTCCTCTCTTGTGTTTTTGCAAAAAAGGGTGCGGCGGCTAAGCCGCCGCACCTTCAATTATCGCTGTGTCGAACCGGGAGCGCCCAATGGTGTAACGATAACCACAAGACTTTCAGGCTCGAATTGTCAGCGGTGACTCACCGCTTACATCAGGGGTTCCAGACCCAGAACGGGATGACCCTTCTCGGTCAGCCAGTTGAGCAGTTCCTCGCACTCGGTAGTGATGGTCTCGTCAGCGACCATGTCGCAGAAGTTTTCGATGCCGTACAGTTCCTTGGCAGTTGCATTCAGCCGCTCGCCAACATCGTCCTTCAGCTCCTTGGGCATCCAAACGATACGCTCGATGCCGCCTTCTGCGGATACGAACTTCTTGGAAGCGATAAAGTGACGACCGTGACCCATATAACCGGGAGTCTGAACACCGCCGCCGGTGCAGCTTGCCAGCTCGCCAAAGGTCATGCCGGCAGGGGTCATGCCCTTGTACTCACGGTTGACAACGATAACACCGTTACTCATGGGCTCGATGCCGCAAATACACTCGAAGCAGCCGCAGGAGGTCATGGGATCTTCCAAAATGGAGTACAGCGTCACATTCTCAACAGCGCCGTGAGTTGCTTCCGCCACCATGCGGTTGACTTCCTCGTAACGACCGGTGCGCTCGTCAATCAGACCCTTCTTGAAGATGGGCTGGCAAGGACCGTTGGGATCCAGCTCGTTGGTAGCCTTGGCATCCAGCCAGCTGACCGCGCCGCAAAGACCCAAACGCTCGGGGGTGACCACGCAGCAGTGCGCAGGGGCGAAGGACTGGCAGAGGATACAGGTATAGTAACGGTCAACAGACTCGTCGGTCATGGAAGCAAGGCGATCGTCGCGCTGTGCATAACGGGGCATAGCCACCTCGTCGCGGAATTTGGCAGCCTCGGCAGCGTCGGTGATGATGGTGACCTGGCACTTGTCAACAACTGCCTCAAACTCGTTCATGATCATCACATACAGCACTTCTGCAAAGTCCTTCAGCCGGACACCGGCTTCAAATGCCGCGTTGGAAACACGAACACGAACCTGATTGCGCTGACCGGTGTGCATGACGCCTTCCATGTAGTTAAACCATGCATGGAACTTGCGCTCGATAACGCTCTCAAAGTCCACCTGCATCTTCTTGCCGGCACCCTCTACATAGCTGACCAGCGCCAGATCCTTATCGGCATCCAGGTCGGGTCCGATGATGGTAATCTTGTGGTCTTCAACCTCATTCAGCTCCTTCATCACCACCAGCTCAGCAGTGGGATTCTTGGAGGACCACATTTCGTTGTGCATATCTGCCTTACGGATAATTTCACCTTCAAAGGCAGCTGCAAATGCTACAGGGATAGGCAGCTCGGTGACCTTGATCTTAATGTTGCGCAGCTCCAGGGACTTCTTAACGGTCTCTGCGTGATCGCAAACGCTCTCCAGCGCACCGGGAACCTGGTTTTCACCCAGATCGATGTCCACCACAACGGGGAAGCCCAGTGCAATAGCGCCTGCACCGGCAGAAACCACAACCGCGTCGATTGCGCCGAAGGTGTTGACAAATGCGGGAACGCGCTCCTTGGTATAAGTAAGCAGACCGCCCAAATCGCCGGGCTGGACATTGCCGAAGATCAGCGCAGCGCGGACAGCAACGGTAACAACATGGATAACGGATGTGACATCATGACCCAAAGGGATCACGCGCAGCTCAAGACCCATCTTCACGCCGCCCTCGGCGCACTGCTCGATAACATCGCCCACCAGGAAGGTCATAATGCCCTTGCTCTGGTAGTCCTTCACAACCTTTACAACATCGGCTGCATTATCTGCCTTGCCCAAAACAACGGCAACACCGGGGATATCGCCGGTAACCAGAGGAACACCAAGAGAACGGATGATGGGGTCGGGAACGAAGCCGATACCGGTTTCGTTTGCGTAGGGGTCGCCACCGTCTACATACTTAAGACCCTCGATGATCTCCGCGCCAACAGCGGTAGCAAGACCGGCATTCAGCGCCTGTCCCAAATCCTCCTGATTGGTGATAAGGCTCTTCAGCACACCCACGCAAGCAGGCAGATCGCCCAGGGTCTTGACCTTTACGCCGGTAGCGGCATAAATGGTGGGGAAGCAATAGGCGGTATCGGGGAAGGCAATTTCCTTGTCTGCACCGTACTTAGCAATGGCATCGTTCACAGCGCCCTCTACAAGGCCTGCAACGGCATTGCTGCCGCCATAAATCAGATCAGTCAATACACTCATAGTCTTTTCCTCCTGATAAATAATTTATATGAAGCCACGAATGGCTGGATATACGATTTTACAGCAGAGCCGATTCAATCTGCTCTGCGATCTGGCTCATGCCCAGCACGCTGGGATGGCCGTTTTCTTTGTGGATGTCTTTTAGTTCTACCGTCACAGCGCCATAATGTCCATTGGCGCAGAGCATGCCTGCGTGGATCTGAGGCTCCAGCTGGGTATTTATGACAGACACCACCAGCGCCTCGGGGTTACGCTCCCGGATATATTCCAAAACATCGCAATATGCCGGCAGGACCTGCTTTACATCCTCTTGGGTTCGATTGGAAAATTTGACCTCGCCAATGGGGCGGCTGAGCCAGCTGTCATTGGTTCCGCCAAAGACGAAAATAACATCCATGGGCATTGCGCCGGAAAAAGAGCGCCTTGCCCGCTCGGTAAATGCCGACGAGAAAGGCAAGCCTTCCCGGACTGTGGTGCAGACCGTAGCGCCGGAATAGCTTTCGTTGATTGCCAAATGCATGCCGTTGCGTTGCATTAAAATATGCCACCAGCACTCTTCCACACTCCGCACATTGCTTACCTCTTCCCGGGGATAATAGCAGCGGTTATCCTGGGGAATGTAGCCTTCAAAGGTAGAGTAGCTGTCACCCAGAATGCCAAAGGTGCAGCCTGTCAAGGATTTTTGAAGCTTCATACGCTCACCTCAAACAAGCAAAATCCGGAAGGGTCGCGCGTGCGAGCGCTGCCTGCGGCAGAAATAGCGAGCAGGCAAGCGAGTGCCGCGGTCGGCTGGAAGCAAGCCTGCTTCGTCAGGCGCAGCTTCTGCCGGGCACCGCAAACGGGTCTCCCAAAAGCAAAATGGCTGGGAGGGAGATTCCCTCCCAGCCATAAAACGCAGGGATATTAGAATTAATCGAGATAGCTGTCGGAGTACAGCACGTTGTTCTTGAAGATGTCGCAGGACTTGATGGTCTCCATCAGACGCTGATCGTTGGGGTTAACGATAGCGGAGGTCAGACCCTGCATCATGCACATGGCAACCAGGGTTGCGTCCATGATGGGACGAACGTGCTTAGGTGCGCCGTTGGAGTTGTTGGACAGACCACCGGTGGACTTCAGACCCTTCTCGGAGAACATCTTGATGGCTTCCAGAACTTCCATCTGCTTATCCTGCATGCCCTTGACAACCAGGAACAGGGGGTCGAACCACAGGTCGGTGGCATCCATACCAAGGCTCATGCCGCGCTCGAGCATGTTGTCGCAGTGCATCATACGCTCTTCGTTGTCCTTTGCGATGCCGTCAGCGGAGCAAAGTGCGATACAAATAGCGTCGTTGGCAGCAGCCAGATCGATGTAGCCGATACGGGAGCCAGCGTCAGCAGAGTTGACGATGGGCTTGCCGTTGGTGCGGTTGTAAACCTTGATACCGGCTTCGATTGCCTTCATGTTGGCAGTATCCAGTGCCAGAGGAACATTGTTGAAGTTCTCCTGCAGCAGCTTGACAGCCCACATCATACGCTCGGGACCGTCCTTCTCAGCAGGTCCGATGTTGACGTCCAGATAAGTAGCGCCGGCCTTGATCTGCTCGTATGCACGCTGCAGAATGGGCTCGGGATCGCGCTCGTCCATAGCCTTGCGGATAGAGGGAGCGATGCAGTGGATTCTTTCGCCGATGGTGACGAAGGTGGAGGACTCGGGGTTGTAGCCCTTGTACTGGGTATCCCAGGTCTTAACCTCGATCGCGGGCACCTTGGTAGCCAGCAGCTCGTCGAAGCTGAGCTCCTTAACTTCCACAGTGGTAGCAGCCTTTGCAGCATTCTCAGCAGCAGCGGCAGCGGCAGCAGCCTCGTACTCCTTGTCCTTCATGTACTTGGGCAGCTGAACAGCTTCCAGAGGACCAACGACCAC
>JAZQHM010000072.1:0-4102 GCA_045540575.1 Faecousia sp. | reverse complement strand
TGCATGTGTTAGGCACGCCGCCAGCGTTCGTCCTGAGCCAGGATCAAACTCTCAAAAAATTGTATCTTAAAGCCGAAGCTCTAAAATCATGTTTTGAATCATTTGTCTAGCAAATTACTCAAGAATTTTCGTTGGCTGTTTCGTTCATTCGTACACGAATAATCTCAAACAATCCATTTATAAATTGTCCAAGGTGTTATAGTTTGTCTCACATTATTCAATTTACAAGGTACAGTCGCCGCCAAAAACGGTCAGCTTGCTCATTCTAGCAGAAAGTAGCCTTCTTGTCAAGAACTTTTTGTTCTTTTTTTGAAAGTTTTTTCCGCGGCTGTGCTCCCGGTGACCCGTTCATCGCGCAGCCTGCTTATATTATCACCCCATTGGGGGTTTGTCAACATCTTTTTTCTAAATTTTTGCAAATGTTTTTACATTTGTTTAGCGACGCGAAATATTGGTGCTGATGTCCCCCAAAGCATCCCCCGCGTCGGGATTCAATTCCTCTCTTACTGCCAGATCTCCCAGGCTAACCATGCCGCAAAGCCTGCCGTTTTCCACCACCGGCAGCCGCCGGACCTGCTGCCTGCCCATAAGATGAGCTGCCACCGCAGTATCCATTTCCGGCGATGCGGAGACCACCTGGGCGGTCATGACATCTCTGACCTTGGTGGATTCTGCCGCAGCCCCCGGTGCAAGGCACCTTGTCACCAGATCCCGATCCGTCAGCACGCCGCAGAGCTTTCCGTCATCTCCGCAGACCGGCAGCGCGCCTATATTATAATGTGTAAGGGTCCGGGCAGCTACCGCCACCGACTCCTCCGGATGGATGCTGACCACCGTATTTGTCATAATATCCCGCAATTTCATGGTTTTGCCTCCTTTTGAAAAGGAGTATGCCCCATTTTCTGCGCACCTATACATAAAAATACCCCGGAGAAAATCTCCGGGGCATTGCTTGGATTATTAGAAGCGGCACTTTTCTTCGATATATGCCTTCAGCTCGCTGATCGGGATACGGACCTGCTCCATGGTGTCGCGGTCGCGGACGGTGACGCAGTTATCTGCCTCTGTTTCCTCATCGCCCACGGTCTGGAAGTCAACGGTGATGCAAAGAGGTGTGCCGATCTCGTCTTCCCGGCGGTAACGCTTGCCGATAGAGCCGGCATCGTCGAAGTCTACCATGAAGTCCTTCTTCAGCTCCTTGTAGATCTCCTCTGCCTTGGGGCTGAGCTTCTTGGAAAGGGGCAGGACGGCAGCCTTAAAGGGCGCCAGAGCCGGATGCAGGTGCAGCACGGTGCGGATATCGGGGTTGCCCTTCTTATCCTCGCCAACCACCTCTTCATCGTAAGCTTCGCAGAGGAATGCCAGCGCTACGCGGTCGCAGCCCAGAGAGGGCTCGATGACATAGGGAATGTAGTGCTCGTTGCGCTCCTGATCGTAATATTCCAGGCTCTTACCGGAGGCTTCCTGATGACGACCGAGGTCATAGTTGGTGCGGTCAGCAATGCCCCACAACTCGCCCCAGCCGTTGCCGAAGGGGAACTGATACTCGATATCGGTAGTAGCGCGGGAGTAGAATGCCAGCTCGGCGGGGTCATGATCGCGCAGACGCAGGGACTCCTTCTTGATGCCGAGGCTCAGCAGCCAGTTGACGCAGTAATCCTTCCAGTAAGCAAACCACTCAAGGTCGGTGCCGGGCTGGCAGAAGAATTCGCACTCCATCTGCTCGAACTCACGGGTACGGAAGGTGAAGTTGCCGGGGGTGATCTCGTTACGGAATGCCTTGCCCACCTGGCAGACGCCGAAGGGCAGCTTCTTACGGGTGGTACGCTGAATATTGGCAAAGTTTACGAAAATACCCTGGGCGGTCTCGGGACGAAGATAGGCAACAGAGGAGCTGTCCTCGGTAACACCGATCTTGGTCTGGAACATCAGGTTAAAGTTGCGGATAGAGGTAAAGTGATGCTTGCCGCAGACGGGGCAAATGACATCCTCGTGGTCGGCAATGAAATCGTTCATCTCGTCGGTGTTCATGGCGTCCACATTGACGCTTTTG
This sequence comes from Faecousia sp., assembly GCA_045540575.1. Lineage (GTDB taxonomy): Bacteria > Bacillota > Clostridia > Oscillospirales > Oscillospiraceae > Faecousia. The sequence continues at coordinate 2,049 of JAZQHM010000072.1, read as the reverse complement.
CCACTTTCGGAAGCAGAGATCAACTGGTCAGCTCTCTGACGGGAGCCGCAGCCCTTGCAGTCCACCAGCGGGTCGGAGAAGCTGCCCACGTGACCGGTGGTAACCCAAGTCTGAGGGTTCATGATAATGGCGGCATCGAGACCGACATTGTGTTCACTTTCCTGCACGAACTTCTTCAGCCATGCTTTCTTGACATTATTCTTAAACTCCACACCAAGAGGACCGTAGTCCCAAGAGTTTGCCAGACCGCCGTAGATTTCGGAGCCTGCGTAGACGTAGCCTCTGTTTTTGCAGAGGTTCACGATCATATCCAAAGTCTTTTCGCTGTTTTTCATGTGTATTTCCTCCCCAATTTCGGGTAATTATTCTTGATGACATATTATACAGCCATTCCCCTCACAAATCAAGAGGTGTTTATGTGCTTTTCTTTTTCAGATCCAGCCGAATAATGCCCACAACGGCAGAGCCCAGCTCCACTGCATTGGTCAGCGCATTGCCAAAGCCGAGAATCGACAAATTGTACACCGTCCACAAAAACGCATTAACACAAATGTAACCGCGATAGCGGGAAGGCTTTTTCTGCATCACCGCCAGCAGGAAAAGCATCGCACCTGCACAGGAAATCAGATCCCGCCAGGAGTTGTACACCACTGCCGTTCCGGCAATATACATGATAGCAAACAGTAAAAGCAGCCACTTTCGCAGCTTTTCCGGTGCATCCTTTTTATCCAGAAGGTACAGCACACCCGTCTGCACTGCCGCCACACAGCAGATCCACGCTCCGGACAAGCCGCCCAGCATCGCCGCACTGGTGGCAGCTAAGCCATTTGCCAGCATTTGCACCAGCAGGATATACCGCATATCCTTCAGCTGGTTGGCAACCACCATACACACCGTAGTCAGTACGCCGATAATCTGCGCTACATAAAACTCCCAGCCCACGCTTATTCCTCCGATACCAGTGCAGGACCCAGATCTTGCGCCATCATGTTGTAGATCTTCTCGCTGAGCTCTACGGTGGTCATGCCGGCATACTGCTCGGGCTGAATCACATCCAGCAGGTGCATCTTAAGATCCACCGGCTTTTTAAACATATTTTTGAAGATCAGCGGAGTGTCCTGCAAGGTGCAGACCACAATAGGCACATTGGTTTTGGTGGCGATCTTGAAAACACCGTGGCGGAAGTGATGGAGCTTCCGGTCGGGATGGATATATCCCTCGGGGAACACCGCAACATTCACCACATCCTCCTTGATGAGCTGAATGCAGCGCAGGATGGTCTTCAGCGCTTCCCGGTCGTTTTCCCGGTTGACGGGCTGGCAAAGCAGCCGGTGCATATATTTTCCTACCAGAAAATAGGAGCTAACCTCCCGCTTGGAGATAAATGCCAGCTGGCTATTGGGGAAGCAGTGCATCAGCACGATGGGGTCTGCGTCACAAATGTGGTTGGATACCAGCAGAAAACGACCGTCCTTGGGGATTTTCTCTGTGCCAACGCTATGGATACGAACGCGAAGCACCTTAACAAGAAATGCTATGTAGAGCTTTGCTGTGGCGCGGTAGAATTTGCTGTCCTTTTCTTGTGGTTTTTTCAAATCCACGACCGCAGACATGCCCCAAAAGAACAAAAACGCCACCACGAGCGACGCCAGCGCGCCAACCAAAAAACCCACAGGGAGCCACCACCACAGACCGGTTGCAGCAAAAAGCACCACCGCAATCACCACGCTGAGCAGCAGAATACCGCCAAGAAGCATAGAAATTCTCCTCCAAATTATCAATTTCCCTCCATTATACCGCTTCTTCCCTCAAGAAACAAGCCCATATACGAATTTTATATTGGGGCTAGAAATTGTGACGCCGTGCTGATATAATAGAGTATTATTTATTGTAGCAAATTGTGGTTTATCGGACACTAGGCCCCCTTGCCTAAAGGGGGCTGTCAGCCGAACAGGCTGACTGGGGGATATTTATGCCGCATAGCGGCATATCGCCCTGCGGGCGATGAATCCCTCCGTCCAAAATCAGAGATTTTGGACACCTCCCTTT
>JAZQHM010000071.1:0-71734 GCA_045540575.1 Faecousia sp. | reverse complement strand
CATTAAGCGCCGCCCCGGGGGAGAGCCGGGGCGGCGTTTTGGCGGGCGGTTGTCGCAGCGGGGGAGTGCCAGCCTGATATTAAGATAACGAAAACAGTTTGTCGAATTCAAGGGAAATGGGTCGAAACTTCATGGAATTTTGACTTGTCATATTGATGGCTTGGTGGTATAATATATGGGAAATTCTGAATAGAAGGTGTTTTCCATGACAAAAATTGATATTTATTCCGGTTTTCTCGGCGCAGGCAAGACGACACTCATCAAAAAGATGATCCAGGAAGCCTATCAAGGCGAAAAGCTGGTGCTGATCGAAAACGAATTTGGCGAGATCGGCATCGATGGTGGATTTCTGCAGGATGCCGGCATCAACATTACGGAAATGAACTCCGGTTGCATTTGCTGCAGCCTGGTTGGCGATTTCGGTAAGGCGCTGGAGCAGGTGATTTCCGAGTATGCTCCCGATCGGATCGTCATTGAGCCTTCCGGTGTTGGTAAGCTTTCCGATGTTGTGGCTGCGGTGCAGAAGGTGACAAATGACGATGTTGTACTGGGTAATACCGTTGCTGTAGCCGATGCCGGCAAGGTCAAGGTCTATATGAAGAACTTTGGCGAGTTTTATAACAACCAGATCGAAACTGCCGGTACCATCATTCTTTCCCGCACGGATTCCATTCCCCAGGCAAAGCTTGATGCAGCTGTTGCGCTGCTGCGTGAGCACAATAAAGATGCGGCTTTGGTCACAACACCTTGGAGTGAGCTGACCGGCGATCAGCTGATGGAGGCTATGGAGGGTAAAGCATCCCTGGCGGCTTCTCTTGAGGAGCTGGAGCACGAGCATCACCATCATCATGAAGAGGGTCACTGCTGCTGCGGTCATCACCATCGCGAGGAAGAAGAGCATCATGGCTGCGGTCACCATCATCATGAGGAAGAAGAGCATCATTGCTGCGGTCATCATCACCATGAGGAAGAAGAGCACCATTGCTGCCACTGTCATCACGAGGAGCATGAGCATCATCACCATCATGAAGAGGGTCATTGCTGCTGCGGTCACCACCATGAAGAGCATGAGCACCATCACCATCATGAGGACGGTCACTGCTCCTGCGGTCATGACCACGGTCACGACCACCACCATGCCGATGAGGTGTTTACCTCCTGGGGTGTTGAAACGGCTAAGAAGTTTACAGCGGAAGAGATTAAAACTGCGCTGCATTGCCTGGATACCGGTCGTTACGGTATGGTTCTGCGGGCGAAGGGCATCGTTGCCGGCGCTGACGGCAGCTGGATCCATTTTGACTATGTTCCCGAGGAGCATGATGTACGCACCGGCTCTGCTGCAGTGATCGGCAAGCTGTGCGTGATCGGTTCTCAGCTTGACGAGCAGGCAGTTGCGGCTCTTTTCGGGGTATAAACTATGGTGCAGATCCCGGTATATGCCTTTACCGGCTTTTTGGATTCCGGTAAGACGAAGTTTATTCAGGAAACATTGGAAGACCCCCGCTTTAATGCCGGTGAGCGCACTTTGCTGCTGGTATTCGAAGAGGGAGAAGAGGAGTACGATTTTTCTACCTATCCCCACCAGAATGTTTTCCTTGAGGTGCTGGATCAGCAGACCGTTACCACAAAGCAGCTGCAGGCTCTTGCGAAAAAGTGCAAAGCCCAGCGCATTGTTGCGGAGCTTAACGGCATGCAGCAGGTTGGCGATCTTTACAGCCGTTTTCCTGAAAACTGGGTGGTTGCCCAGGAGGTTATGTTTGCCGACAGCACTACCTTTATGACCTACAATGCCAATATGCGTAATCTTGTGATGGACAAGCTGGTTGGCGCACAGATGGTTGTTTTCAACCGGCTGGAAAAGGGCGCAGATACCATGCCCTTCCACAAGATTGCCAGAGCAGCCAGCCGCCGCATTGACATCCTTTACGATTACACCGACGGTACTACGGAGTTTGACGATGTGGAAGATCCGCTGCCTTTCGATATTAACGCGCCTGTCATTGATGTCAAGGACGAGGATTATGCCCTTTGGTATCGGGATGTAACGGAAGAGCCACAAAAATACCACGGTAAGACCGTGCGCTTCAAGGCGCAGGTCGCCATGCTGCGCAGAGAGAAAAACGGCATGTTTGCCCCCGGCAGATTTGTTATGACCTGCTGTGTTGACGATATTCAGTTCTGCGGCATTCCCTGCCAATACGCAGATGCCGGTAAGCTGGAATCCCGCAGCTGGGTTATGGTGGAGGCTAAAATCAGTGCGGAAAGACACTATCTTTACCAAGAGGAGCTTGGCCCGGTGCTGTCAGCAATCCGCGTCGAAAATGCAGCCCCAGCTGTGGAAGAAGTAACCACATTTTAAGGAAGAAAGGAGCGGCCTATGTACCAGCCTTTGGCAGATCTACTGCGTCCGGAAACATTGGACGAAGTGTTCGGACAGGAGCATATTCTCGGTAAAAATGCGGTGCTTCGCCGCTTGATCGATTCCGGAAAAGTTCCCAACATGATCTTTTACGGTCCCAGCGGCACGGGAAAGACCACCGTTGCCAATATCATCGCAAAGCAGACAAACCGCACGCTGTATAAACTGAACGCGACAACTGCGTCCACTGCGGACATCAAAGAGATCGTGTCACAGCTTGATACATTTATGGCGCCCAACGGTGTGCTGCTTTATCTGGATGAGATCCAATCTTTCAACAAAAAACAGCAGCAGACGCTGCTGGAGTACATCGAAAACGGCAAGATCACCCTGATCGCATCCACCACGGAGAATCCTTATTTCTATGTGTTTAACGCGATTTTAAGCCGGTCTACCATATTCGAATTCAAGCAGATTTCCCGGGATGCGGCGCTGCAGGCGATTCGCCGTGCAGTTGGTTTTTTGGAAGAGCGCACGGCGCTGAAGGCGCAGCCGGAAGAGGGAGCACTTGAATATATTGCTGGTTCCTGCGGTGGCGATTTGCGCAAAGCTATGAACGCGGTGGAGGTTCTGTTCTCTGCCGGACAGCCGAATGGCGATATTCTGCCCATCACATTGGAAGATGCCAAGGCTGTTACCCAAAAGAGTGCTCTGCGGGCAGATCGGGACGGGGATAATTTCTACGATCTTCTTTCCGCGCTGCAAAAGTCCATTCGCGGCTCTGATCCGGATGCAGCTTGCCACTATCTTGCAAGGCTTTTGGAGGCAGGGCAGATGCAATCTGCCTGCCGGCGGCTGATGGTGATCGCGGCGGAGGATGTGGGACTTGCGTTCCCGCAGATCATTCCTATCGTCAATGCTTGCGTGGATATGGCGCTGAAATTAGGCATGCCGGAAGCAAGGATCCCCCTCGGGGATGCAGCTGTGCTGATGGCTACATCGCCCAAATCCAATTCCGGTCACATTGCTTTGGATTCTGCTATGGCAGATGTTCGCAACGGCAAGGGAAGAGGTTTTCCCCGGCATTTGCAGAATGTCCATGCGGATTCTTACACCATGGAGCGGGAGCAGGGCTATAAATATCCCCACGATTACCCCGGTCATTGGGTGCAGCAGCAATATCTTCCCGATGACATTAAGGATGCAAAATACTACGGATACGGTCCTAACAAGCTTGAACAGGCGGCAAAACAATATTGGGAAACCATCAAAAAGTAGGGTCATGTATGGATATTAGACTGAATGATGTGCTTGTTATGAAAAAAGAGCACCCTTGCGGTGAAAAGAAATGGCTTGTTTTGCGCACAGGTGCGGATTTTCGCCTGCGGTGCTTGGGCTGTGGCCATGAAATCATGGTGCCCCGGTTTAAGGCGGAGAAAAATATTCGCAGCGTGGAGCGTCCGGAAACTTAACGACAAATTGAAACGGCAGCTGAGGAAATCAGCTGCCGTTTTTTTGCGCGGAGCTGAGATGGCGGGAGATTCCGGACGCAGACAAGCTGAATTTGCGGTTAAAGTGAAACGGCATTGCGACTATCTTTTCCGGTCTGCAAAGGTATAATGCGCTCATGGAGGTGACGGGCTTGACGGTATATATTGACCTTGTGGTGCTTCTGAATTTTGCGGTGGATCTGCTGCTTCTTTTGGGGACAAACCGGCTTTGCGGGCATCCTCTGCGATTTGGCAGGTCGACAGCGGCTGCGGCGTTGGGCGGTATTTATGCCGGTGCTTGCATTCTGCCGGGCTTTGGTTTTCTCGGAAACGGATTCTGGCGAATCGTTTTTCTTGCCATCATGGGTGCAATCGCATTTGGTTTCAGCGTTCACGCGCTAAGGCGGGTGTTTTTGTTCGTGATCCTTAGCCTTGCGCTGGGTGGTATGGCGGTTGGATTTCAGGGAAAGAGTATAGGTAGCATTGTTTTGGGCGCAGGCGGTATATTCTTGCTTTGTCACCTTGGATTTCGAGGGAAATTTGCACAGCAGCAATTCGCGGAAGTCAAGCTTTCCTATCGGGGAAAAGAAGTAACCTTAACCGCATTGCGGGATACGGGTAATACGCTGAAAGACCCAATTACGGGCGAAAGCGTTTTGGTTGTGGACTCAGATGTGGCAGGGAAGATAGCCGGGCTGACAGAGCAGGAGCTTTTAAGTCCGATATCTACAATGGAAACACAAAAATATAAAAATTTGCGGCTGATTCCGTATCGGGCTGTGGGTCAGCCCAATGGAATGCTGCTGGCACTGAGGATGGACACGGTTACGATCGACAAGAAAAAAGCCGGGACGCTGGTTGCACTTGCGCCCCAGCAAATTGGAAGGCAGGAAGGATACCAGGCGCTGACGGGAGGAGTAACATGAAAGGGAAACTGACGCAGTTTTTAGAATGGATCGGGCTTTTGCCAAAGGAAAGCATCTTTTACATAGGAGGCAGCGATATTTTGCCGCCACCGCTGAAAGGACAGGAGGAGCAGGTTGCGCTTGCCGCTCTGGAAAACGGGGATGAGCAGGCAAAACAACTGCTTATCGAGCGGAATCTGCGGCTTGTTGTGTACATTGCAAGGCGGTTTGAAAACACCGGTGTGAATCTGGAGGACCTAATTTCTATCGGTACGATCGGTCTTATTAAAGCGATAGGAACATACCGCAGGGATAAAAATATCAAGCTTGCAACCTACGCTTCCCGCTGCATCGAAAACGAGATTTTGATGCATATTCGCAAGATTTCCTGCCAAAAAGCAGAGGTTTCCTTAGATGAGCCAATCAATATGGATTATGACGGTAACGAACTGCTTTTAAGCGATATTCTGGGAACGGATGAAGATATGATTCTGCGTCCCATGGAGGATGATGTGGATCTGTGTGTGCTGCGGCAGGCACTTTCGGAACTGCCGCAAAGGGAACGGGAGATCGTGCTGATGCGCTACGGACTTTACGGCTACAAGGAACTGACCCAAAAGGAAGTTGCGCAAAAGATGGGGATTTCCCAATCCTATATATCGCGCCTGGAAAAAAGGATCATGCTGCGGTTGCGAAAAGAGCTGATCCGGCAGACAAGTTGTGCCTAAATTTACACTTGCAATATAGGAATACCTTTGCTATAATCGATACAAAATTATATCGATATAAATTTGTATCGAATGAAGAGGTGCTTCCTATGCAGCGTAAAGAAATATCAAAGGCGGTATTAAAGCGGCTGCCGGGCTATCTTTCCTATCTGAAAAGTACGCAAGATGGCGGCAGCATTTACATCTCGGCTACGGCACTTGCCAATGCACTTGGTATGGGCGAGGTGCAGGTGCGTAAGGACCTCGCTATGGTCTGCGATGGCGGCAGACCGAAAATCGGCTACCTGCGGGAACGGCTGATCGATGATATTGAGCAGTTTTTGGGCTACGACAATACCACCGATGCGGTGCTGATCGGTGCAGGTAAGCTGGGACAGGCGCTCTGCGGCTACAGCGGCTTTGATGCCTACGGACTCAATATCCTTGCGGCATTTGATATCAAGCCAACTGCCGAAACTACCGACGAAGGAACACCTATCTATCCCATGGAGCAGCTGCAAAGCTTCTGCAAGAGCAACAAGGTGCTGATGGGTATCATTACCGTCCCTGCCAAGTTTGCCCAGGAGGTCTGCAACCAGCTCATCGAGTGCGGCATTAAGGCAGTTTGGAATTTTGCGCCCACCCATCTGGATGTGCCGGAAAATATCCTTGTGCAGAATGAGAATATGGCAACCTCCCTTGCCGTGCTTTCTATGCACCTACAGGCACAAATGAAGGAAAAGAAATAAGAAAAAACCCGAGCCGGATGGCTCGGGTTTTACTTATTATTTACCGGGTTTGAAGCTGTCTTTCAGGCTGACGGAGCGGTTGAAGACCAAATGACCGGGTGCGCAGTCCTTGCTGTCCGGGCAGAAGTAGCCAAGACGCATGAACTGGTAAGAGGCGGGAGCTTTGGCGTTTTCAAGGCTCTTTTCCACCTTACAGCCGGTGAGCACTTCCAGAGAGTTGGGATTCAGGCAGGCGAGGAAATCCTTTCCTGCGGCATCGGGATCGGGATCGTCAAACAGATTGCTGTACTGACGGACCTCGGCATCGCAGCAGTTCTCGGCATCCACCCAGTGGATGGTAGCGCCCTTGACCTTGCGACCGTCGGCAGGATCGCCGCCACGGGAGTTGGGGTCATAGGTAGCAAGAACTTCGGTAACATTGCCGTTTTCGTCCTTGACACAGCCAGTGCACTGAATAAGGTAAGCGCCCTTTAAGCGGCACTCAGGACCCTCGGGATACAGACGCTTGTACTTCGGGATCGGCTCAGCAAGGAAATCATCCGCTTCGATCCACAGATTCCGGGAGAAGGTGATGGTACGAGTGCCAGCCTCAGGATCGTTGGGGTTATTTTCAACCTCAAAGGTTTCACTCTGACCTTCGGGATAGTTGGTGATGGTCAGCTTGATGGGCTTCAATACAGCCATAACGCGGTCGGCAGTTTCGTTCAGGTCCTCCCGCAGGCAATACTCCAGGAAACCGTACTCAATGGTATTGGGGCTCTTGGCAACACCGACGCGGTCGCAGAAATTGCGGATCGCGGCAGGGGTATAACCACGGCGGCGCAGACCGCACAGAGTGGGCATACGGGGATCGTCCCAACCGGAAACATAGCCGTTTTCCACCAGTGCTCTCAGCTTGCGCTTGGAAAGCACCGTGTGGTCGATACCCAGGCGGGCAAACTCGATCTGACGGGGATGGTGGGGCACAGAAACGTTCTCCACGACCCAGTTATAAAGGGGACGGTGGTTTTCAAACTCCAGGGAGCAAAGGCTGTGGGTAATGCCTTCCAGCGCATCCTGAATGGGATGCGCGAAGTCATACATGGGGTAGATGCACCACTTATCACCCTGGCGGTGATGGTGCATATGACGGATACGGTAAATAACGGGGTCGCGCATATTGAAGTTACCGGAGGCAAGATCGATCTTTGCACGAAGGGTATACTTATTGTCCTCGAATTCACCTGCACGCATACGCTGGAACAGGTCAAGGCTTTCTTCGATAGGACGGTCGCGGTAGGGTGAGGTAGCGGGCGTGTTCAGATCGCCACGCATTTCCTTTGCTTGATCGGGAGTCAGCTCACAGACATAAGCAAGACCCTTTTTGATCAGTTCAACTGCGTACTCGTAATCCTTTTCAAAATAATCGGAGCCATAGAAGAATCGGTCGCCCCAATCAAAGCCCAGCCAGCGGATATCCTCCTGGATTGCCTCGACGAACTCCACATCTTCCTTGGTGGGGTTGGTGTCGTCCATGCGCAGGTTGCAAAGCCCGCCGAATTTCTCTGCAGTGCCGAAGTCAATGATCAGTGCCTTGCAGTGACCAATGTGCAAATAGCCATTGGGCTCGGGCGGGAAACGGGTGTGGACGGTAGCGCCTTCGTAGCGACCGCCCTCGGCAATATCCTCTTCAATGAAAGCGTGGATAAAGTTTTTGCTTTCGGTGATTTCTGCCATCTTCATAACCTCTCTTTGGTCAATTTACAAATATATGCCATTATAACCTATTTCGCATCTGTTTGCAACATAAATTCCTGCGCCGGGGCACTTTTGGATCATATTTGTAAAAAATCCAAAAACAATGGGTGAAAATTAAATTTTATGGTTGTCAATTTGCCAAACTTATATTAAAATAGGTAAGGATAAAGAAGAAGGAGTGATACGGCATGTCTGATGTGAAATATAAGCGCATCCTGCTGAAAGTCAGTGGTGAGGCGCTTGGCGAAAAAAGTCCTCTTGGCGATGGCTTCGGTCTGGACTTTAAAAAGATCGGCGAGGTCTGTGAATCTATCAAGAAATGCGTGGAAATGGGCGTGCAGGTCGGTCTCGTGATCGGCGGCGGCAATTTTTGGCGTGGCGTGAAAAACGGCAGCGGCAAAATGCAGCGCAGCCATGCAGATTCCATGGGTATGCTGGCAACGGTGATGAATGCCATTGCAGTTGCGGATGTCTTAGAGCAGTACGGTATGGATGCCCGGGTACTTACCGCTGTTGAAATCAACAAATTTGCGGAGTACTTTACTCGGGATCTTGCCAACCGTTACCTCAACGAGGGTAAGGTCGTTCTCTTTGCGGCAGGTACCGGCAATCCCTATTTCTCTACGGATACCGGCGCAGTTCTTCGTGGTGTTGAGATCGAGGCGGATGCGGTGCTGATGGCTAAGAACATCGACGCAATTTATTCTGCAGACCCCAAGAAGGATCCCAATGCAGTGAAGTATTCCAAGCTGACCTATGCTGAAGTTCTGGAAAAGGGCTTGAAAGCAACGGATGTTACCGCTATGGCACTGGCGATGGACAATGATATGCCCATGGTCTGCTTCGGTTTGGCAGAGGAAAACAGTATTATTCGTGTGGTCCGTGGCGAAGACATCGGCACCACCGTTACCAATTAATTTTTAGGAGGATACGAAAATGGCAGTAGATTTCAGCGATTACGGAAGAAGAATGGACAAGGCTCTGGACCATCTGCAGGAGGAGTTCGGTGCTGTCCGTGCAGGTCGTGCAAATCCCCGTGTTCTTGATCGCATCAGCGTGGAATACTATGGTAGTGAGACCCCTCTGAATGGTGTTGCTACGATTTCTTCCCCCGATGCCCGCACACTGGTGGTTTCCCCCTGGGACACCAAGCTACTCAAGGACATTGAGAAGGCTATTCAGATGTCTGAGCTGGGTATCAATCCCCAGAACGACGGTCGTGTGATCCGTCTGATCTTCCCCCAGCTGACCGAGGAGCGCCGTAAGGAGCTTGTTAAGCAGGTAAAGAAGTACGGTGAGGATGCCAAGGTCGCTATGCGTAACGTCCGCCGTGACGGCATGGACTATATCAAGAAGCTGAAGAAGAACTCTGAGATCACCGAAGACGATCAGAAGAAGGCTGAAAAGGACCTGCAGGATATGCTGGATAAGTACACCAAGAAGGTGGACGAGGCAACTGCAGTGAAGGAAAAGGAACTGATGGCGATCTGACGCCTGAGCTTTCATTGGGGGCGGACACCGCCCCCAATGTGTTATCTTTAAAAAAGAGAGGTGCTATGATGGCACTTACCCCCGTACCGAACCACATTGCCATTATTATGGACGGAAATGGCCGCTGGGCAAAGCAGCGGGGACTGCCTCGCACGGCAGGTCACTCTGCCGGAGCGGAAGCTTTCCGCCGCATTGCAAATTATTGCCGCACCCTGGGTGTGAAGTATTTAACGGTCTACGCTTTTTCCACAGAGAACTGGAAACGCTCGGAAGAAGAGGTTTCCGGCATTATGCGTCTTTTGGGCGCATATCTGAAAGAAGCGCTGCGGGATATGGATAAGAACCATGTCCGGTTTTGCTTTTTTGGCGATTTGAGCCGCTTGAGTCCGGAGCTTAGAAAGCTTTGCGAGGATGCGCAGAATAAGTCCTCTGACTACCATGAGGTGCAGGTAAATTTCTGCCTCAATTATGGCGGTAGGGATGAAATCGTCCGGGCAGTAAGGTCCTTTGCTGCAGATGTTGCAGCTGGCAAGACCACCGCTGATGCGCTGACAGAGGAGATATTCTCCGGCTATTTGGATTCTGCCGGAGTGCCGGACCCGGAGCTTGTTATCCGTCCGTCCGGTGAGCTGCGTACCAGCAATTTCCTGCCGTGGCAGACGGTGTATTCTGAATTTGTGTATATGAATGTTCTGTGGCCGGATTTTGGTCCTAAGGATCTGGATGTCGCCATTGAAGAATATAATTTGAGAAATCGCCGGTTTGGAGGCGCGTGACATATGAAAAAGAGAATTATTTCCGCCGCTGTGCTTGTGCCGTTGCTGTTTATCGTGCTGTATGCACTGCCGAAGATCGTCGCTGTGATCGTGGTGAGTTTGCTTAGCGCTATTGCGGCTTATGAGCTTTTGAACAATACCGGCTTTGTAAAGCACAGCCGACTTTTGATCTATTCCATGGTTTTCGCCGCACTGGTACCTGTTTGGGGGCATTACGGCATGGATGGCGCATGGGCTAGATTGGGCATTTTGGTGTTCTTTTCCCTGATGTTCATGGAAATGATGCTGTCACAGATGAAGCTGCGGTTTGAAAAATGCGCCCTTTGCATCGTTGCCGGTCTCTTGATTCCGTATCTGCTTTCCAGCCTTACCCGCATTCTTTCTCCCGAGGGCGGAAGATATGTGGTGCTGATTCCTTTTGTTGTGGCATTTCTGTCTGACAGCGGTGCGTATTTCATCGGCTGTCGGTTCGGTAAGCACAAGCTTGCACCGGTCATCAGCCCGAAAAAGAGCATTGAGGGCATGGTTGGCGGTGTTGTAACCGCTGTGCTGGGCATGCTTCTTTATTGCCTGATTCTTCAGCTTGCTTTCGACTGCAAGGTCAATTACGGTTTTGCGTTGATCTACGGCCTTCTAGGATCTTTTGCAGGCGTGTTTGGCGATCTTTGCTTCTCTGTTATCAAGCGCCAAACGGGAATCAAGGACTACGGCAATCTGATCCCCGGTCACGGCGGTGTGCTGGATCGGTTTGATTCCATACTGATCGTAGGCCCGTTGATGGAAGTTTTGCTGATTATTCTGCCTTTGGTGGTGAAATAATGGTTACATGTGTATCGGTCCTGGGTAGTACCGGCTCTATTGGACGGCAGACTTTGGACATTGTCAGCCGCCTGCCTGTTAAGGTTGCTGCGCTGACTGCCGGAACAAGTGTGGAGCGTATGGCGGAGCAATGCCGTCAGTTCCAGCCGGAGCTTGCGGTGATGGCTACGCAGGAAGCCGCAAATCAGCTTGCTGCAATAATCAGCGATCTGCCCACGCGCATTGCATGGGGAGAAGAGGGACTTATTGAAGCTGCCACCATGGAAAGTGCGGATTGCGTGATCACTGCGGTGGTTGGCATGCTTGGCTTGAAGCCCACCCTTGCCGCTATCCGTGCGGGCAAACGCATCGGTCTTGCCAATAAGGAGACCCTTGTTTGTGCCGGTGAGCTGGTTATGGCGGAAGCGGAAAAATACGATGCGGAGATTATTCCTGTTGACTCTGAACATTCTGCGATTTTCCAGTGCTTAATGGGCATTGGCAGCAAAAAGGAGATTAAAAGACTGATTTTGACCTGCTCAGGCGGTCCGTTCTTTGGAATGAGCGCGCAGCAGCTTGAAAATGTGACAAAAGCCGATGCTTTAAAGCATCCTAACTGGAAGATGGGTGCAAAAATCACCATCGACTGTGCTACCCTTATGAATAAGGGTTTGGAAGTGATTGAAGCCATGCGGCTTTACCGGGTGCCGTTGGAGCAGGTAGATGTGCTGATCCACCGGCAGAGCATTGTCCACAGCATGGTGGAGACGGTTGACGGCGCTGTGATGGCGCAGATGGGTACACCGGATATGCGTCTGCCGATTCAGCTTGCTTTGACTTATCCCCATCGCCAGGATTGTCCGGTTGATAAGCTGGATTTGACAACCTGTGGCGCGCTGACTTTTGTAAAACCGGATATGGAAGCGTTTCCTTGCCTGGCTTTGGCGCGGGAATGCGCCAAGCTTGGTGGTACAGCCTGCCCGGTTATGAACGGTGCCAATGAAGCAGCCGTTGCACTCTTCCTGGAAGATAAGATCGGGTTTTACGATATTTACCGGCTTGTCCGGGGGGCTGTGGATGCAGTTCCCTTTATTGCAAAGCCGACTTTGGATGAGATTCTGGAGTCTGACCGGCTTGCCCGGGAATTTGTTATGAAAAACTATCAATAATAGGATTTTGCGAGGACTTTTATGACTATTATTTTTGCGATTTTACTGTTTAGCCTGTTGATTTTTGTCCATGAATTGGGGCATTTTTTGGTTGCCAAGGCATCCAAGGTGCAGGTAAATGAATTTTCCATGTTTATGGGTCCTGCCATTTGGAAAAAGCAGAAAGGGGAGACCCTCTACTCCATCCGCTGCATTCCCATCGGCGGCTACTGCGCCATGGAGGGCGAGGACACGGATACGGATAACCCCCGTTCCTTCCAAAAGGCAGCGTGGTGGAAACGGCTGGGCATTCTGCTTGCAGGCTCTGCCATGAATTTGATCGCCGGTTTTTTGATCGTTGTGATCGTCAATTCCTTTACCATGATGCCCATTCCCCAGATCGACAATCTGCGTACCGGTGCATCCATGTCCTGCGAGGGCGGTTTGCAAGCAGGAGATCTGATTTTGCAGATGAACGATTATGTCATCGAGGATGTTACCGATTTCGATGAAGCACTTTCTGCATACGAAACGGAAACGGAGTTTGACATTCTCGTTAAGCGCGACGGTCAGAATGTTCTTTTGGAAGATGTACCGATGATCCCACAGGAGTTTCAAGAGGATGAAGAGGGAGAAGCCGGTGTCTTCTACGGCATTTTCTGGGCGACAAGGAAGCTGAATTTTGGGGAGGTTATCGTTACATCCTTCAATGACTGCGTCTATTTTGCCAAAATGGTTTGGATGAGCCTGGGCATGCTGCTTTCCGGTGAGGCGGGCATAACAGAAATGTCCGGTCCTGTGGGCATTGTTTCTATGATGAGCGACATGGCAAGTGCTTCGGAATCTACCGCCGGTGCTGTGCTGAATCTACTGTACTTTGGCGGTTTTATTGCCATCAATCTCGGTGTGATGAATCTGCTTCCTATTCCTGCGCTGGATGGCGGTCGTGTGGTAGCGTTGCTGCTGACCACCTCCATTGAGGGCATTACCAAAAAGAAGATCAATCCCAAGTATGAGGGTTATATCCACGGTGCTGGCATGATTTTACTGCTTGCACTGATGGCATTTATCATGTTTAAGGACATTTTCACCATTTTCAAGGGGTGATACAAATGACAAGAAGAATTCGCGTGGGCGATGTGGTCATCGGCGGCGGTGCGCCGGTGGTGATCCAATCCATGCTTAATACGAAAACCACGGATGTTGCTGGTTCCCTCGAGCAGATCCGCGCATTGAAAACTGCCGGCTGCCAGATCGCCCGCTTAAGCGTTCAGAATATGGAAGCCGCCCGTGGCTTTGCAGATATTTGTAAAGAAAGTGAGCTGCCTCTGGTCGCAGACATTCACTTTGACTATAAGCTTGCCATTGCGGCAGCAGAGGGCGGCGCAAGCAAGATCCGTATCAACCCCGGTAATATCGGCGGGGAAGACCGGGTCAAGGCAGTTGTGGATGTTTGTAAGGAGAAAAAGATCCCCATCCGTATTGGTGTCAATGGCGGCAGCTTGGATAAGCGGCTGCTGGATAAGTACGGTCATCCCACTGCCCAGGCGCTGGTAGAGAGCGCATTTGAACATTTGGAGCTTTTGGAAAAGCACGGGTTTTATGATACCTGCGTTTCCATGAAGTCTTCCACAGTTCCCACAATGGTGGCAGCTGCCCGCCTCTTCCGGGAAGAATGCGACTATCCGCTGCATATCGGTGTGACGGAGACAGGACCGGTGAAAATGGGTATGATCAAGTCCGCAATGGGCATTGGTGCGCTTTTGTTAGACGGCATTGGTGATACCATCCGGGTAAGCCTGACCGACGATCCCGTGCAGGAAGTGTACGCAGCAAAGGATATTCTGAAGGCTGCAGGACTGCGCAAAGAGGGTGTGAATATCATTTCCTGCCCCACCTGCGGCAGAACAAGAATCGATTTGATTGGTTTGGTAAACAAGGTTGACGAGGCACTTAAGGATTGCCAAAAGCCCATCACCGTTGCCGTTATGGGCTGCATCGTTAACGGACCCGGTGAAGCCCGTGAGGCAGACATCGGCATTGCCGGCGGGGATGGCTGGGGTATGATTTTTGAAAAAGGAGAGCAGGTGGAGAAGCTTCCGTATGATGCGCTTTTACCTGCATTACTTGCAAGGATAGAGAAACTTTAAGGAGCAACATGAACGAGAAAACCTATTTCCTTAATATGTTTTCGGACTACGAGCCGCCTGAAGCGCTGATTGCAGCGCTGTCTCAGGCGGCTGTCTGTGCTGCAGATATTGACCCGGAAAGCAGAAGTATTTCCGTCAGTTTAGAATGTGATACATACATACCGCAGCGGCTTTTGGATCAAGCTGAGCGAGAAATTTCTGCGGTTTACAATCTTAAGCGGATGCAGCTTCTTGCGAAGCATCCTGCGGATCAGCTTCATAATATCGAGGAAGAAGAGCTGAAGCTGCAATTTATCGCCCACAATCCCATTGCCCGCGGCACCCTTGCGGGGGCTAGCTTTGAATGGCAGGGAAGTGATCTTACCATCCATTTGGCGGCAAACGGTAAGGATACCCTTGTGGATTCCATTCCTTTTGTGAAGGAATATCTGCAGCAGCGTTTTGGTGTCACGATGGAAATTGCCATTGAGGTTGGTCAGAATCTGGATGGCAAGGCGCTGTTTGAGGCAATGGAAAAAATGCGCGCGGATATGATTCGCGATCTGCCGGTTAGCGCGGCTGTTGAAAAGAAGGAAAAGCCCGTTTCCAGCGAAACGATTTTCGGCAAACCCTTCAAGCACACACCCGTTCCTATGAAGGATGTGCAGCTGGATATGGGTCTTGTGACGGTGGAGGGCAGAGTTTTCTTCATTGAGCACAAGGAGCTGATCAAGCGCAATGCAGTGGTCATTAAATTCGATATTACGGACAATACCGGCTCTGTCCGGGTCAGCCGTTTCCTTGAAAAGCGGGAAGCAGAGCCTATTCTTACCGGTATCAAAGAGGGCAGTGTTGTTAAGGTCACCGGCAAGCTGATGATCGATAACTACACCAATGAGATGGTTTTAAAGCCCAACGGCATTATGCCCGGATCTATGCCCAAGCGTGTCGATAAGGCAACAAATGGCAAGCGTGTGGAACTGCACATGCATACTGTTATGAGTAACATGGACGCGTTGACCAAGACCAAGGATGCTATCAAACAGGCAGCAGCCTGGGGTCACAAAGCCATTGCCATAACCGACCATGGCTGCGTGCAATCCTTTACGGATGCGCTGCATGTCATTGAGGATTGGAAGGGTGCGCCCAAGGTGTCAGGCACCGATGAGGATATCAAGGTACTTTACGGCTGCGAGGGCTACTATGTCAACGATGTGGATGATATCCTTGCGGTTTATGGCGATATGCCCATGTCCTTTGACGATGAGTATGTAGCCTTTGATTTGGAGACCACCGGTCTTGCGCCCCGCAGGGATAAGATCATCGAAATTGGCGCTGTTCGAATGAAGCAGGGCGTGGAAATCGATCGTTTTCAGACCTTTGTTGACCCCGGTCAAAAGCTGGAAAAGGAGACATCCGACCTTACCGGCATTACGGATGAAATGCTTCACGGCGCACCGAAAATCGAGGAGGTACTGCCGAAATTCTGGGAGTTTGTGGGAGATTCTTATTTGGTTGCCCACAATGCCCAGTTTGATACCACATTTATCCACCGGGAGTCTAAGCGGCTCGGCATTGATAAGACCATCCGTTCGATCGATACGGTGATTCTTGCCCAATGCCTGATGCCGGAGCTGAATAACCACAAGCTGGACACCGTTGCAAAGGTGTTTGACTGCGGCGACTTTAATCACCATCGCGCCGGCGATGATGCCCTTGTTTGCGGTAAAATTGCAAGTGAGCTCTTTAAAAAGCTTGCGGGGATGGGTCTGCAGGACATTCAAAGCGTCAACGATGCGCTGGTGCCCCTTCGCAGCAATTTCCGGCAGGAAAGCAACCGTGTCAGATCCCAGCACATTATTGTGTTTGCGAAGAATCAGATGGGCTTGCGGAATCTGTATCGCTTGATCTCCGAGTCGAATCTCAAGTTCTATAAGAAGAATCCCCGGATGTTCAAGTCGGAGCTGATGAAGTACCGGGAAGGTCTTATTATCGGCTCTGCCTGCGAAAATAACGAGATTTTCCAAAGCATCCAGTTCGGTGTGCCGGATGAAGAGGTTAAGCGGCTTGCTGAATTTTACGATTATCTGGAGATCCAGCCTCTTTCCAACAACCGGTTTATGCTTTATGATCCCAAGCTGCGTGTGGAGAGCGATGAAGATCTCAGAAACTTCAACCGGGAGATCGTCCGCATTGCGGATGAACTGGGTAAGCCCGTCATGGCTACCGGAGATGTCCACTTCCTCAATCCTGAGGATGAAATTTTCCGTCACATTCTGCTGGCGACCAAGGGTTTCACGGATTGCGACCGAGATAACCCGCTTTACTTCCGCACGACGGATGAAATGCTGGAGGAATTCTCCTACCTTGGTCAGGAGAAGGCATACGAGGTCGTTGTCACCAATACCAATATGGTTGCGGATATGTGCGAGACGGTGCGTCCCGTGCCCCACAATCTGTTTGCTCCCAAGATCGAAAATTCCGTTGAGGACTTAAAAGCACTTGTTTACGGTAAATTCCACCGGCTTTATGGTGAAAATCCGCCGGAATTGTTCCAAAAACGGGTGGAAACGGAGCTGGGCGACATTATCAACTGCCACTACGATGTGATTTATATGTCTGCCCAGCGGCTTGTGCAGAACAGCCTGGAAAACGGCTATCTTGTGGGCTCCCGTGGCTCTGTGGGCTCGTCCATCGTAGCTTACCTTTCCGGCATTACGGAGGTTAATTCCTTCCCGCCCCATTACCGCTGCCCCAATCCGGAGTGCAAACACACGGTTTTGGATGTGCCCAAGGGCTACAACTGCGGCGCGGACTTGCCGGATATGAACTGCCCCCAGTGCGGCGCGAAAATGGAAAAGGACGGCTTTAACATTCCGTTTGAGACCTTCCTTGGCTTCGGCGGCGATAAAGTGCCGGATATTGACCTGAATTTCTCCGGTGAGTATCAAGCGAAAGCCCATGCCTACTGTACGGAAATGTTCGGCAGAAGCCATGTTTTCCGTGCGGGTACCATTGGCACTGTCGCGGATAAGACTGCTTTCGGTTACGTAAAGAAGTATCTGGAGGAACGCAATAAATCTGCCAGCTCTTCGGAAATGACCCGCCTTGCTTCCGGCTGCGTGGATGTTCGGCGTACCACCGGTCAGCACCCCGGCGGTCTGGTTGTCATTCCCCAGGAAAATGAAATTTGGGATTTCTGCCCTGTGCAGCATCCTGCAGACGATCCCAAATCCGACCAGATCACAACTCATTTTGAATACCACTCTATGGAAGAAAACCTCTTGAAGCTGGATATGCTGGGTCATGATGACCCCACCATGATCCGCATGATGGAGGATATGACGGGCGTGGATGCCAAGACCATTCCGCTGGACGATAAGGACACCATGTCCATCTTTACATCCAGTAAAGTCTTGGGCTATGAAAACGATAAGCTTCTCGGACCTACCGGTGCGGTAGCCGTACCGGAGTTCAACACCCGTTTTACGCGCGGCGTATTGCTTGATACCATGCCGGAGAAGTTTGACTTCCTGGTGCGTATTTCCGGTTACACCCACGGTACTGACGTGTGGCTGGGCAACGCAAGAGATTTGATCACCTCCAAAACCGCTACGGTGGACGGAACCATCGGCTGCCGTGACGATATTATGATCTATCTGATCTCCTGCGGCATTCCGGAAAAGCGGGCATTTAAGATTATGGAAGCTGTACGTAAGGGTAAGGGTCTTCCGGATGGCGCAGAGCAGGAGATGATCGATGCAGGTGTTCCGGATTGGTATATTGGCTCTTGCAAGAAGATCAAGTATCTGTTCCCCAAGGCACATGCAGTTGCTTACGTTATGATGGCTTTCCGCATTGCCTGGTTTAAGGTAAATCATCCCTTGGCATTCTATGCGGCTTACTTTTACCGCCGCAGCCAAAAGGGTGGCTTTGATGCGGTGATGATGACAAACGGCATGGATGCCGTCAATGCCAATATTGAAGCCATCGACGGCAACGAGGATGCCACCGCCAAAGATGAAGATCTGCTGACTACGCTGGAAGTTGTGTATGAATTCTACCTGCGCGGATTTGAATTCCTGCCCATCGATATTTATAAGAGCCATGCTACCAAATTCCTCATTGAGGATGGTAAGCTCCGTCCGCCTTTCGTTGCCATTTCCGGTCTGGGCGAAAGTGCAGCATGGGATATTATGAACGGAAGAGAAGGCAAGGAGTTTATTTCTATTGAGGAAGTGGCGATTGCCTGTCCCAAGGTATCCAAGACCCATATGCAGATGCTCAAAGAAGCCGGTGCATTTGGCAGCCTGCCGGATACCAATCAGGTCAGTCTGTTTTAAAGGAGAGTAAATTATGCAGGATATTGGAAAACAGTTTCATATTCGCTGTGAAAAGGGCGATGTAGGCAGGTATGTGTTCCTGCCCGGTGACCCCGGTCGCTGTGAGGCTATCGCAGCCCATTTTGACAATCCCGTGCACATCGGCATGAACCGGGAGTACAACATCTACACCGGCACGCTGCTGGGGGAAAAGGTTTCTGTTTGCTCCACCGGCATCGGCGGTCCGTCCGCGGCGATTGCCATGGAGGAGCTGGCTGCCATTGGCGCGGATACCTTTATCCGCGTGGGCACTACCGGCGGCATTGCGCTGGATGTTTGCCCCGGCGATGTGGTGGTTGCTACCGGCGCGGTTCGGTTTGAGCATACTTCTTTAGAGTATGCACCCTTGGAGTTCCCGGCAGTACCGGACTTCAACATCACTGCGGCGCTTAAGGCTGCCAGTGAGGACTTGGGCTATCGCACCCACACCGGCGTTGTGCAGTGCAAAGACTCCTTCTACGGTCAGCACAGCCCCGAGAAATCTCCGGTCAGCTATGAGCTCCTGCAAAAGTGGGAAAGCTGGAAACGCTTGGGTGTAAAATCCAGCGAAATGGAGTCAGCTGCGCTGTTTGTTGTGGCAGCGGCACTTGGTGTTCGCTGCGGCAGCTGCTTCCATGTGGTTTGGAATCAGGAGCGGGAAAAACTGGGTATGTTCATGGAGATGACGGAGGATACCTCAGGTGCGATCAAGGTGGGTATCGAGGCGATGAAGCGGATCATTGCCGCGGATAAGAAATAAGAAAAATCGCGCTGCTTATGCAGCGCGATTCTTTTCTTTTACAGGTATTTGGGAAAGGATAACAGCGATAAACACGAGCACACAGCCCAGGATCTCCCAGCCGGTCATAGTTTCTTTCAGGAAGATGACGCCGCAAAGCACAGCAATGACGGACTCCAAACTCATGATCAAGGAGGCGAGGGTAGGCTCCAGATACTTTTGACCGAGAATCTGCAGGGAATAGGCGACGCCCATGGAAAGCACACCTGCGTAGCAAAGTGCCCAGAAGCTGTCGAGGATTCCATCCATTGTCGGAGATTCCGTGAAAAGCATGACGACGGCAGATCCGGCGGCGCATATGGCAGCCTGTAGGCAGTTTAGCCGGATGCAATCCACATCGCCTGCGTATTTATCGATAAAGATGATCTGCAGTGCGAATGCAACAGCGCAGGCAAGCAAGAGTAGATCGCCGGTACTGACAGAAGTGACTCCCATGCAGCTTAAGAAGTAAAGACCGACAACCGCGATCACCACACTGACCGGTACCGTAGGAGAGGTCTTTTTTCGCAGGAAAAAGCCGATCACCGGAACAAAAACGATGTACATTGCGGTCAGAAAACCGGACTTTCCGGCATCAACGGTTACCAGACCCATCTGCTGCAAATTTGTTGCAAAAAACAAAGGAATGGAGCAGGAAATTGCAGCTTTCCAAAGTTTTCTGTCGGAAAAGCGCTTTAAAAATTCCTTTCCGTGACCTTCTTTCAGATCAAAAAGATAAATGATCGGCAGCAAGGCTAACGAGCCGATGGCGCAGCGGATCGCCTGAAACGCAAAAGGTCCAATGTAGTCCATGCCGAGGCTCTGCGCAACAAATGTGGAGCCCCAAAAGAGTGTTGCAAGAAACAGCAGCAAGCTGCCATTAATTTGTTTTTTCATAACATCACCGCAGCCTAATTTAGCACACTCTTCATTAAAATGCAAGGATTGCTTTTTGCGTTTGTGGGTGCTATAATATGGCTATATTTTACTTTGGGAGGTATACCATGGAAGAAATTAAGAAAATTCCTGCCCGCAGCGAGATCAACGATGCCGACAAGTGGGCAACGGAAGATCTGTTTGCTACTGACGAAGCCTGGGAAGAAGCCCTTGCTGCCATCACGGAAGAGGGCAAGCAGCTTGCTACTTATGCAGGCAAGCTGGGAGAAAGCGGCGAGAGCCTTTTGGGCTACTTGACGCTGATGGAAAACATCGACGAGAAGGGCTCTTTGATCGCCAACTACTGCATGCGCAAGGCAGACGAAGATACCCGCGTTGCCAAGTATCAGGAAATGGTGGGTCGCTTTATGACTGCCATGGTTGCACTGAATGCTGCAACCAGCTTTGAGACTCCCGAGATCATGGCAATTTCCGATGAGACTCTGGACAGCTTTTATGCTTCCTGCCCCGGTTTGGAGCGTTACCGCCGGTATCTGACCAAGATGCGCCGCCGCAGAGATCATATTCTGTCTCCTGCAGAAGAGAAGCTGCTGGCTGCTGCCGGTGAGATGGCGCAGGCTCCCGACACTATTTACGGTCAGTTTGCCGATGCAGATATCACATTCCCCGATGCCATTGATTCCAATGGCAATGCCCATCCTTTGAGCCAGGGTACTTTTGTTCTTTGCCAGTCCAGCCCCGACCGGGAGCTGCGCAAGAGCGCTTACGAAAATCTCTATACCACCTTCGGCAAGTTTAAGAACACTGCTGCCTCCGTCCTCAATGCCCAGGGCAAGCAGCTGAAGTTCTTTGCTGATGCAAGAAAGTATCCTTCCACGCTGGAGGCATCTCTGGACCGCACCGAAGTGCCTACCTCTGTGTATCTCAACCTCATTGAGGCTGTCCACAAGAACATGGACAAGATGCACCGTTATGTCCGCCTGCGCAAGAAGATACTGGGCGTTGACGAGCTGCATTTTTACGATGTCTATGCACCGCTGCTTGCAGATGTAGATAAGAAGATTCCTTTTGCTGACGCGAAGCAGACGGTTTACGACGCACTTGCACCTTTGGGTGAAGAATACCGCAAGGTTCTCAAGGAAGGCTTTGACAACCGCTGGATCGATGTTTATCAGAACGAGGGCAAGCGCAGCGGCGCATATTCTGCCGGTGCTGCCGTGCATCCTTTCGTGCTGCTGAACTACTCCGGTACTTTGGACAGCCAGTTCACCCTTGCCCATGAAATGGGTCATGCGCTCCATTCCTGGCACTCCAACAAGTATCAGAATCCTGTGGACGCAGGTTATGTGATCTTTGTTGCGGAGGTTGCATCCACCTGTAACGAAGCGCTTTTGATGGAGCACCTGCTGGGTAAGACCACCGATAAGAAAGAGCGTGCTTATCTCATTAACCACTTCCTTGAGCAGTTCAAGGGTACGCTGTACCGCCAGACCATGTTTGCTGAGTTCGAGCTGAACATCGGCAAGATGATCGGCGAGGGCAAGACCTTGACCGCAGATGCTCTGTGTGCGGAATACAAGCGGCTCAATGAGCTGTACTTCGGACCCGACATGGTGGTTGACGATCTGATCGCTATGGAGTGGGCAAGAATTCCGCACTTCTATTACAACTACTACGTCTTCCAGTACGCTACCGGCTACAGTGCAGCCATCGCACTTTCCCGCAGGATCCTCAAAGAGGGAGAAAGCGCAGTTAAGGATTATATCCGTTTCCTCTCCAGCGGCGGCTCCAAGGGTCCCATCGATATTCTGAAGGATGCCGGTGTGGATATGACCAGCCCCGAGCCCGTGGATCAGGCGCTGCAGCTGTTTGGGGAGCTCTTGGATGAGATGGAAGCGCTGATGGAGGCGTAAAAGATGGCTGACATCTTTATCCCCACGCTTCATACCTTTGCCATGGACAATATCTTTACCGGCTCCTGCGGCGAACTTCGCTTTCGCATCGTGCCGAAGGTCGTAAAGGTGGAAGGCAACAACAAAGAGGTGGACTTTACAAAAAGCACCGTCTTCGCCCAAATCTGGCACGGCAAATTCTGCTATGAAAAAAGCGAAATGGAAGCGGAGAAGACCTTTCCCATGACAGAGGATGGAAGAACAGAACTAAAAGCCTGGTTAGAATCGAATGTTTGAAAAAGCCGCCCTTGGGCAACACTCCATAGCGCAATATCGCCTGAAAAGACGCAGTTTTGCGCCGGATCAGCGTCAAAAATGCTCGCAATCCGCCAACGATTCCTGCGCTTTTTTCCTTGCCCGACACAAAGCTCCATTCTTTTCAGGTGCTGTGCAGTTTTGAAGTGGTGACTTTTTTGATTAACAAGCAATAAAATTCCCGGAATGCTGACGCATTTCGGGAATTTTTTGTGCAGTTAAGCAGAAAAGGAATCGTTCAAAACCGATACTGCGTTACGGAGTGTTGCCATTAGGCGGCTTTTTTGCGGTAAAACCATTGACAAACGGAACTTTTGTGGTAAAATAGGGTCGATATGTAAAGGCATTGCGGAAATCAAGCAGAATCGTTTTCGCCGCAGCGAGAGGGGAATGGTGCGAGCCCCTTGCAAAATCTTCTGCCAGCCACTTCCAAGCAGCCCGGGATGACCGGGACGGGCGCTCCCGTTACAGAGCAGCTAAGATATCCTTTTGGATGAATTAGGGTGGTACCGCGAGAAGCCTCGCCCCTATGTATGGGGTGGGGTGTTTTATTTTGTAATTATTTAGGAGGTTATTCCAATGAGCAAGAAAGCATATGGCGTAAACGAACTGCGCGAGATGTTCCTTTCTTTTTTTGAAAGCAAGGACCACCTGCGTCTTTCCAGCTTTTCCCTGATCCCTCAGAATGATGCATCTCTGCTGTTGATCAACTCCGGCATGGCACCCATGAAGCCCTATTTTAAGGGTGAAGTGGAGCCTCCCCGCCGCAGAGTTTGTACCTGCCAGAAGTGCATCCGTACCGGTGACATTGAAAACATCGGTAAGACCGCCCGTCACGGCACCTATTTTGAAATGCTGGGCAACTTCTCCTTTGGTGACTACTTTAAGCGCGAGGCAATCAGCTGGTGCTGGGAGTTTTTGACCAAGGTGGTTGGTCTTGAGGAAGACCGGCTGTATCCTTCCATCTATGAAAACGATGAGGAGGCATTCGAGATCTGGAACAAGGAGATCGGTGTCGCAGCTGACCGGATTTTCCGTTTCGGCAAGGAAGACAATTTCTGGGAGCATGGCTCCGGTCCTTGCGGTCCTTGCAGCGAGGTTTACTATGACCGCGGAGAAAAGTACGGCTGTGGCAAGCCCGATTGCAAGGTCGGCTGCGAGTGCGACCGCTTTATGGAAGTTTGGAACAACGTGTTCTCTCAGTTCGATAACGATGGCAACGGCAATTACACCGAGCTTGTGCAGAAGAATATTGATACCGGCATGGGCTTGGAGCGCCTGGCAGTTGTCTGCCAGGATGTTGGCTCTTTGTTCGAGGTCGATACCGTTATGAACATTACCAACCATGTTACCGCTATTACCGGCGCAAGCTACGGTCAGAGCTACAAGACCGATGTGAGCCTGCGTGTTATTACCGACCACATCCGCGCATCTACCTTTATGATCGCTGACGGCGTGCGTCCTACCAACGAAGGTCGCGGCTATGTTCTGCGCCGTCTGCTGGGTCGTGCTGCCCGTCATGGACGGCTGCTGGGTGTGAAGAAGCCCTTCCTTTACAAGGTCGTGGAAACGGTCATTCAGGAAAACGAGAGCCATTACAGCTATCTGCGTGAGCGCGCGGACTATGTCATTAAGACAGTTCTTACCGAAGAAGAGTCCTTCGCTAAGACCATCGACACCGGCATGAAGATTTTTGCCGACAAGCTTGCCGGTCATAAGGCAAAGGGTGAGACAGTTTTCTCCGGTGAGGATGCATTCCTGCTGTCCGACACCTACGGTTTCCCCATTGATCTGACGGTGGAAATGCTGGAAGATGAGGGCATGACCGTTGACATGGAAATGTACACCACCTGCCGCGAAGAGCAGCGTAAGCGCGCCCGCGAGGACCGCTTGAAGATGGGCGATCTGGGCTGGGCTGGTATTGATCTGGGTCTTGACAATACCCCCACCAGCTTTGTTGGTTATACCGAGAATAATTGCGAGGCAAAGGTGCTGGCAGTTTGCGTCGGTGAAGAAGTCACCGGCTCTATCGCCGGCGGCGAAAGCGGCATTCTGGTGCTGGATAAGACACCTTTCTATGCGGAAATGGGCGGTCAGACCGCTGACCACGGTGTGATTATGGTTGGCGACAGCCGCTTCGAAGTGACCAATGTGCAGAAGGACAAGGGCGGTAAGTACCTGCATCACGGAAAGCTGAACACCGGTACCATCAAGGTGGACGATCTGGTGCTGGCTTCCATCGATGTGGAGCGCCGCAAGGCAATCATGCGCGCCCACTCTGCGACCCACCTGCTGCAGAAGGCGCTGACTACCGTGCTGGGCGACCATGTCCATCAGGCTGGCTCTTTGGTTGAGCCCGACCGCCTGCGTTTTGACTTTACCCACTACAGCGCTCTGACCGCTGAGGAGCTTGCCAAGGTTGACGCTCTGGTGCAGGCTGCTGTGCTGGAAGGCTACGGTGTTGAGATCCGTGAGATGGCGATCGAAGATGCCAAGAAGATGGGTGCAACAGCCCTCTTCAGCGAAAAATACGGCGATACAGTCCGCGTTGTTAACATGGGCGGTCATTCCATCGAGCTTTGCGGCGGTACCCATTTGGACAACACCGCTAAGGTCGGTCCGTTCCTCATTGAGAGCGAAGGCAGCGTTGCTTCCGGTGTGCGCCGTATCGAGGCTGTCACCGGCAAGGCATGCATGGCTTCCATGCTGAAAAACCGCGAGCATCTTTACATGGCAGCAGCTGCTTTAAAGACAAAGCCTGCTGAGGTCAATGAGAAGATCCAGTCCCAAATGGATGAGATCAAGGAGCTGAAAAAGGCTATTGAATCCTTCAAGGCGAAGGAAGCTTCCGGTGAAGTGGATCGTTTCCTCTTTGGCGCTCACAATATTGGCGGACTGAAGGTGCTGACCGTTGCTGTTCCCGATGCAGATGCCAATAAGCTGCGTCAGATGGGCGACATGCTCCGGGATAAGGACGGCAGCGTTGTTGCGGTGCTGGCAAGCGTCAATGGCGAGAAGCTGACATTCCTTGCTGTCTGCGGTAAGGATGCCGTTGCAAAGGGCATCAAGGCGGGCGATCTTGTAAAGCTGGTATGTACTGCCTGCGGCGGTAGCGGCGGCGGCAAGCCCGACTCTGCTATGGGCGGCGGTAAGGATGCCACCAAGATGGACAATGCACTGGCAATGGTGGATGATTTTGTTACTTCCAAGCTGAACTAAAACTACTTTGAGCGCTGCCGCTGAAACGGCGGCGCTCATTTCTTAAGGAGGTGCGCTCATGCGAAAGTTAATGTGGTTTTCAATCGGTTTTGCCATAGCCTGCGCAGTTGGAGCGTACTTCTATGTTCCTTGGCTTCTGTTTGCGGCAATTGGTGCTGCCTTGCTGGCAGGGTTGATGTTTGTTGCGATGCGCTTTGCTAAGGTGCTGCGAATTGGCGTTGCGGTGCTGCTTGGCATTGCTATGGGTTTTGGGTGGTTTTTCGCATATGACAGGATCCATTTGGCATCTGCCAGAGATGTACATGAAAAGACCGAAAGCGTCACCATTTCAGTAAAGGACTACAGCTATCAGACAAGCTACGGCTGCGGCTTTGATGGCGAGGTTACACTGGGAAACAGCACCTATCGCGTGCGGGCATATCTTAATCAGATGGTGGAATTAAAGCCCGGCGATAGTGTCAGCGGTGGATTTTCTTTCCGCTTGACGACAAACGGCACAGATGATTCGCCCACATATCACCAAGGCAAAGGTATCTTCCTGATCGCTTATCAAAAGGGAGATACGGAGGTTATTTCTTCCGAAAGGATCCACTGGACGGATTATCCGGCAGTTTGGCGTCAGAAGATCGTTACCATCATCGACTCTGCATTCCCGGCAGATACAGTGGGTTTTGCCAAAGCATTGCTGTTGGGTGACCGGACGGATATTGACTATGCAACGAACACTGCTTTCAAGCTCAGCGGCATCAGCCACATTATCGCTGTTTCCGGATTGCATGTTTCCATACTGTTTGGTTTTATTTACACTTTGGCTGGAAAAAGACGGCTGCTGACAGCGTTGCTTGGTATTCCTGGCGTTATCCTATTTGCTGCTGTTGCCGGTTTTTCACCTTCGGTGACCCGGGCGGGTATTATGCAGATCCTTATGATGATCGCATTGCTGTTTGACAAAGAGTATGACCCGCCAACGGCTCTGTCTTTTGCTGCGCTTGTGATGCTCATCGGCAATCCACTGGTGATCACCTCTGTCAGCTTCCAGCTTTCTATTGGTTGTATGGCGGGCATTTTCCTGTTCTCTGAACGGATTCGTGGCTGGCTGCTGAATAAGAAGCGCCTGGGGAAGCATAAGGGTAGATTTACAGGCTGGCTTGCAAGCTCGGTTTCCATTACTTTGAGCGCCATGGTATTTACGACACCCTTGGTTGCGGTATATTTTGGTGCGGTCAGCCTGATCGGAATTCTTACCAATCTTTGCACCCTTTGGGTGGTTACTTACATCTTCTACGGAATCTTATTGGTGTGCGCTGTCGGCAGCTTCAGTATGTCCATTGCCGGGGTGCTTGGGTGGATCGTTGCGTGGTTGATCCGGTATGTACTTGCTGTGTCGAAGCTGTTATCTCAAGTGCCGCTGGCTGCGGTGTACACAAAAAGTGTGTATGTCGTTATTTGGCTGGTTTTCTGCTATGTTCTGTTTGGGGCGTACCTGTTTTTGAAGAAGAAACCGGCGCTGCCATTTTGCTGCGCAGCGGTCATTGGACTTTGCTTGTGCTTAGGGCTTTCATGGGCTGAGCCGATGCTGGATGAATGCCGTGTTACTGCGCTGGATGTGGGGCAGGGTCAGTGTATTTTGCTGCAAAGTAAGGGAAAAACCTTTCTTGTGGATTGCGGCGGCAGCTATGATGAAGATACTGCCGATATTGCATCTGAAACACTCTTATCCCAAGGAATCAGCAGAGTAAACGGTATCATACTGACCCATTACGATAAAGACCATGTAGGCGGCGCGGAGTACCTTTTGACGAGGATCAAGGCGGATGCGCTGTATCTTCCTTTTACCCAGGATGATGACAAGATCGGAGAAAAACTCACTCAATTACAGGAAGAGTCGGTTATTTCTGTCAGCGAAGACCTGGAATTGTCCTTTGAAGATACGACAATTACCATCTTTGCACCACTTTCTTATAAATCCGGCAATGAAAGCTCCATGTGTGTCTTGTTCCAAACGGAAAACTGTGATATACTGATTACAGGCGACCGTCCGGAGCAGGGAGAAAACATTCTTCTGGAGCGTCACGATATTCCGAAATTGGAATTGCTGATTGCCGGACATCACGGTGCAAAGACATCCACGGGAGAAGCTCTGCTTGCGGCGACGATGCCCGAATATGTGATCATTTCTGCAGGGAAGGATAATCCCTACGGACACCCATCTGCAGAGGTTCTTTCTCGACTCATTAAATATAATTGCAAAATTCTGCGTACCGATCAGATGGGTACGATTTTTTACAGGAGGTGATTTCATGGCAATGAAAGAGGATAACACCGCGTTTCAGCAGCTGAAGGTTTCCATTCGCGAAAAGCAGCCCCTGCAGCTTTATGTTTTCCACGGCGAAGAGCGCTTTTTGCTTGGGTACTATTTGGAGCAGCTGAAAAAGATCCTGATTGACGATCTGACGGAGTCTTTCAATTACCATCGCCTCACAAATGAGACCTTTGATATCCAGGCATTTGCCGATGCTGTGGAAAATCTTCCTATGATGGCAGAAAACACCATGGTTCAAGTGGATGATGTGGATATTTTTAAGCTGCCGGAGGAGGAACGGAATAAGGTAGGGGAGATCCTTGCTGATATTCCGGAATACTGCACGGTGGTCTTTACCTACGAAACCGTTACATGGAAGCCGGACAAGCGGTTTAAGAAGCTGTGGGATGCTGTCAATGAAAATGGACAGATCGTTGAATTTGCAAAGCAGAACCAGCGGGACTTGATTGCCTGGATCACCCGGCATTTTGCGGCAGCAAAGAAAAATATTTCTTCCGACCTTTGCGCATACCTGATCGATATAACCGATGGCACGATGACATCTTTGGCTGGGGAAATCGCGAAGATCTGCGCCTATTCCGGTGCGGATGTGATTAAAAAGTCGGATATTGATGCGGTGACGGAGCCGGTTTTGGATGCGGTTGTGTTCCAAATGACGGATTTGATGGGTCAAAAACAGTTTGGTCCTGCCCTTGAAAAGCTGCAGCAGCTGTTTAAGATGCAGCAGGAGCCGATTCAAATTCTGGGTGCCGTGGGTATGCATTTTCGCCGTCTTGGCACAGCCCGCACTCTGCTGGATAACGGCAGAAACAGCGCGGAAATGCAAAAGCTGTGCGCCATTGCGGACTATGCCGCCCGCAAGACGATGGATGCCGCCCGTCGGTTTTCTCCGGAATTCTTGCGCAAGGCATCCGGATTGATTTTGGAAACGGACTACAGAATGAAAACCTCTTTTGACGAGCAGGAGCGGCTTCTTGAAATGCTGATTTTGCAGCTGGCGCAGGAGGCTAGAAATGGTTAAAATCAGAGAAGCCATCGCCGTTGAGGGAAAATACGATAAAAACACATTGTCACAAATCGTAGATGCTCCTATTTTTGAGACGGCTGGTTTTGGTATTTTCAAAAACAAGCAGCAGATGGCGCTTCTTCGCCGTGTAGCCCAAAGCAGAGGGCTGATTGTTTTTACAGACCCCGACGGGGCGGGGCTTGTGATTCGCAATCACTTGAAAAGCTCGATCCCCGGTGAATACTTAAAGCATGCTTATGTGCCGGATATTATGGGCAAGGAGCGGCGAAAGGCAGCGCCCGGCAAGGAGGGCAAGCTTGGTGTGGAGGGTATGCGTCCGGATATTATTCTGGAGGCGCTGCGCCGGGCAGGCGCCACTTTTGAAGGGGAAGAGGCTATTATTACCCGGGAAATAACCAAGCAGGATATGATGCTTTTGGGACTTTCCGGTGGAAAAGACAGCGCGGCAAAGCGGCTTGCGCTGCAAAAAATGCTTGATTTTCCCGCGAATATGAGCGCCAATGCACTGCTGCAGGCACTAAATTTATTGTACAGTTTGGAAGAATTGACGCAGATCGTTGTGTCCTTGGAGTAAGAAATGGTAGATATATCCGTTAAAAACTTAACAAAGTTCTTCGTCATCGGTGAGAATCTGCTGGAAGGTCTCAGCTTCGAGGTGCAGGAAGGGGAGTGCGTCGCCATCCTCGGTCGCAACGGCTGCGGTAAGACTACACTTTTCAACATCCTCACCGGGCAGATGGATTATGACGAGGGTGAAGTGTTTGTAAATCCCCATAAAAAGCTGGGTCTTATTTCTCAGATTCCCCATTTTCCTGGGGGTTTTACCGTGGAAGATGTACTTCGCTCTGCTTACGCAGACTTAACTGCCACTAAGCGCCGCATGGAGGCTATGGAGCAGGAAATGGCTGCAGGCGCAACCGACGAGCAGCTGCGGCAGTATGATGCTCTCGTTAACCGGTTTCAATCCGGCGGCGGTTATGAGATGGATGTGGATGTTGACAAGATCTGCAACGGTCTTGGTATCACCCAAGAGCAGCGCACACAAGCATTTGACAGCCTCTCGGGCGGTGAAAAAACCAGGGTAAATCTTGCAAGATTGCTGCTGGAAAAAACGGACATCCTATTACTGGACGAGCCTACAAACCATCTCGATCTTCGCAGCGTGGAATGGCTGGAAGGTTACATCAACAGCTTTAAAGGAACTGTGCTGACCATCTCTCATGACCGGTATTTCCTTGATCAGGTGGCAGACCGCTGTATGGAGATCGTTGACGGGCATGCAGAGCTATATTCCGGTAATTATTCCTTTTATATGGATGAAAAGCAGGCTCGTTTTGACCTGCAGATGAAGCAGTATGAGCAGGAGCAGGCGAAATTAAAGCAGCTAGGCTACACTGTGGAGCGCATGAAGGGCTGGGGCATCAATAACCGCACCCTCTACCGCCGGGCTATGTCCATTCAGCACCGCATGGAGCGCATTAAAAAGACGGAAAAACCCAAAACCGAAAAGACTATGAAGGCAACCTTTGGTGAAAGAGATTTTACCGGTGATGTGGTTTTCAAAATGAAGAATGTCAGCAAAGCATTTGGCGACAGAACGCTCTTTTCGGATGTGGAGCTGAATGTTGAGGGCGGGGAACGGATCGCACTGCTGGGTGACAACGGAACCGGAAAGTCCACATTTATCAAGTGCCTGCTTGGGGATGAGGATTGCGGCGGTAAGATTCAGTTCGGTCCTACGGTAAAATGGGGCTATCTCCCGCAGATCATCCATTTTGACCATCCGGAGCGCAGCCTTTACGACACCATGCTCTATGAAAAGAACTGTACCCCTCAGGTCGCTCGTGACCGTTTGGGCGCGTTTTTGTTCCAAGGTGAGGATGTTTTTAAGCAGGTCAGAAACCTTTCCGGCGGCGAGCAGAGTCGTCTGCGGCTTTGTATGCTGATGGACGAGAAAATCAATCTTCTGATCCTCGATGAGCCAACAAATCACTTGGATATTGCATCCCGCGAGTGGATCGAAGCGGCAATTGAAGAATTTGAAGGTGTGCTGCTTTTTGTTTCCCACGACCGGTATTTTATCGAGAAATTTGCTGAGCGCATTTGGCTTTTGGATGACGGAAAAATCCGGGATTTCCGCTGCGGTTATCAGAAGTATCGCTCCATTTTGGAGCATGAAGCGGCAGCGAAACCTGTCGCAGTTTCTGCGCCCAAGCCTAAAAAAGAAAAACCCAAGGGCGGCACAAAGGAAGCCGATAAGCTGATCCGCCGCCTTGAGCGCGAGATCGAAAAGCAGGAGCAGATCATTGCAGAATTTGAGCCGAAAATCGATGCGGCAGCTGCTGACTATCAGGAATTGACCCGTCTGCTTGCTGAAAAGGAAGAAGCGGAAATGGTGCTGCTGGATCTGATGGAGCAGTGGGAAGCAGCCCAGGAATCTTGAGTTGACAGTTTCCTCCTGGGGGTCTATAATACGGAAAGAGAAAATCAAAGGAGCGATTTATTATGAGTTCATGTAGCGGAAACTGCGCATCCTGCAGCAGTTCTGATTGCGGTGACCGCAAGAAAGAAAGCCTGCTTGCTGCGCTGAATCCTAAGGCTAATGTTAAAAAAGTGATTGCCGTCGTTTCCGGCAAGGGCGGCGTCGGCAAGTCCACGGTTACCTCCATGCTGGCAGTTGCCATGGCAAGAAAAGGCAAGCGGGTAGGTGTTTTGGATGCGGATATTACCGGTCCTTCTGCACCCACCGCATTTGGTGTAACGGAGTGCCAGGGCGCCAATGAGGACGGGCTGTATCCCGCGCTGAGCCGTGGTGGTATTCAGGTTATGTCCATCAATTTGCTGCTGGACGATCCGGCATCTCCCGTCGTTTGGCGCGGTCCGGTCATTGCCGGAGCAGTTAAGCAGTTTTGGACGGATGTAATTTGGGAAGATGTGGACTATCTGTTTGTGGATATGCCTCCCGGAACCGGCGATGTGCCGCTGACGGTTTTCCAGAGTCTGCCGGTGGACGGAATCGTCATCGTCACCAGCCCGCAGGATCTGGTGAGTATGATCGTTGCAAAAGCTGTGAAGATGGCGAATATGATGCACATTCCCGTTTTGGGCTTCGTTGAGAATTACAGCTACCTCCAGTGCCCGGATTGCGGCAAGAAGATCGAGGTCTTCGGCAAGAGCCATTTGGACGCGGTGGCAAAGGAATTCCAGCTGCCTGTCCTTGCTCGGCTGCCCATTGATCCCAAGGTTGCAGAAAGCTACGATAACGGTCTGATGGAAACTGTGGATACCACAGCAGTTAACGGCGTTATTGAAGTAATTGAAAATCAGGAATAAAATAAGACCCGACCATTCGGTCGGTTCTTTTGCTATCCTATTAAGCCGATTTTCTGTTTCCAACGGAGCAGGCGAAGAACGGATGCGTTTAATTGTTCTTCACCAATTCTTCCATCTTTTACAGCCTGCAATATGGCTGCATATTGCACTTCAAATTCCGTAGAGCAAAGCAGGTCATTTCCGGCGATCACCGCCATAACGGCAGCTTCGTCTGTGCCGTAGGTATCGGTGATTGCCTGCATGACGAGGTCATCCGTGACAATGACACCGTTAAATCCCATATCCTCCCGCAGGTATGAATGGACAGCCCGCGATAGGGTGGCAGGGAGCGTGTCGTCAATGGCATTTATATACACATGGCTTACCATGATGGCATCGCAGCCGGCAGTAATTCCGGCGGAGAAAGGAACAAGGTCAATCGACTCAAGCTCAGACAATGCTCTTGTATCCACGGCAATACCGGTGTGGGTGTCGGTATTGTTGCCGTAGCCGGGGAAGTGTTTTAAAATGCTGCCGATATGGTTTTGCGCCATAGTCTTAACAACGCTGCTGACAAATTGACCGGTGATTTCCGGACTTTCACCCAGTGAGCGTGGATACATGAATGCGTCCCGGTCGGTTGTCACATCACAGACAGGTCCAATATTAACATTGATACCAAGTGAGGATAACAGTGTGCATTTTTCTATCTCGTTATTGATAATTGCGTCCATGCCGCCTTGTGCATACAGCTTTCTCGGCGAGGAAAAAGGCTTTTCGCGGAAAGCTTTATAAATACTGACGCGGTTAACCGTACCGCCTTCTTCATCAACAGCGATGAGCATGGGGATTTTGGACGCGTCCTGGTAGCCACGAAGAGTTTCTTTCAGAGAAACCGGTGTTTCGCCTTCAAAATCCCGGGCAAAGAGAATATAGCCGCCAAGGTGATATTTTTGAATGGCATCAACTGCATTCATGTCCGGGCAGCGGGCAAGAAACAGCTGCCCAACCTTCTCTTCCAGCGTCATTTCAGACAGCATTGTTTCAAGGGGGTCCGGAGCCTCGGTTGGTGCTTCCGTTTGTGCGGCGGTAGATTCCGTTTCTGTCGGTACAGTCGTTTCTGTCGGTACTGTTTCCCGGGGCAAACTTGCACAGCCACAAAGCGCAAGTGCAAGCATAATGGGGATGATCCGTTTCATGGCATTCACCTCAAATCTAGTATACCATATCTGTCAAAAAATCACCCATTTGCAAATGCAAATGGGTGAAATTCTTAAAGAAGATGACCGATCACATACCAAAGTGCCAGCAGAATGATCAGAAGCGGGATATAGGCGATCAGCGCAGAGCCGGCAATATAGATGGCAGTAACACCAATATAATTCAGTCCTGCAATCAGACCGAAGATCAGTCCCGTTGTCAGCACAGCTTTGGAAAGCTGCTTGCCGATGATGGTGGAGAAGAAAAAAGTATACAGCAGACCGATCACCGGATTGACCGTACCGATCACAGCGCCCACAAGGAACTTAAGAGCGCCCGTTGCCAGCATCAAAAGCAGAAGACCCAGCAAAACAACCGGAGCCCATGTAATTAGACCCTCCGGCAGGAAAATGGTCAGCAGCATGCTGACGATGGTGTGCAGGATCATCGCAAGAATTACAGACAGGAAACGGAAAAACAGCCACGGGAACAGCTTCTTACCCTTGGGAAGCCAACTGTTCAGCAGATTTACAAGGAAAGAAAGCACGATCATGTTCAGCAGCTGTCCGCAGGCAATCACATAGTCAGAAGAGACAAAGGAATAAAGCATAAGATAATCACCGCTTAGCGTGATAAACGGCAGGGGAGACATCAAAAGCTTTAAATTTATGCCTTGGCTATGCAGCACAATTGTCAGTGCGTAGATAAACAAAATGCCGATGGCAGAAGAAACGCTTTGATTCAGAACAGATTTTTTACCGAATATAAGTCTGCCGAGAAAACCAAGCACCAACGCGCCGACGATCAACAGCAGCGCGGCATAGAGAAACTTTTCAATCTGGAAACCATCGGGAATCAGTGATTTTAAAAATGCGAGAATTTCGTCCATAACAAAACCTCCGGATATAGGGGAAAAAACAGCCGCCAGAATTTCTGGCGGCTGTCATTTGTGTTACAAAAATGAATTACTTCATCTCTGCGTCGGCGCCAGCTTCCTTCAGCTCGGCGACCATCTTCTCTGCATCTTCCTTGGAGACAGCTTCCTTCAGAGTCTTGGGGCAGTTGTCGACGAGGTCCTTTGCGTCCTTCAGGCCCAGACCGGTGATAGCGCGGACGACCTTGATGACGTTCAGCTTGGAAGCGCCGGCATCCTTCAGGATGACGTCGAACTCGGTCTTCTCCTCAGCAGCCTCAGCAGCACCGCCAGCAGCGGGAGCAGCAACAGCAGCAGCAGCGGCAGAAACGCCGAAAACTTCCTCCAGAGTGTGAACCAGCTCGGACAGCTCCAGAACGGTCAGACCCTTAACTTCCTCAACGAGAGCAGTGACTTTTTCACTAGCCATTGTAATATCCTCCTAAATTATGTGTTGTGTTTGTTTTTGATTTACGAATGATTAGGCTTCAGTAGCCTCGGTGGTCTCAGCAGCGGGAGCCTCAGCGGCGGGAGCTTCCTCAGCGGGAGCCTCAGCAGCAGGAGCAGCAGCGGCGGGGACGAAACCTTCTTCAACCTTGATACGAGCCTGATCCAGGACGAATGCCAGGCTGGAGATGGGTGCCAGGAAGGTGCCAAGGACGGATGCAACCAGAGCGTTCTTGCTGGGCAGTTCGCCGAAGCCATTGAGATCGGCAGCGGACAGAACAGTGCCTTCAACAACGCCGCCCTTAATGGACAGGCTGATACCCTTGTTCTTCTTAGCAAACTCGCAAACAACGCGAGCGGGGGCGATGGGGTCGCCGGTGGTGGAAGGCATGGGGGTGGTACCGTTCAGGACCTCAGAAAAATCGGAACCGACATTCTTAGTTGCGAAATTGGTCAGAGTGTTCTTAACGACGGTGTACTCAACACCTGCTTCACGGAACTGCTTACGCAGCTCGGTATCCTGAGCAACAGTAATACCCTTGTAGTCGACGAAGACGACGGAAGTAGCTTCCTTGATCTTGCCGGTGAGGGCATCGACAACTGCCTTCTTGCTCTCAAGAACCTTTGCGTTGGGCATGGATTTTTCACCTCCGAAAAATAAAAGTGTCTTCCTGCCAGAAGACAGAAAGACACGCAAAACATCTAAATGAATTGACGCACCTCGGCAGGACTTATGCTTATTCAGCACCTGCTGTCTTTGGCAACAGACGTATTCTAGCAGAGATGTGGTAGAATGTCAAGCATTATTTTTCAAAAAATATTACTTTTTTAGAAGAAACCGAAAAAGCAGTTGACTTTCCACACTTTCATCTGTATAATAACCTAGCTTGCTAGTGTAGCACAGTCGGTAGTGCATCTCACTCGTAATGAGAAGGTCGCCTGTTCGAGTCAGGTCACTAGCTCCAATAAAATCCACACCCCATCCTGGGTGTGGATTTTATTATAGATATGGACTGACTCGAAAATTTCCGGCTGTGCCGGAAAGGCAAACGAGTCAGGTCACTAGCAGTGAAATCCTGATTGCATATCTTTCCTTTTGATGCTATAATCATCAAAAATGACCTTCGAGGTGTAGATATATTGAGGAAGATACTGAAATATTTGAAAGGTTTCGGCAAAGAGTGCGTTCTTGCGCCCCTGTTTAAAATGCTGGAAGCAGCCTTTGAGCTGATGATCCCGCTGGTTGTTGCCGAAATCGTGGATGTGGGCATTGCAAACGGCAATATGCCCTACATTATAAAAATGTGCATTGTTATGGTTGTTTTGGGAATTGTGGGTCTTATCAGTTCCTGCACAGCCCAGTTTTTTGCTGCCAAGGCAGCGGTGGGATACTCTGCCCGGCTTCGACACCATGTTATGCAGCACCTTTTGAATTTCTCCTATACACAGATCGATTCCATCGGCACATCCACCATGGTCACGCGGATGACTTCTGACATCAATTTGGTACAGAACGGTGTAAACTTAACGCTGCGGCTGCTGCTGCGGTCACCATTTGTGGTCTTTGGCGCCATGATCATGGCATTTACCATTGATGCGGATGCGGCGCTTGTTTTTGTGGGAATGATCGCCATTTTGTGTGTGATCGTGTTTGGCATTATGCTCATCACCATGCCTATGTACAAGCGTGTGCAGGCGCAACTGGATAAAGTAACGTCTGCGACACGGCAGAATTTAGGCGGCGTGCGGGTGCTGCGTGCATTCCGCATGGAGAAGAAAGAGACGGACAGTTTCTGCGATGAAACCCAGGAATTGACTGTAAAGCAGCTTTCTGCCGGACGAATCTCTGCGCTGCTGAATCCGATTACTTTTGTAATTGTGAATCTGTCTGTGATCTTGCTGATTCGCGTGGGTGCAATCAAGGTATATGAAGGTGTGCTGACCCAGGGACTTGTGATCGCGCTGTATAACTATATGTCCCAGATCCTTGTGGAGCTGGTGAAGATGGCAAATCTGATCATCACCATGACCAAGGCGGTTGCCGGCGGAAACCGGATCGGTGCGGTGCTGGATATTGAGCCTGAGAAGAATGCCGGTAGTTGTAACGAGCCCGTTAGCGGAAAAGTAGAATTTAAGGATGTTACAGCCCACTATCAAGGTGCAGGTCATCCTTCCCTTGAAAATATCAGCTTTTGTGCTGAGCCCGGTCAGACAATTGGAATCATTGGCGGTACCGGCTCCGGAAAGACGACACTTATCAATCTGATTCCCGGCTTTTATAAGGCTGCCCGGGGGCAGGTGCTTATTGACGGAAAGCCGGTAGAAAGCTACGATTCTGCGGCTCTTCGCATGTGTATTGGCATCGTGCCGCAAAAGGCTGTCTTGTTCCATGGATCGATTCGTGAGAATCTTCTTTGGGGCGACGAGAATGCTACGGACGAAATGCTGTGGCAGGCGCTGGATACCGCACAAGCCCGTGAGGTTGTGAAGGACAAGGAAGGGGAGCTGGATGCGGAAGTTTTGCAAGGCGGCAGCAATTTCTCCGGCGGTCAGCGCCAGCGGCTCACCATTGCACGAGCCTTGGTACGCAAGCCTGCGATTTTGATTCTTGACGACAGCGCATCTGCCCTTGATTATGCGACAGATGCAAATCTTCGTATGGCGATCCGAAATATGGAGAATCCGCCTACCACATTTATCGTTTCCCAGCGGGCGGCATCTGTCCGTTTTGCAGATCAGATCATCGTTTTGGATGACGGTGAAATGGTTGGTATCGGTACCCACGATGCGCTGCTTGAAAACTGCAGCGTGTATCAGGAGATCTATTACTCCCAGTTCCCCAAGGAGGTGGTCTGAGATGGGTAAGGATCAAATGGCAATACTGAAAAAGGTGCTTCG
This sequence comes from Faecousia sp., assembly GCA_045540575.1. GTDB lineage: Bacteria > Bacillota > Clostridia > Oscillospirales > Oscillospiraceae > Faecousia. Next base: position 33,863 of record JAZQHM010000071.1, on the reverse strand, counting down.
CAGAATCAAAAAGTACCTGCCTGCGCTGATCGGATCGCTGGTGCTTGCCCTTGTCTATGTAGCTATGAGTTTGTACATCCCCATTCTGGTGGGTGATGCCATTGACGGTATCATTGATGCGGGTAAGGTGGATTTTAACCTTGTTTGGAAGGTGCTGATGAAGATTCTTGTCTTCGCGGTTGTGGCAGGTTTGTCCCAGTGGGTGATGAATCAGCTGAATAACCACATTACCTACAATGTGACCCGTGACATCCGCAACGAGGCCTTCAGCCATATTCAGACCCTGCCGCTATCGTATTTGGATAAGCATCAGCATGGCGATATGGTCAGCCGCGTGATTACTGACGCGGATACCTTCTCCGACGGCCTTTTGATGGGCTTTACCCAGCTGTTTACCGGCATTATGACCATTGTGGGCACGCTGATTCTGATGCTGACCATCAGCTGGAAAATTTCTTTGGTTGTTGTTTTGCTGACACCTTTGTCGCTGGTCGTTGCAAACTTTATTACCAAGAGCACCTATTCCATGTTCCAAAAGCAAACTGCTGCCCGTGGTGTGCAAACGGCACTGATCGACGAGACCATCGGGGAAATGAAGATTGTCAAAGCCTTTGGACATGAGGATGCGTCTTTGGCACAGTTTGATGAAGCGAACGAGCAGCTGAGAAAGTTTTCCTTGCGGGCGATTTTCTATTCCTCGCTGACCAATCCCGGCACTCGGTTTGTCTATGCACTGGTATATGCCGGTGTAGGGCTTGTTGGTGCGATCATTGCCATATCCGGCGGCATTACAATCGGTAATCTTACCAGCTTTTTGAGCTATGCAAATCAGTACACAAAGCCTTTTAATGAGATTTCCGGTGTGATCGCAGAACTACAAAACGCACTTGCCTGTGCAGGTCGGATTTTCCAGCTGATCGAAACACCCAGCCAATCTGCAGAGCCGTCTTCTCCGGAATTTCCGGAGAAGCTACAGGGCGATGTGCAGATTCGTGATCTAAGCTTTTCCTATGATTCGGAAAAGCCGCTGATTCGCAATTTTGACTTAAGCGTAAGACCCGGTCAGCGAATTGCTATCGTCGGTCCTACGGGCTGTGGAAAGACCACTTTCATTAATCTTTTGATGCGCTTTTACGATCCGCAGGAAGGAAGTATCCGGCTTGACGGTGTGGATACGATGGCGATGGATCGGTCTGCTCTTAGGGGCTGTATCGGCATGGTGTTGCAGGATACTTGGCTGCGCTCCGGTACGATTCGCGATAATATCGCCATGGGTCGCCCGGATGCAACCGATGAGGAAATCGTTGAGGCTGCAAAGCAAGCCCATGCCCATAGCTTTATCAAGCGTTTGCCCAAGGGCTATGATACGCAGATCGGCGAGGGTGGAGGAAATCTTTCCCAAGGTCAGCGTCAGCTTTTGTGCATTGCCCGGGTGATGCTATGCCTGCCGCCGATCTTGATCCTGGATGAGGCAACCTCTTCTATTGATACCCGAACAGAGATCAGGATCCAAAAGGCGTTTAATGCTATGATGGAAGGAAGAACGTCTTTTGTGGTTGCTCACAGACTTTCTACAATCCAGGAGGCGGATGTGATCCTTGTGATGCGTGACGGTAGAATCGTTGAGCAAGGAAAGCACGAGCAGCTTCTGAAAAAAGACGGATTCTATGCAGAGCTTTATAAGAGCCAATTTGCCCGCTAATTCTATAAAAACACCCCTCAACGGAGGGGTGTTTTTGATTGTTGCATTAGAAGTTGCATGACTTGGTGCAACTTCTTTATTTTTTACCCTCGTGGGTGAAAAGGGAGCGTGATTCTCCCCCAAAATAAGGAGGTAATGTATGCAAACAATCAAGCTTGATTTAAGCCTGTATGAAGGGACGCAGGCGGTGCTTGCCAAGCAGGGCGATGTTGGTCGGAAATTCATGGCTGTGTTTACTGACGGTGGTGAGGAATTTGCCATTACAGAAGACATGACATTGTCCGTTTGGTATGCTGGTACCAGTGGTGCAGGAAACTACACGGAAATTGGCGATCACAGTGCGTTTTCTGTGTCCGACAACACGGTCACAGTGGAGCTGATCGCGCAAATGCTGACCAACAAAGGCGGCGGCAACATGTGTCTGATGCTCCATAGCGCTGATGGCTCCCAGATCGCCACATGGAACATTCCGTACATTGTCGAACATGTGCCGGGGACCGATAGCGAGGAAGCAACTGCCTACTACACAGCTCTTTCGCAAGCGGCAACTGTCGCAGCAAGTAGCGCAAAGGCAGCTAGTGAAGCGGCGACGGAAGCAAAAAACATTCTGGACGGCACGGTGCGTGAGGGAATGTACTCCGGTGAAATTACCGTCATAAATAGCGGTCCATCCCGTACGAAAACATTTTGGGATCAGGTAATTGCTGTATTTGATTCCATGCGGACCGGGAGCGTTAAATTTATTCAGGCAAATGTAGTCAGTGATTACTCGGAAAACGACCCCAATGAGCCGATCATGGGCTGCTACCGGGTTGTGCTTACGAAATGTGAGGATGCAGATTATGGCTTTGCCGAGGTTACATCCTATGAAACACATGAGAATGTATTCTATGGTCCATATGTTATGACCCGAATCAAATTGCATGGCACATGGGAAGACGCAAATGTGCCGATGCTGAATATATATAATTCTATTCGCAAGGAGCTTTTATGGGAGAATTCCGCATCTGCTTCGCCCATTGAGACCACGATTCAGCTTCCTTTCCGGGCAATTTACTATAATGCGCTGCTGATCCAGGTCTATATGGATTCGTCGAGGTCCTTTTCTGCATCTGTGCTGATCCGCAACAAGAATTATAAAAACATTGGTGTTGCGTATTTTCCTGCCGGTGTATACGGAAGCGATAGCTGGGACACATGCTGGCGGTATTTCTTCTGGTCCAATGATAACCGTAGTCTAGGAATGTCTTCAGGCTATTATGAAGGCTCAAAAAGCAACAGCCGTGCGATTCCTTTCAGGATTTACGGCTTGATTTTGTAAGGAGGAAGGGAATATGTACGCGATTTGTGTTTTAAATAATGGACGCATTGGCAGCGCGACTTATCCGCAATACGCATCGAATGTGATTAAGGATACTTATACGCAGGCGGATATGATGGATGGGTATGTTTTGGTCGACCAGCTTCCCAATGGCAACTTGGCGGATTACCGCTTCATTGCTGGTGAATATATTTATGATCCGGTGGAGGAGGAAGCAAAAGCAACCAAGCAGGATATGCTCGAGGCTCAGCTTACCTACACTGCGATGATGACGGGTACATTGTTGGAGGGATAATAAATGTTTGAACGAATCAAAAAGTGGTTTCAGCTTGGTCTATGGAATGGGAAAATGGTTAAGGAAGCTGCCGAAAAAGGCTTGCTGACCATGGAAGAGGCGGTTTCTATACTGGGAGACAGCGTAAAATGATCAAGACAGGCGAAGAACTTGCAAAAATGGCAATGTATGTTGCTGAGAATGTGAAAACACTGTATGTTCACGGCTGCTTTGGCTGGCCAATGAACCAAAAGAACAAACAGCGCGCCATTAAAAACAGTTCATTCAACGCAAAAAATGAGCGAAGCGGGAAAATTCGGGAGGCTTCTGCAGATACCTTTGGTTTTGATTGCGTATGTCTGGTGAAAGCTTTGCTTTGGGGCTGGTGCGGTGATACAAAGAAGAACTACGGCGGAGCGACTTACTGCTCCAACGGTGTCAAGGACTTGGATGAGGCTCAGCTGATGAATGTTTGTAAGGAGGTAAGCACAGATTTTTCCAATGTGCAACCGGGTGAGTATCTTTGGACAGACGGACATTGTGGAATTTATGTTGGTAATGGAATAGCGGTGGAATCCACATACCGCTGGGATGACGGTGTGCAGGAAACTGCGGTTTTCAACATCACTGGGGAAAAGAACACAAAAGGTCGATACTGGAAAAAACACGGAAAGCTGCCTTACCTTACATATCAAGTGTCTGCAAAGGAAGATAAGGCGGATTTTACGCTGGATTTCATGAATTTGCGTGATGGCAGCATGGGAGAGGCTGTTCGTGCGCTGCAGCTGTTGCTGATTGGAAGAAAGTATGGTTGCGGGAACACAGGTGCTGACGGTGATTTTGGTGCAAATACGAAAAGAGCAGTGATTGCCTACCAAAAAGCAAATGGCTTAACTGCTGATGGCATAGCGGGCAGGGATACCATGAGTAGCCTCTTGGGGGTGAAAAAGGAATGAGCGAAGCGGTGGTTTCGTCATTGATCACGGGTGGATTATCTCTATTTGGTGTTGTGATAACCTGTTTGCTTACTGCAAGGAAAAGTGAAAATGCCATGCGTGTCAACCAGGCGGTTACGGATACGAAGCTGGATGAACTGACCAGGGAAGTACGATCTCACAACCATTTTGCCCAGCGGATGCCGGTGGTGGAGCATGCGATCAAAGTGATCAATCACAGAATTGATGACCTGGAACAGTACCATAAATAAGAATTGGAGAATTATATGGAAAAGTTGATATCGAATCTTGCAGCCTTTATAAAAGTGAAGACGGTTGTGACCATTGTGGTGATCACGGTTTTTGCTGTCCTTTCCCTGTGTGGAGATATTGAGCCAGACAATGTGATGATTATTACATCCAGCGTAATATCTTTCTACTTTGGTACACAACACGAAAAAACGGTTTAGGAAAATCCCCCTCACTTGAGGGGGATTTTTATTGCTTTTTCTGTAAGTGCATGATACAATACTTTTGGAAAATTTGACAAAATTGCTCTTTGTGGGAGGAATTAAGATGGATTACAAAAAGCTTCAAAACGGCAGCGACATCCGCGGTGTGGCGCTGGAGGGAATCGAAGGTCAACATGTGAATCTGACGGAGCAGGTTTGCCGGGATATCGGTCGGGGTTTTGCCCTATGGCTCATGGATAAGACCGGCAAGAAATCCGGTATCCGGGTAGCAGTTGGTCGGGATTCCCGTCTGTCCGGTGAAACTCTGTGCGGCTGGATCTGCGGCGCTATGGTAGAGCAGGGCATTGCGGTTACGAATTTCGGCATGGCAAGTACCCCTGCCATGTTTATGGCAACGGTTACGGAAGGGTATGCTTTTGATGGCACGGTAATGATTACTGCCAGCCATCTGCCCTTTAACCGTAACGGCTTCAAGTTCTTTACCTGCGGCGGTGGTTTGGAAAAGGAAGATATTAAGCAGATCCTTGCTTATGCGGAAGGCGATGCAAAGACCGGTATGGCAGCCGGAAAGCTGGTAGATGGCAGCTTTATGGATACCTATGCTGCGATCCTGGCGGATAAGATTCGCGCTGCTACGGGCGAGGATAAGCCTCTTGAGGGCTTTAAGATCGTTGTGGATGCCGGTAACGGCGCAGGCGGTTTCTATGTTGACAAGGTGCTGAAACCCCTGGGTGCAATCACTGACGGCAGCCGCTATCTTGACCCGGATGGCAGCTTCCCCAACCATATTCCCAACCCTGAGGATAAGGCTGCCATGGAAAGCATTATGGAGGCTGTGCGGGAAGTAAAGGCTGACCTCGGTATTATTTTCGATACCGATGTTGACCGCGCCGGTGCAGTTTTGTCTGACGGCAGCGAGCTGAACAGAAACCGTATTATCGCCATGCTGGCAGCAATCTTGCTGCGTGAGCACCCCGGTACAACCATCGTTACCGACTCCATCACTTCCACCGGTCTTGCGAAGTTTATTGAGGAAAAGGGCGGCGTACATCACCGCTTCAAGCGGGGCTACCGCAATGTTATTAATGAGTCCATTCGGCTGAACAATGCAGGTCAGGACAGCCAGCTTGCCATCGAGACCTCCGGTCACGGCGCATTCAAGGAGAATTATTTCCTGGATGACGGTGCTTACATTGTTACCAAGCTGCTTATTGAGCTTGCCCGGGGCAAGAAGGAAGGCTATACGCTGGAATCCATGATCGCTTCTTTGGAAGAGCCTGCGGAGAGTGTAGAATTCCGTATGAACATTCTGCTGGAGGATTTCAAGTCCTACGGTCAGCAGGTAATCGACGATCTTACTGCCTATGCTGCAAGGCAGGCAGGCTGGAGCCTTGCACCCAGTAATTTCGAGGGTGTACGCGTCAATCTCGATGAGGAGCACGGTAATGGCTGGTTCTTGCTGCGGCTTTCTCTGCATGATCCGCTGCTGCCGCTGAACATCGAGAGCAACAGCGTTGGCGGTGCAAAGAAGATCGCAAAAGAGCTCGCAGGATTCATCGCAGGCTATGATAAACTGGATGCGGCAAAGCTTCTGGATTTTGCAAAATGATATACGTAGACCTGCCCAAATCGGGCAGGTCTTTTTTATCAAAAAATGCTAAAATTAGGACTTGACAAAAGCAAGGATGTATTGTAAGATATCTTGGCTGACCGAAAACAGCGATTTGGAGAAGTCGCGTAGCTGGCCGAGCGCGCACGATTGGAAATCGTGTATACCCCAAAAGGGTATCGAGGGTTCAAATCCCTCCTTCTCCGCCAAATAAAAACACCACCCAAACGGGTGGTGTTTTTATTTGGCGAATAAAGAGAAGGAGGATTTGAAAAATCTAGATACAACGCGGACGAGCGTTGTCCGCTGCGGCTTGACGCAGCGGAACCATAATTTTCACGAATGTGAAAATGCAATCAAATCCCTCCTTCGTTTTAGTTTCGTGCACCACCCAATCGGGTGGTGTTTTTATTTGGCGAATAATTGTTGATCAAAAAATACTTGAATCAGTAATACTGTTGTGTTAGATTATACTTAGAAATTTGAAAGGAGAATGCGTTATGATCCGTTATGAAATTGAAGGCGGCAACCTGCCGGTTGTTATCTGCTATCCCGAAGTTGGGCAGACACTTTGCACGCAGTCCGGTGCTATGAGCTGGATGAGCCCCAACATGAAAATGGACACCAACTCCGGCGGTGGAATCGGCAAGGTCTTTGGAAGACTTTTTTCCGGTGAATCCCTGTTTATGAATGAGTATACCCCTGTCAATGGGAGAGGAATGATCGCCTTTGCTTCCACTTTTCCCGGATCCATTATTCCTTTCGAGGTTACTCCCGGTAATGGAATCATCGTGCAAAAGCGGGGCTTCCTTGCCATGGAAAAGGGTCTTGATGTTTCTGTATATTTTCAGAAGCGTCTTGGCAAGGGATTCTTTGGCGGTGAGGGCTTCATTATGCAGAAGATTTCCGGTAACGGTATCGTTTTCCTGGAGATCGATGGTCACTGCAAGGAGTATGATCTTGCTGTAGGAGAAAGTATTATTATTGATACCGGCTACCTTGCAGCTATGAGCGAAACCTGCACCATGGATATTCAGACGGTGCAGGGTGCGAAGAATATTTTCCTTGGTGGTGAGGGCTTGTTCCACACCCGCGTTACGGGTCCCGGTAAGGTTTACATACAGTCGATGCCTGTGATCAACATGGCAGAGGCACTTTCACCATATATCCAAGTGAAAACAAGCAGTGACGACGGTGGTATTAAAATAAAATTCGGCGATTAAAAAATAAGCGGTGGTTTAAAACCACCGCTTATTCTGTATCTTTCTTTTCTTCAATTTCTTGAATCATGGGGCTGTGGGTATAGTAGATTCGGGCATAGCCCACGAAAGAGATCAGCATAAATACGCAGTTAATTACGGTTAAAATGTTGATCATAAAGTCTTCCATTTGCGGGATCATAACCATCAAAATCAAGCTGACAAATAAAACGGTTGTGCATATTTTACCGGAAAGCAGAGCGCCGGAGAGAATTTTGCCTCTGCGAAGGATCATGAAACCGGCAACAAGTTGAAAGCCTTCTTTCACAACAAACAATGCCACGAGTGCAAGAAGGACAGGGTGCTTAATGGTAAGGCAGACGATCAGGGTGAACTGAGTTGCCTTGTCAGCCAGAGGGTCGAGGATTTTACCGGTATTGGAGATCATATTGAAATGACGGGCAATTTTACCATCGATCAAATCCGTCAGACAGGAAACTGCCAGTATGCCGGCGGCAATATAGTAGTCTTCTGCGGTCTTTGCGCGCAGATAAATGACAATATAGACAGGGATCAGCACCAGCCGAAACAGACTAAGCAGGTTCGGTATGGTAAACAGATCCTTTTTCCAGTCTTTGATGGTCATGGTATTCCTCCAAATGGCATTTGTGTATATGCTGCCAAATGATATTATAGGTAAATTTCTACCGATAATCAAGCCCTGAAAACAGAATTTACATAAAATTAATAATACTTTTTTTATTCGGAGATTGCTGCTTTTGACGGCAGGTTGGTCGCAGCAGGGTAGTGCAGCGCGAGATGTCGCCATGTATTTTTGTCCAGCTCACCGGTGACGGGCAGAAGATTCATGGATTGAAATTCGGATAGTGCATTTGCTGTGGGAATGTCCAGTACACCGGTTACAGCCGGGGCTGGAATGCTGGCATAAGCTTCTGAAAGTACGATCAATATTGCCTGCACGAGATACAAATTCGGGTTGCTTTCACCGCGGCGGATGACCTGCCCGGGATTTAAGATTATCACCAGTGGCTCTGCTTCATCAACCTCGATCAGTGCCGGCTCGTATGCAGCAACGATTGCCTCCCATGTAGCTTGATCCGCTACACCGGTTACAGGCAGCGCACTTCTTCGCTGAAAAGCGGAGATGGCTCTTACGGTATCTGCTCCGTAAATCCCGTCGGGAACGACGCTGGGAAGCGTTCCGTCGCTCTCTGCTATGACACGGAGCATGGTTTGCAGGCTTCGAATGGGCTGTGCAACAAAGGATTCATTGGGTCTCATCGAATCACCTCCGTGCTGACCGGGTCTTGATGTCCACGCATAAGATCCTTGCCTGGGAATTGGGTAAGCGTGGTTGTGCGTGCATAGCGGGTGCGATTTGGACTTTGCTGAGCGAAGGCCAGCACTGCACCTGCGTTGCCCGGAAATGTTTCACTGTTGCGAAGACTTCTTGTTTCAATTCCGGAAAACTGATCGTAAATTTCGTCCCATGTGGCAGCATCCACCGTGCCGGTTTGTGGCAGACCGAAATACCGCTGGGCAGCTATTACAGCATTTCTCGTTGCACTTCCGAATATTCCGTCCACCTCCAATGGCGGAATCTGCCGGATATATGCAGAAAGTACCGAAAGCATATACTGCAGATGCCTTACCTTATCGCCGGTATCTCCGGTTTCCAAGGAATTTGGGTAAGACCAGTCGATTGCATAAAATTGCTGCCCCTGGCTGCGCAGCTCTGAAAGACTTGTAACAGCTGTATAAAGCCGGACGAGGGCGTACCATGTGGCAGGTCCTACGATTCCGTCAGAACTCAGACCGAAAATTTCTTGGAATCTGCGCACGGAGTTTTCTGTTCGGCTGCCGTATATTCCGTCTACATTGGGTATTTTCGGAATAGCGGGGTAGTTTTGTGCGATGCGGTTCAGCTCTACTTGCACAACTACCACATTCGGTCCGGAGCTGCCCCGACGCAAGGGTGTACCGGGGTAGGAGGATGTAATGCCGCGGATCGGGGCATTATTTACGATTTCCACATTTCCGTAGTAATTACGCAAAATTTGCACATCTGAAAAACCCTGCTGTGCGAGATTTTGGCTGCCCCATTGGCTTAGACCCTCGCAGGTGACGGTGGTGCCGTTGCAGAATTTGGCTGCCAGCGGCTCAACGAATCCGGGTCTTCTCAGATAGTCGTTAAACAATTCGTCCACAAGTCGGGAAACATTTTCAAAATAGCTTCTGCCGTTGACAAAGAATTGGTCATAGGCGGTAGAGTTCGTAATATCAAAATCATAGCCCCGGCTGCGGTAGAATTCCGTATACACCCGATTCAGAGCGAAGGATGTGATGGCGAGTATGTTCGCCCGCAGAGCGCTTTCATCCCATGTGGGGTATATCTCGCTGGATGCAACATTTTTGACATAATCGGCAAAGGGAACGGTGACATTGGCGGCACTGGACGCGGGCGCGCCAAGATGGACTGTGATCCGCTGGGGTATAAAGGGAATGACAGTTGGCATAAGCTACCTCCTACAAATTCTGAGGGGGTGTGTCGAAGGTTTCAGATTGATCCCATTTGTTCGGCAATTCAGAAAGCGGGATCATTTCCAAATCCTGATCGGTAACCGTATCGGCAAATACTTGTAATCTGTCGATTCTTATCTGTTCGTAGCCTGGCAGGCGGGCATGGAGCGTGACAACGGTAAAGGGCTGCGCTGTACCGGGAGCTTGACTTTCCGATCGCTCCGGTACGGGTACACTGATTGGGGTGATTTTGCCGTTTGCATCGGTTAAGCGCATGGCGATGGCTGTGCCGTCATCTGCCGTAACCGTAATGGCTGCATTTCGCAGCGGAATTTGCGCGTAGCTTTCATAAACTCTGACCTGTATGTAGCCTGTTGCTGGCAGAAGAATTCCTCCTTTCGGTTTCTCATATCATTGTATGCATGGAATGAAACGAATGTGCAAGGTGCTATTTTACCGTTTCGTGCATAGAATGGCAGGATAGAAAGGAGGAATTTTATGTGTGCGATAGCGGGATTGATCGGCTTGCCGGTTACAGATAAAATTCTTGAGAAAATGCATGATACAATGCAGCGAAGAGGTCCGGACGCGAGGGGTACTTTCTGCAAAGGCGATACAACACTTCTTCATGCAAGACTTGCCGTTATTGATATAAAAGGCGGCGCGCAGCCAATGCAATTAACACAAGCAGGGGAAACCTATACGATTGCTTACAACGGTGAGCTTTACAACACAGAGGAAATACGATCAGAATTATTAAAGCTTGGTCATAAATTCTCCGGACATTCGGATACAGAGGTGCTCCTGCATGCTTATGCCGAGTGGAAAGAAGACTGTTTGAACCGGCTCAACGGCATATTTGCATTTGCCGTTTGGGAGGAAAAGCAGGGAAGACTTTTTCTTGCCCGTGACCGGATGGGGGTTAAGCCGTTGTTCTATAAACGGCATGAAGGCGGATTGCTTTTTGCGTCGGAAATGAAAACGATTCTGGTTTACCCTACGGTAAAGGCGCAGCTGGATATAGAGGGCGCCGGGGAAATCATACTTCTCGGTCCGGGGAGAACGCCGGGGTGTGGTGTTTTCCGCGGCATTGAGGAAATGGAGCCGGGCTGCTGCGGTTATTATGACGGCAGAATTATGCATATTTGGCGCTATTGGGAGCTAAATGACCGGGAGCATCGAGAAGATTTTGAAGAAACGGTGCATACCGTAAAGCACCTTGTGACCGATGCGATCAAACGGCAGATGGTATCGGATGTTCCCATTGGTACATTTCTTTCCGGCGGACTGGATTCCAGCATTATTACTGCAATCTGCGCCAAAGAATTAAACGAGCAGGGGAGGAAATTGACCACCTTTTCTGTTGACTATGAGGACAATGATAAATATTTTGTTCCCAATAAGTTTCAGCCGAATTCTGATTCTTACTACATCCGCTTGATGCAGCAGCATTTGCAGACGGATCACCACTGGTGTGTCCTCAGCGCCCGGGATCTGGTGGATTCTATGGAGGAAGCGGTGATCGCCCGGGATCTGCCCGGTATGGCGGATGTGGATATATCCCTGCTGGCGTTTTGCAAGAAGATAAGGGAGCGTGTAACGGTAGCCCTGTCCGGCGAGTGCGCAGACGAGATATTCGGTGGATACCCTTGGTATCGGGATCCGCAGGTGCGGGCAAGATCGGGCTTTCCCTGGGCGCAGAATACCAAGCAAAGACTCACAATGCTTGCAAAACCCCTTAAAGGCAAATTGGATGAAGAATTCATTAACTCCCGTTACGAAAAAACCTGCAAGGAAAGCAAGATCCATCCGGATACCATCCAACTGGAACGGCGGATGAAAGAAATGGTGAATCTCAACCAAAAGTGGTTTATGCAGACGCTGCTGGACAGAAAAGACAGAATGAGTATGTTCTCCGGTCTTGAGGTAAGAGTGCCTTTTTGTGATCACCGGATCGCGGAGTATCTTTACGGAGTGCCTTGGGCATTTAAAGATTATCAAGGAAAGGAAAAGGGGCTGCTGCGCGTTGCCATGGAGGGGCTGCTTCCTAAAGAAGTGCTTTGGCGCAAGAAAAGTCCGTATCCGAAAACCTTTGACCCGGAGTATCTGCGCCTTGTAAGTGAAAAAATGGATTCGTTACTACATGATAAGGATGCACCACTATTTTCCCTTGTTGACCGCGACGCAGCCATGCAGCTGCTGGACGCGGAATATGCCTGGCCATGGTACGGGCAGCTAATGAAAGTACCGCAGACCATCTGCTATCTCCTGCAGATCGATTTTTGGCTGCGGCACTATGATGTTGAATTGCTTTGGTAATAAAAAAGCCGCCCAATGGGCGGCTTTTCTTTAGTTGGAATATTTAAGTGTAACTGTTCCGTCTTCGTTGTATGTAACACCCTCACCTTTATAACAATTCTTGTCGATCATGTCAAGATATTCCTTGATAGTGGGGTAGGGACCTGCATTTTTAATGATTTCTTTTGCCTTTTCAGCGCCGTTTTCCAGCATCTTCACAGCTGCGCCGACCTGCACCTTTGCGCTGGTTACGCAGGCAGTGTAGGGGTCGGTAATGTAATATTCCGATGAGTGACCTGCACCGGTTGCACCGGAAATATTGGGATGCATTGCGGGCATAACACAGCCTACATCACCCATATCGCTGCAGCCGCCACTCCAGCCGCTATTCATCTGAATTTCTTCCTTAGCAAAGAAGTCACGGGAAACATCTGCGATAACGTCCTGCATTTGGGCATTGTTCAGTCGGGGGGCATAGCCGTGCTCATCTTCAAATTTGATTTTGCAACCCATAGCTGTCGCAGCACCGGCAAAAGCCCGGTTCAGCTTCCTGTTTTCGAAGGCGATTGCTTCCATTGTTGCGCCCCGGACATAGCTTTCCACTGTTACCTTTTCGGGAATGGCATTGACAGAATCACCGCCGACGGTGATGATGGGATGGAAACGGATCTTGTCCTTTTCCTGGAAGGTTTCCCGGATGGCATTCGCTGCGGTAAGTGCCGCGTTGGCGGCATACAGTGCGTTGATTCCAAGATGAGGCTTTCCACCTGCGTGAGCGCCTTTGCCGATAAAGGTAGCAGTTTTGGTAATGCAGCCATTGGAGCCTTCCGTGCAGGAAATGCCCTTGCCGCCTTCTGTATGTATCATAAAGGAAAGATCAACGTCATCCAAAATGCCCCGATGCATCAATTCCTGCTTGCCACCCATGTAGCGGATTGCGCCGTCAGCCTGCAGCTGCTTGCGGAAAGGCACTTCGATCAGTTCCTCAGCAGGTACAACGATCAGCCGGATGCTGCCGCTTAAGCCCTCCAGAGCACCCTCAGCTTTAAAAGCTGCAGCAACACCCAACATGGCTGCGCACTGGCAGTTGTGACCGCAGGCGTGGACCGCACCGCTTACGGAGTCAGCTTCCGGATGGGAAGGCACGATCAGCGAGTCCATCTCCGCAAAAATCGCCAGTTTAGGTCCGGGATTGCCGGAATCCAGATCCACATAGAAGCCTGGGATGTTACCGAATTCTGTAACCGAATAGCCCAGCTCTTCGAACTTTTCTTTCATAAAAGCATGGGTTTTCCATTCGCGGTAACCCGGCTCGGGATTCTTCCATATGTGCCGCTCAGCAGCGAGAATCATTTCCTTATTGGATTCCACCGCGTCATATAGTGCATGAATCTTGGTATCCATAGAAAACCTCCAGGATTTTTTCTATATCTTATCATGCCGAAATAGATTATGCAAGTAATTGAAATTGATAAAATTGTCCTTGAGTTTGTTCTTGTTTTCGCAGGCTAGCTGCAGTATAATAAAGAAAAGGGGTGCATTCTTATGGTTGCAGATGCTGTAATTTTTGATAAGGACGGAACGCTGCTCGATTTTGACGCGTTTTGGATAGCGGTCTCAGAAAAAGCAATAGAAGACGTGCTTGCAAAGCTTGGTATGGGCTCTGTTCCGACTAAGCAGATCCTTTCTGCGTTTGGTGTTGAAAACGGCACTACGGACATTGAAGGGGTCTTGTGTAAGGGTACTTATGAGCAGATGGGCAGAATCGTTTACGATATTCTGAAGACCTACGGTTGCAGCGCAAGCTGTGAGGAAGTTACCCGGCTGGTTACACAAGCCTATAACGAAAACTCCTCTGCCGGTGAGATAAAACCCACTTGCCCCGAGCTTGCCACCACGCTTCGCGCCCTGAAAGCCAGCGGGAAAAGGCTTGCTGTGGTGACAACGGATAACGAGCAAATCACACGCAAATGTTTGAAAAAGTTAGGGATTTATGAACTATTTGATATGGTTTACACCGATAACGGTACATATCCCGTAAAGCCTGATCCTTACTGCGCGCTGGATTTCTGCAACCGGTTTGGTCTGGACAAGGAATCTGTGGTAATGGTGGGTGATACCCTTACCGATGTGCGCTTTGCGAGAAATGCGGGCATTTCCGTAGTCGGTCTTGCTGCAACAAAGAAGAATAGAGATCTTCTTGCGCCGGTTGCTGACGGAGTGGTTACGGATATAGCAGCACTTCTGCAGGTGCTTCAATAAAGATTGCGCTGCCACATGGCAGCGCCTTTTCAATTTACAATATCTTATTGTTGCGAAGACCGGAAAAAAGCTGTATAATGTAATTATCAACAAAAGGAGGAAGAATGCTTTATGGAATTGAACATTACTAAGATCGATCCGAATCTGCTTCCTTACGAAAAGGATCTTACGCTCCGCATGGAGAATTATAAAAACACAAAAGCGCGAATTCTGAAGGATGGGGAACTGCTTTCGGATTTTGCCAATGCCCATCTTTACTTTGGATTCCATGCTGTTAAGGACGGCTGGTATTACCGGGAGTGGGCACCGGGCGCGGATGCTATGTATCTGACCGGCGATTTTTGCGGCTGGGACCGTCATGCACACCCCATGGAAAAGAAGGAAAACGGTGTGTTTGAGCTGTTCCTGCCGGGTAAGGATGCCTTGCAGGACGGTCAGCGTGTGTGCGCCATCGTGGTGCGAAACGGGCAGGAGTTTGACCGGATTCCGGCATATGCCAATTATGTGGTGCAGGACAAGCAGACCACCGAATGGAATGCTGCTATGCATATCCCCAAGAAGGCATTTAAATGGTCTGACCGTTCCTTTAAGCCTCAAAAGAATCTGTTTATTTATGAATGCCACATCGGTATGGCACAGGAAGAGGGTAAAGTCAGTTCTTATAACGAATTCCGGGAATATACCCTTCCGCGAATCAAGGAATTGGGCTACAACACCATTCAGATCATGGCTGTCATGGAGCATCCTTATTATGCCTCCTTTGGCTATCAGGTGACGAATTTCTATGCTGCGTCAAGCAAATTTGGCACCCCGGAGGACTTAAAATCCCTTGTTAATGCAGCCCATAGCATGGGCATTGCCGTTCTTCTGGATGTGGTGCATTCCCATGCCGCACCCAACACCCGGGAGGGCATCAACGAGTTTGATGGCACGGATTATCAGTATTTCCATGCCGGCGCAAAGGGCAACCACAGCGCCTGGGGCACAAAGTGCTTTAACTACGGCAAGGAAGAAGTGCTGCACTTCCTGCTTTCCAATCTGAAATACTGGCAGACGGAATTCCATTTTGACGGTTTCCGCTTTGACGGTGTGACCTCCATGTTGTACCATGATCACGGTCTTGGCGTTGCATTTACGGATAACGGAAAGTATTTCTCCATGAATACCGACACCGAGGCTGTGACCTATCTGCAGCTTGCCAATGAGCTGGTGCGGCAGGTCAATCCCAATGCCATTATGATCGCAGAGGATACCTCCGCATTGCCCGGATTGTGCCTGCCCATTGCAGATGGCGGTGTGGGCTTTGATTACCGCCTTGCTATGGGCGAGCCGGACATGTGGATCAAGCTTTTGAAGGAAGTGAAGGACGAATACTGGGATCTGAACAATATCTACTATGAGCTGGCGATCCGCCGTCCCAATGAAAAGGTTATCGGCTATGTAGAATCTCATGATCAGGCGCTTGTCGGTGATAAGACCGTTATGTTCCGCCTTTGCGACAGCGAAATGTACTACGGCATGCATAAGGATTATCATAGCTTGACCATGGATCGGGCAATGGCGCTTCATAAGATGATCCGACTGATCACTATGAGCCTTGGCGGTGAGGGCTATCTGACCTTTATGGGCAACGAGTTCGGTCATCCGGAATGGATCGATTTCCCCAGAGAGGGTAACGGCTGGAGCTATCACTATTGCCGCCGCCAGTGGAGTTTGGCAGATAATCCGGAGCTGAAATACCAGTATCTCAATGCTTTTGAGAAAGATATGGTTGCCGTGGCGAAGAAACAGAAGGTTCTTGCCGGCGGCGACAAGCAGTTGAAGCTGGATAACTGGGATAAAGTGGTGGTCTATAAGAAGGGCGGCGCACTGTTTGCCTATAACTTCCATGTGAATCAATCCTATGACGGGATGTTTATACCCACGGACGGAGCAGGGAAGTACCAGGTCATCATGAGTACCGACGATTATTGCTATGGCGGCGAGGGTCGTATTTATCACATGACCTATACGGCTCAGAAGAACGAGGACGGAAAGTACGGATTTAAGATGTACTTGCCCAGCAGAACAGCAGTTGTGCAGAAGAAAGTAAAAAAAGAGAACCCCCGGCACGAATGTGCCGGGGATTGTTTTGGAGTGTCGGGATTCGTTTGCATCTGCGCTTTGCGCAGATTAATGTTCGCCTCCGTCGAGCCGTCGGCGGCGACGCTCATCCGCGTCGCATTAGATCATTCGAATCCCGCACGTAGACCAATAAGAAAAGGGCTGCTTCGGCAGCCCTTTTCTTATTGGTCGGAGTGTCGGGATTCGAACCCGAGGCCTCTTGGACCCGAACCAAGCGCGATACCAAGCTTCGCCACACCCCGTTAAGCTAGCCTATTATAATTAAATTTAAGGTTATTGTCAAGTGTACAGTAATATTTTTCCCTGAGGGCATTTTCTTACTCGGACAGCTGTAAGCTATAGGGGAGTGATGCAAATGGGATATAGGATCAAGTATGACAGCGCCCGGGAACGAAAGTTTTTACCAATACGCAGGAAAAAAGCACCAAAATGGGTGATAATTGCTGTAATTCTAGCAGCATTTTTAAGCCTATTTGGAAATAGAGTGAAGGAGTTTTTGCTGCCGGGTGACCCAAAGGTAACCGGCGCAGCACTCTCGACTCTATCTGAAGACTTAAAAGACGGCAAGCCCTTTGCAGATGCGATTCATACCTTCTGCACCACAATAATGGATAATGCGGAAATTACCGGGAATTGAAATCAGCGCGGCTTTCTGCATATTCCTTGCTGTTTCCTTATTGTTTCTGCCGCTTCAATGGGTACTGGCGGCTATCATTGCTGCCTGCTTTCATGAAGCATGCCATATTGTTGCAATACGCTTGCTTGGGGGGAGGCTATCTGGCATTTTTACGGGCATGAATGGGGCATCCATTTGTATAGCAACAATGAGCGAATCAAAAGAATGCATTTGCGCTTTGGCAGGTCCGATAGGTGGGCTGTTTTTACTGCTATTTGCCCGCTGGATTCCTAGAATCGCGGTTTGCGCAGCGATCCACTCCCTTTATAATCTGCTGCCGCTTTATCCTCTTGACGGCGGCAGAGCGTTGCGCTGCTTCTCGCAGATGATTATGCCCAAATACGCAGGGAAGCTTTGTGCATGGATAGAAACGATATGTCTTATCGGCATCACGGGGCTTGCCCTCTATGCCTGCTTTTTTCTGAAGCTTGGCATATTGCCTCTGTTTTTCGCCGGTTTATTGTGGCATAAAACGAAAAATACACCTTGCAAAGCGCCTGTTTTAAAGGTACAATAGTGCTAATCATTTGAAGAGGTTAGTACCATGACAGATTTACTGCACAGAATTCTCCCTACGGTGCAAAAGCCTGCCCGTTACACCGGCGGAGAGTACAATGAGATCAAAAAAGATCCGGACAGTGTCCGGGTCAATATTGCGTTCTGCTTTCCGGATACCTACGAGATTGGTATGTCCAATGTAGGCATGCGGATCCTTTACGGTGTCATGAACGAAATGGACGGCGTTTGGTGCCAGCGCGTGTTCGCACCCTGGGGCGATATGGAAAAAGCCATGCGTCAGAACGGTTTGCCCCTTTGGGCGCTGGAAAGTCAGACACCTGTTAAGGAATTTGACATGATCGCCTTTACCATCGGCTACGAAATGGCATATTCCAACATTTTGAATATGCTGTCGCTTTCCGGTGTGCCGCTGCGCTCAAGCGAGAGAAAAGGACTTAAGAATATCGTGTTTGCCGGCGGTGTCTGTGCATTCAATCCCGAGCCACTTGCGGACTATATCGATTTTTTCTCCCTTGGCGAAGGCGAGGATATCACCGTCGAGATCGTATCGCTGTATGACCGTGCGAAGCAGGAAGGCTGGAGCAAAGAATCGTTCCTGCAGGAGGTTTCCAAAATCGATGGTGTGTATGTGCCGTCTTTCTACCGCCACGAATATCATGAAGATGGCACTCTTTCTGCTATCGTGCCGTTAAATGGTGCGCCGGAGGTTGTCACTAAGCGAATCGTGGAGGATTTGGACAGCGCTTACTGGCCCACAAAAATGATCGTTCCGTCTACGGAGATCGTCCATGACCGGGCAAATTTGGAGGTTTTCCGGGGCTGTATTCGGGGTTGCCGATTCTGTCAGGCTGGTTTTTCCTGCCGCCCAGTGCGGAAGAAGAGTCCGGAGATTCTTTACCGACAGGCAACCGAAATGCTGGAGGATTCCGGCAATAATGAGATCACCCTTTCGAGCCTTTCCACATCGGATTACCGTGGGCTGAAGGCGTTGACGGATGAACTGATTCCTTACTGCAAGGATCGCCATGTGAATCTTTCTGTTCCATCCTTGCGGGCGGACAATTTCTCCCGTGAACTGATGGAAAAGCTGCAAACGGTACGCAAAAGCGGTCTTACCTTTGCTCCGGAAGCGGGCACGCAGCGGCTGCGGGATGTGATCAACAAGAATCTTACGGAAGAGGAGATTCTTTCCACCTGCCGTAATGCCTTCTCCGGCGGTTGGAACAATGTAAAGTTGTACTTTATGCTGGGTCTGCCCACGGAAACAGATGAAGATGTTCTTGGAATCGCGGAACTTGTGTATAAGATCATCAAAACATGGCAGGAGTTTGCGGTCAATAAGAAGCGTGGACTTCGTGTGCATGTCGCTACAGCCTATTTTGTTCCCAAGCCCCATACGCCGTTCCAATGGGAACAGCAGATCACGCCTCAGGAGTATCTGCGTCGGTGCAAATTGCTGAAATCCCATTTTTATTCCAAGTCCATTACCTATGACTATCACGAGCCGGATCTGAGCCGGCTTGAGGCTGTATTTGCCCGTGGCGACCGCCGACTTGGTCCGGTAATCGAGCAGGCTGTGAAGAATGGTGCAAGGCTTGACGGCTGGGATGAGTATTTCAATTACTCTTACTGGTTCGACGCTTTCCATAGCTGCGGTGTTGATCCCAATTTCTACACCGTTCGCGGCTACGGTGAGGACGAGGTGCTGCCTTGGGATACCATCGATGTTGGTGTCACAAAGAAGTTCCTTTTACGTGAGCGTAAGCGTGCCTATGAGGGGCTTATCACACCGGATTGCCGGGAAGGCTGTGCCGGATGCGGCGCAAACTGCTTGCTCAAGGAGGTGCAGTGCGATGCCTAGATTGTTGTTTGAAAAGATGGGAGATGCCATCTTTATTTCCCATCTGGATCTGATGCGTCTTTTCCAGCGGGCATTCAAAAGGGCAGGATTGGCGCTGACGCATACGCAAGGCTTTAATCCCAGACCCTCGGTTTCCATTGCGCTGCCGTTGAGTGTTGGCGTGGAAAGCCGCTGCGAGCTGCTGGATTTCGATCTGGACGGCGAAACGGTTTCCTGCGACGAGATTTGTACCCGGTTAAATGGCGCGCTTGTGGAGGGCGTGAGAGTGCTTGCTGCCTATGAAGACGGGGCGAAGCTTAAGTACTTGGCTCTACTGGATTGCGCTGTTGAGTTGGAGTATGATGAGGGTGTTCCGGTAGACGCGGTGGAAAAGCTGCAGGGGCTCTTTTCCCGGGAAATGCTGACGGTTGAGAAAAAGGGTAAGAACGGAATCACGCAACAGGATCTGATCCCCATGATCAAAAGTATGCAGATACAAAAAACCGACGATAATACGGTCGAGATCCTGGCGCGGATCTGCTGTCAGAATCCGACGCTGAATCCTGCCCAGATCCCGGCGGCGATCAGCATATATCTGCCGGAATGCACGCCGGATTTTGCAAAATGCCGGCGAATTGAGGTTTATGATACAGACGGAAAGGTTTTTCGATAAGGAGGAAATTATGGATATTGAACTGGAAATCTGTCCCTGCTGCCGGGGTACCGGCATGATTGTTCACGAGGGCGGCTGGAATGTGCAGGTGGAGTGCCTGGATTGCGGCAGCCACACCACGTATGTGGAGTATAACTCCGATGAGGAGAAAGCCGAAGCTGAAAAGACTGTCGCCCGGCTTTGGAATCTTGGAAAGGTTATTAAAGCCAACCCCGGAGAATAATTTTTTGAAAAAATGAAAAATAATGCTTGCATTTTTCGTCAAGGTGTGCTAATATACTGAGGCGCTTGAAAAACGCAAGCATATTTCCGGGTGTGGCGAAGTTTGGTATCGCGCTTGAATGGGGTTCAAGAGGCCTCGAGTTCGAATCTCGACACTCGGACCAAAAATGCAGAACAGCATTTGCTGTTCTGCATTTTTTATTTCGGCTGAGAGATTCGAAAGATTAAACGCGACGCGAATGAGCGTCGCCGCCGAGGGCTGGACCGAGGCGAACAATAATTTTTGCCAAAGGCAAAAATGCAAACGAATCTCGACACTCGGCGGTTCAATCAGATGAATCATAACGAAAAAGACCGGAAAAAATCCGGTCTTTTTAATTATCTTGTTCTTTTCGCCAGTTGCGTCCCTCAATTCTATCGAAGATCATACTGTAAAGAATTGCCCTTAAAAAGCCAGGTCCGCTAAAGCCCAGCAACAGTATGAACGGTAGACTGAACCAGGTGATATAAGAAAGCCAAATGGGCAGCGTAAACAGCACAAGCATACAAAATGACTGTACAGGATGGTGCAGTACCATTAAGAAGGAATGCTTTATCGTTGCGATTAATGTATTCTCATACCGGGATTGCAGAACAAAAACCCAGCACATGCTCATAAGACCCAAAAGAATGGGGATGGGCAATGCATAAATAAGTAATCTCAGAAATCCGTCTTTTGAAAGAAATACGATGTAAAGATCAACAGCCATAAATAACAGGAATCCGAGGTATATCAGCCAAATCAGTGTGCTTTGTTTGAAGTTTGCCTTAAAAGCTTTCCAAAACTCCCGATATACGATAGGATCCTGGTTGCGGTAGAGCTTCAATAGCACGCTATGCATGGCGGTAAAGGATGCGCCGATTGTAAAAATTGGCACAGAAAATAGTATGGTAAATAGCTGTAGGATCATTAAGTCGGTCAGTTTATTGCCGAATCTGATTACTTTACTGTCGTAATTAAATAATGAGTTTGCCAAGAATGCACCTCATTTCCTTTTTTGTCTATCATAACATAGGAATTTGATTTGTAAAGCTAAAATAATTTTGGAAAATTATAAGCAATTGTTATACTGAAATGATACAATTATGTAGTTGAATTATATGCTATATGATTGTAAAATAAATTAAAATGATCTGGAGGTGTCCAATGCTTACGATTTATAAGTTGCGTACGGATCATGTGGTTGACTTTGCAGCAGAAGAACTGAAAAAGTATATTCGTATGATGATGCCGGAATGTGGCGAGGTTGCAATAGAATATGCACCAAATGCAGCAGATGGTTTCCGTCTTGGCTTGTTTGCGGATTTTTCTCTGGATACATTTGAGGTAAAAGATCCTCTTTTGGATGATGTGATCCATATTGAAACCGATGCCAATGGCGGTGTGATAGCCGGCAGCAATATGAGAAGTATTTTGTTCGCTGTTTACCGCTTTTTGTACGAAAACGGTTGCAGATGGCTGTATCCGGGTGTTGACGGGGAGTTCATCCCATTAAAACAGATCGAGCCGGTTTTCTACCATAAGAAGGCAGATCACAGATATCGCGGTTTTTGCAATGAGGGCGCGGAGTACCAGCAATGCATGCTGGAAACCATCGATTTTTGTGCCAAGCTCGGTATGAACATTTATATGATCGAGTTTGGAAATCCATATGTCTATTATGAGCAATACTATAGCCATACCTATAATCCAGTTCGTCCGGCTGAACCGATTACATACGAACAGATACTGCAGTGGAAACGGCAGTGCGAGGCGGAAATATCCAAGCGGGGGCTTCAGTTCCATGATATGGGTCACGGCTGGACAGCAGAACCCTTTGGTTTTGATTCTACAGAGGGCTGGAAGGCATCCAGCCAGAAAATCCCCGATGAAAGCAGGAAATACCTTGCTCAAATCAACGGGAAACGGGAATTCTTTAATGGAATCCCGCTAAATACAAATCTATGCATGTCGAATCCGGAAGCCAGGAAGATCTTTGTTGACAGTGTTGTGAAGTACGCACAGAGCCATGTGAATGTGGATTTCCTGCATGTATGGCTTGCAGATGATGCCAATAATCATTGTGAGTGCGATGCGTGTGTGAAGATGCGTCCGGCTGATTTTTACATAATGATCATGAACCAGCTGGATGAGGCGCTGACAGCTAGAGGCTTGAACACCAAAATTGTATTTTGCGCTTACCAGGATACCCTTTGGGGACCGGAGCATATTCGCATCAATAATCCTGAGCGCTTCCTTTTGAATTTTGGACTTATCAGCAGGAGTTACTGTGAAAGTGCGAATAAGGATACGCCGCGCAAGCAGGTACCTCCTTATGTTCGCAACGGGTGGATTTCACCAAGAAGTATTGCTGACAACCTCGCCTTTGTTCGGGATTGGCAGCAAACTTGGAAAGGCGACTGCTTATTCTACGAGTATCATTTTTGGATCCGGCAGTATTACGATCCGGGCATGATGGCGCTTGCCAACCGGATCTATGAAGATGTGCAGGGATTGCATGAAATTGGCATTGACGGCATCATTGAGGACGGCTCGCAGCGAAGCTTTTTCCCCAACGCAATTGCATTTTATACCCTTGCTATGTCGCTTTTTGACAGAGGTCTTAGCTTTGAAGAAATAGTAGAGGATTACTTCTGTCATGCTTATGGCGATCAGGGCAGAGAAGTGGCGGCTTACATGCAGGAGCTTTCCGACGCCTTTGATTTCCGTTATATGTGTAACGAATACCCTCCCGTCAATTTGGAAAAGGGCAAACGCTACAGACCGCAACATGCTGAGAATTTGCAGAGAGTTCCACAAATTCTCTGCAATGCCCCAAAGCGTCCCGCACGGGCGCTGCCAAGGGTTCATTCCGTTTCTTTCCGTCTTTTGGATATCCATAAGGAGTACTGTGAAAGTATTGCTGCGATCATGCTGCCACGTACCTTAGGTATGCATGATGATGCACCTGCTATGCAGCAGAAATTTGCGCAAACCTTTGGAAGATTTGAATGTGAGATCGAGCGGTATTTTGATCATTATCTTTGCATGAAGACCTATGCCCGTATTCATGGGGTTAAGGATGCAATGCCGGTTGTACCCGGTATGTAAGAAAGGAGACTATCTATGTCACGCTATATTCCGATGCCTGCATATCCCGACCGTATGCCAGTTGACATTTCTTTTGTTTTTGAAGATGAAAAGCCTGCAGGTAAGCATGGCTTTTGCAAAACGGATGGGGAGAACTTCCGCTTTGAAGATGGCACAATCGCTAAGTTCTGGGGCGTAAACGTTAATGGCGGTGCTTGTTTCCCGGATAAAGAATATGCTCCTAAATTTGCCCAGCGTATTTCTCAGGCAGGCTGTAACATTGTGCGCTTCCACCAGATGGACTCCGAGTGGAACACTCCCAATATTTTTGCTTATACAAAGGGTAAGCGCTTGACCACCACCAGAAACCTGGATCCCAAGAGTCTCGATTGTCTGGACTATTTGATCTACTGCCTGAAAGGGCAGGGTATATACTGCTACATGGACCTGAACACCTACCGCAAGTTTAAGGAGGGTGACGGTGTTGTTGATGCCCATATGCTGATTGACAGTGCCAAACCCTGGTGCTATACCAATCGCACTTTGATCGAATTACAAAAGGAGTTCGCTACCCAAATTTGGACACACGTGAATCCCTACACAGGTCTTGCTTATAAGGATGACCCTGTGTTCGTAATGTGTGAAGTGGTCAATGAAGCGGATCTGTTTACCGACAGTCTTAGCCAGCTTGTTGCGTATCAGGAAGCTCCTTATTACGTCAATGAATATCGGCAGATGTTTAAGACATGGCTTGAGAAGAACGGAAAAGAAGCCGACTGGGAGAACCTGCCCGTATTCAATGACGATCCTGTACATGCTGAATTTAAGGTAGAGGTCAGTAAGAATTTCTACAGGGAAATGGTTGAGCATATGCGCTCTTTGGGCGTTAAGATCCCCCTTACCGGCACAAACTGGGTCAGAGAGTATCCGGGCAGCATTCGCTGCCATGAGGATATGGAATTTACAGATATGCACAACTATACCTATGATTGGCGCTGGGGAAATAATGAGCGTATTTGCAGCAACCGTTCCATTACAGCAAGACAGGGTTGCTGGGGCAGAAATGGCTGCATACGCTTGCCTGAGAAACCTCTGTTTGTCTCTGAATGGGACATGCCTTGGCCCAATTCTTATCGCGCAGAGGGTCCTATTTATTATGCAGCCGTGGGTGCCCTACAGAACTGGAGTGGCTTTACGATCCACACCTATTCCTACAGCAACAATCTGCAAAATAACAGCATTCTCGGTCGAGAGATGAGCTCTCCCATTGCCGGCGTGCCTTACCGTGAGGGTGTCTTCAATACCTGGAATGACCCGGCAAAATTCGGTCTTTTCTACCATGCTGCACTGATCACCAGAAGAGGCGATGTTTCTCCTGCAAACAAGAAGGTTGCCGTCAAACTGGAAGGTGCCGGAAAGTATCCCTACACGGCTTGCGACGGTATTTTGGAGCAGCACATGATGGCTAGCGTATTTAACGATGAAGTGCCGGAAGGCTATGAGTGCGTTGTGGACGTGCGTGATACGTATCCGCTGCCCAAGCCCGGCATGATCGTTTCCGATACCGGCGAACTTTGGCGTGATCTTGGGCGCGGGATTGCAGTTGTGGATACGCCTCGTACCAAGGTTACATATGGTATGTTGGGTACGGGGGCAAACTGTGCATCCCATCACCACCCTAAGAACAAGTCTCTTGCCATCAATGGTCTTGAAGTGACTTGCACCACAGACTTTGCAGTCATTGCGCTGTCAAGCCTTACAGACGATGCCATTGAGGATTCCGACAACATTCTGCTGTCTGCTATCGGTCGGGCAAGAAATACCGATCCTGTCTTTGACGGTGAGAAGATGCTGGATCCCGGCAAGCCGCCCATTATGGCAGAGGTCATCGAGGCAGACATTAGCCTGAAGACCAAGTACGGGCAGAAGATGCAGGTCTGGGGAGTCAATGCAGAGGGTTACTATGCCGGTCAGCTGCAGACGACTTATGAAGACGGCTTCCTTAAGTTCCACATCGGTGATAAAAACAATCCTGCCTGCTACTACCTTATCGTAAAAGAATAAAAACACGCCCACGTGCAATTGCAGGTGGCCGAAACTTATATAATGGTGTCCAACAGGGGCATATTTTTCATTATGTCTAAGAAATGTTCATGGTGCTCCATAAGAGGCATGTTACTGCGGTAGAGTGCCATAACATTCCAGGTTGCGGCATTTTCAATTGTGTAGTAATGCAAATCCGGATCATAATCCAAAAGCCCCATGGGAACAATCGCAACATAATCCCGTTCCTTAATAATCTTCAGCAAGGACGAAACAAAGGGACATTCAAAAGTAATGTTAGGTTTGATCTTTAGTTTTTGGAACAGATCGTCACAAATTTGCCAAACATGGCTTGTGTGCGTCATTGTGATGAAAGTCTTGTCAGCAATGGCATTTAAAGCAACAGTCGGAAAACGTGAGCCCGGCTTTTGCTTGGAATAGCGGTCGAGATTACAGCTATGATTTGTAACAAGCAGGGGATAGTCGTCCCACAATGGTACGTAATTCAAATGTCTTGAAAAATAGGGCTGAGAGATAATACCGATGTCTGCCATGCCGGTAGCAACTGCTTCCGGACAGTTTTCACTGGAGCGTTCCAATGCCTGAAAGCTGATATTAGGAAAGCGCTCTTTCATTTTAAGGAAAAGGTAATGTACGCGGTGAACATTCTGTGAGTGGCTCAGTGCAATTGTAAAATCACCGATGTTACCGTTTTTGCTTTCATTAATCAAGTTATATGTCTCGCGCTTTGTCGCAATTATAGAATAGGCACCCTTCAGGTAAATTTTGCCGGCGGTGGTAGGAAGGTAGTGATTACCGATTCGCTCAAACAGCTTTGTACCCACTTCATCCTCAAGATTTCGAAGAAACTGGGTCAATGCAGGCTGGGAGATAAAAAGCCGTTTTGCCGCTTGGGAAATGCTCTTTTCCTCTGCAATTGTAATGAAATACTGAAATTTTTTAACATCCATATTTAATACCTCTTAGCTAAGCAAAAAATATAAAGCATATAAGTAATACTTATAATTGATTAAATAATTATACAATGAATTTATGGAAATGTCAAGCAAATTCCGTTTGTAGTATTGATTCTGCGTTCGGTTGGAAAATACTGTATAGGTATAAGAATTAGTTATATTTAATTGAAATTCTTCATATTTGAATTATTCAGTTTGTAGGTTTATAATAAAAACAGTACTAAGAAAAGAGGGCTCTTTAGATGAAATTTTCAGTTAGCAATTCCTGCTATGTGGCGGACAGCTTCTTTAACTTGGGTAAGCTGCCTGCTGATTTTGGCATCGAGATACAGATCGAATTTGGTACCGAGTTTTACTGGAAAACCAATCTTGCCAAGGTCATGAAGGACCGTACAGGCGGTCTTAGTATTCACGGACAGTTTGTGGATATCGATCTGTCTGCGGATGATCTTGATGAAAACGAAGTTTTTGATTATTACCGTTGGGCTTTCGGTATGTACAAAAAGTACAATGCCGAGCATTTTACCATTCACCCTGACGGCAAGCTGACGGCACCAGCTACAGAGGAAGAGATTGCTCACCGCCGTGAAAATGCTATCAGACGTATTCAAAAGCTTGCAGATATTGCTGAGCAGGAGGGAGTACATCTGCTGGTCGAAAACCTGCGGCCAAAGGGATATGGTATGATCTTTGATTGCGATAGCTTTATTGAACTATTCGACCGGATCAAAAATGTTGATTGCCTTATTGATACCGGACACATGTATTTGTCCGGCTGGGATTTTACCAAGGTGCTTTCCAGCCTCAATGATAAGATCAAGGCATATCACATCAATGATAATTCCGGTGTTGATGATGACCACTGGCCTGTAGGCAAGGGCTATATCCAATGGGGCAGATTCTTTGAGGACTATAAGAAGTATACCCCGGATGCGGAAATGGTTTTGGAGTATAAGGGTGTAACTGTGCCGCAGATCGTAGCAAGTGCACGCTTGATCTGTGATTTGCTTAAATAATTTACAGGAGGAATTACATATGAAGAAACTGGCTGCCTTCCTGCTTGCAGCTGTTGTGCTGCTTGGTCTTGCTGCCTGTGGTGTTAACAGCGATGAAGTTACCACTTTCAGCGCCGGCTACGGCAAAGTGGATGTTACACCTTTTTCGCCGGTTCATCTGGGTAGCTACGGTGATGCATTGGACCGCCTTTCTACCGGTGTTCGAGATGCTTTCTATGCTATTACCGTTGCAATCACGGATTCTAACGGCGACACTGTTTTATTCATCGTTACAGACCTTAGCTGGGGTCATATGAATCAACTGACACCTCTGCGCGCAGTTATTGAAGAAAAGTTCGGCATTCCCGGTGATCATGTGATGCTGGGCGGCACCCATAATCACAATGGTCCTGAGTGGCAGAATGAAGGCGCACAGGAGCCTGAGAATATTGTGTACCTTGAATTCTGGCAGGACGGTGTTGTGAAGTCTGTTGAGCAGGCACTTAATGACCGTAAACCGGCAACCATTGAGATCGGTCGTACCGAGACCGAAGGACTCGGATTTGTTCGCCGTTACTACCGCGAGGACGGCAATCTGATTGGCGGCGGTCTTTCCGAAACCTATGTCCAGAGTGACAGCCCCATTAAGGAGCATGAATCACCTGGCGATGAAGAGGTCCAGATGGTCAAGTTTGTTCGTGAAGGCGCAAAGGATATCCTCGTCGGACAGTGGCAGAATCACGGCTGCCATGATCCCAAGACTACCATTGCATCGACCGACTGGATCGGCTATACGCGTAAGAAAATCGAAGCTGAGCTCGATTGCCACTTCATTTACATGCAGGGCGCTGCCGGCAATATGGCAACCACCAGCTGGATCACTGATGAGTATCCTGTCGCAAAATCTACTCAGCAGGTCGGTGAGGAAGTTGCTCAGGTTATGATCGATGCATACAATGACCCTAATACCTTTAAGAAGGTAAACTCCGGTCTTGTTAAGACAAAGCAGATTCAGTATACCGATGTTACTGCACGCAACAATGCAGAGTGGACAGCTGAGCTTGACATCATCGGTATCGGTGATATCTCCTTTGTCACACTTCCGGTTGAGCTGTTTGCAGAAAGCGGTGTTGCCATAAAAGAGCAGACACCCTACGAGATGACCGTTATTATGGGCTATGCCAACGGCAT
Source organism: Faecousia sp. (assembly GCA_045540575.1). Lineage (GTDB taxonomy): Bacteria > Bacillota > Clostridia > Oscillospirales > Oscillospiraceae > Faecousia. The sequence goes on along the minus strand of JAZQHM010000071.1, from coordinate 4,880 downwards.
CTGCAGCTATGTCGGCACCCGTTTGGCATTCCAGAACGGCGGCTACGGTATTGTTGACGGAAGAGGCACAGAGGATAGCGCCGACAAAATGGTTGCCGCCTATGTTGGCGCGCTGAAGGAGCTTCATGAGTAAGAGGTGGATGTGCTATGTGTGAAGTAAAAAAGATTCTTGCAGGATATGGCAAAATGGATGTAACCCCCTTTGCGCCTGTCCATCTTGGCAGCTTTAACAACGGCATGGAGCGTCTTTCCAACTGTCAAAAGGAGAATGACCCCTTTAATGCCATATGCCTTGCATTGACTGACGAAAACGATGAGACCATGCTTTTTTGTGTTACTGACCTGAGCTGGGGGCACATCGATTGGGCAAGAAAGTTGCGTGAATTTGTTTGGGAGCGCTACGGCATTCCCGGTGATCATGTTGTGCTGGGCGGTACCCATAATCACAGTGGTCCGGACTGGTACAGCGAAGCGTCCGAGACTCTCGCCAACAAAGCATATTTGGAGCACTGGTTTAATGGACTTACTTCTGCAATTTATATTGCGCTGATGGATCGTAAGCCTGCTGAAATTCAAATAGGCAGAACGAAGACCAGCGGTCTTAACTTTGTTCGCCGTTATTGGCGGGAAGACGGAAATTTGATTGGTGGCGGTCCTGGAAAGTACTATGTGCAAAGCGACAGCCCCATTGTCCGCCATGAAAGTGATGTGGATGAGGAAGTTCAGATGGTCCGCTTTGTCAGAGAAGAGGGAAAAGATATCCTTGTCAGCCAGTGGCAGAATCATGGCTGCCATATCGGAGGGACAAGGCTTTGCGCTACGGACTGGATCGGTCCTATGCGCCGTAAAATCGAGCGCGAGCTCGGCTGTCACGTGTTCTACATGCAAGGCTGTGCCGGTAACATTCAGACTGGTAGCCGCATTAAGGAAGAATACCCCAAGAAGATGACTGAAGATCAGATCGGCTATGCAGTTGCAGATACCATCATCGCTGCATATCGTAAACGTGGCACATTTACTCCTGTTGAAGCAGGTCCTATTAAGACGGTACAGCAGACCTTCCATGGTATTAGTGTTGATGACGATCCCTGGGAAGGTGAGATGAACACCATCTCCATTGGTGATATTTCTGCAGTTACATTTCCTGTTGAGATGTTTGATACATCCGGAAAAGAACTGAAAGCTGCAACACCGTATAAAATGACTCTTTTGATGGGTTATTCCTGCGGTATTCACGGTTATGCACCTGACAAGACTTCATTTGCCAACGGAGGTTATGAGACTACTAGCCGCGGCAGATCCGGAACTGCGGAACAAATCATTCAGACCCATTTGGATGCGTTGAATAAGTTGCACGATTGATACTCTGATTTTAGAGAGGAAATATTATGGAAGATAAATTGCAAAACGGTCAGCCGGAAGCAGTTGAAACTCCGAAGAGAAAGAAGAGCAAGGCGTTACCAATCATCTTGATTGTGTGTGCCCTCGTTCTGTGTGCTGCAGTTGTTGCTGCGCTGTTTATCTTTGATGTTATCGACTTTGGTGAAGCTCCCGATAATCAGCAGGGGCAGTCGGCTGGCATTGCTTCTGATAAGCTCTACTGGAATGTGGACGGAAAAGCCTTTGTTGCAGATTCCGCCAGTGGCTTGACCTCGAGAAGAAAAATCAAGGGCTACTTTGATGTTCGCTTTGTTGTGGACGGTGAGATCGTTACATACAAGGTCAAGGATGCCCGCTTGATGATCCACATAGATCGCCGTGAACTAATGGGTCTGGTATTTGATGAAGAAGGAATCATTGTTGATGTTCTTGACGTTTGGGAAATTGCCGGTGGAGAAATTGCTTCCTACTTTTTTGTCATGTCTGTTGACGGCAACAAGGTTGTAGCAAACAGTATGTCCGACGGCAAGGGCATTACTCAGGAATTTGAAGTGCCGGAGGGTACGCCCATTTACAATGTTTCCACAATGGCTGAAACTGTCGGCGAGCTTGACACTCTCGGCGAGTATGACCGTATTCGTGTTATTGTTGACGAAACAGGCAAGGTCGTTACAATCTTCATTGTCGAGAAGGACGCGGTTGCTGGTTACTGTGAGCACTGCGGCGGTGAAGCAGTCTGGCGCTATTGGACCAGTTCTCTTTACATGCCTACTGCTGATGGTCACTACCGGATGCTTAATGATGTTATCCTTAAGGATGGTCAGGCATCTGTTAAACAGGATGCTACTGTTGTTCTTGATCTGAACGGTAAGACTGTTAAAAATCTTTACGGTAAGCGTCTTTATGCGCTGTTCTTTGAGAATTCGCATCTTGTGGTCATGGACACCAGCAAGGAGCAGACCGGTAAGATGATGGTTGAGGGTTCTTATAACGGTCAGGGTATGATCGTTTGGACTCGATATCCCAGCTGTAGCTTTACACTTTACAGCGGTACTTTAGACGCCTCCGCTGCTTCCAGCACGGGACCGGGGCTTTGTGTCGGTATGGGTCTGGGCAGTAAGTTCGATATGTATGGCGGTACTCTGATTGGTGGTACAGCAACCTCTACACCAAATGGCCAGGGCGGCTATACAGCCGTTAATGGCGGTTCTGTCTTTGTTGCCAAGGATTGTGAGTTTAATATGTACGGTGGCGAGATCCGTGACGGACATGCCAAAGCATATATTGAAGATGGGAAGATTACCGGAGGCTTTGCCGGCAACGTATATGTTGCCAGCTACGGCAAGATGACCATGTACGACGGTGTTATTACCGGCGGTATAGCTGACATGGTTGGCGGCAATATTGCAACCGGCGGTCAGGATGCTGTTCTTACAATTAAAGGCGGCACGATTTCCGACGGCAGAGTGAATCTTGTTAACCGCAACTCTGGTAATATTCATATTAACGGCGGCTCTGTTTTCAATTTTGAAGGCGGTGTTATTAAAAATGGTCTTGCTACATCTGCAGGTGGCAATGTGACCAACTACGGCACTATGAATATGAGTGGCGGTTTGATTACCGGTGGTAAGGTCATGACCGGTAATACCATGGATGATCTTAAGGAAATTGTTTCTACTTCTGCAAACATCCATTCTCGCAATGCTGTGTTGAATGTTACTGGCGGTCAGATCGACGGCTATGTAAATATTCAAAATGCTGATACCAATAAAGATGGTATTCCCGAGCCGGCAAAATTCTATGTTTCCGGCAAAGTTCGAATCTGTGGCGGAAAAAAGAATATCTGCCTTGGTGGAACAGTCCTGATGGATATTGGTACATTGGAGTCCGGTTCTGAAATTCGTTTCTCTACTGGTGGCTTTGTCAGCACGAAAACATCAGCCTCCAATGCAAAGTATGTATTCTTCGATGACGAAAAAATGATCAAGACCGAGTTGATTGATAATCGTATCTTCCTCGGCAAGTATCAGTGCCTTTGCGGCGCAGTTGGTGAAAACGGTACCCATATCGGTGAATGTGACGGTACCATGCTGGTATGGGAACCCTTGGGAACGAACACATTGCCCAGCCAGACCGGTAATTACTATCTGACTGAAGATATTACCGATGCTGTCCAGGGCACACTGGCTGAAGGTGCTGTCGTCAATCTGGACTTGAATGGCTACAGCATTACCATGGGCGCAAACCCCGGCGCAGTAGGTGAGGGCAAGACGCATAACTATTACAGAGTCTTTGCGTTGCCGAATGACGGTGCGGTGTTGTCGATTACAGACTCTGCCGGCGGCGGTATTATCCATGTAGGTCACCGTAGTGACGGCGCCGCGATTGTGAATGTTCAGTCTGCGTCTACATTTAACCTCTATGGTGGTGTTTTGGACGGTCTTACCTTAAAGGAGACTACGATTCCCAATATTACAGGTCCCGTAGGTGCTTCCAAGGGTGGCACAGTTAACATCTATGGTGGTGAAATCCGTGGTCTGAAGCCCGTAAAGCGTTTCGATCTTAGCACCAATACCGATACCGGTTTGGTTGTTACACCGATTGGTGCTGCACTGAATATTGCACGGGATGGCACTCTGAATATTTGTGGCGGTAAGATTGTTGGCGGTTCTGCACTCAATGGCGGCAGTATTTATGCCGAGGGTACTGTAACCCTTTCTCAAGGTGTAAACTGCACAGTACCTATCATCACCGGCGGTACAGCTGCTAACGGTGGTAACATCTATCTTACCGGTGCAAAGTTTACCATGACTGCCGGTATCATCAGTGATGCCACAGCTACAATTACAAGCTCCGGCTCCGGTGGTTATGGCGGCAATATCTATGTAAACAACGGCACAGATATGACCATTACCGGTGGTGAAATTTACGGAGGTAGTGCCGGAACAAACGGCAATAATGTCTTTGTTGGTGGTAACACCATTAAGGATGCTGACGGAAATATTACCTATACCGGTGCTGTATCTATTGCCGGTGGAACAATATACGGCGGATTGTCCAATACAGGCAACACCTTGACATTGGGTGGCAGTGTTAAGCTGCTGGACACTGACAAGGCAGGCAAGGTTGTTGAAGGTTTAAAGGTTTCCGGTGGTGCTTATGTGCGAATTGCTCCGTTGTCGGCTGATGCAATCATCAAAATCGACAGCTGGACGGGTAGAATCGCGCAGCTTGAAGAAGGCGCAGCAGAGACAATTAAAGATCAGATTAGTCTCGGCGCGATTTCTTCTAAGGAGATCCCTAATTCTGCACCCATTATCAAGGGAACAGATCTTTATATGAGTGAAGTACGGTATGGTTGCCTTTGCGGACAGGAAAAGCATATTGGCAACTGTGACGGAACGATTCTGGTTTGGGAGAAGCTGACCGGTAAGACCCTGCCCGGCAAGTCCGGCAACTACTATCTGGATGAAGATATTGAAGATGCCCGTCAGGGCAAT
>JAZQHM010000070.1:0-15142 GCA_045540575.1 Faecousia sp. | reverse complement strand
CCTTAAAAAAAGAGTATGGCGCTTACAAATGCACCATACTCTTTTTTTGAATGATTGTCAACCCATATTAGCAAAATGCGGAAGGTTTGCACACATAACACGAAATTATGCAATACCCAGGTAACCTGTCAGCACTTTCAGCGAATTATATACGCCGTCAATGTGGCTGCGCTCATAGCCGTGGCTGGCGTAAACACCGGAGCCGATGAGACCGTGGCGGATATCCACTCCGCTGCGCAAGGTGGCTTCCACATCGCTGCCATAGAAGGGGTAAACATCCACGGCGTAGTCGGCGCCGGTCTTTTTGGCGGCATCGATCAGCTTGCCCACCACTTCATAGCTGTAAGGACCGCCGGAATCCTTGGCGCAGATGGAAACCTGCTTTTCCGTGCATTGCAGACCGTTACCAACGCAGCCCATATCCACGGAGATCGCCTCGGTCACACCTTCCGGAACGCTGCCGCTGCCGCCGTGACCGACTTCCTCGTAGACGGTTACATGAACATAGGTCCGTCTGGGCAGGGTGATCCGGCTGTCGGCAATATATTTGGCAAAGCCAAGCAGAATGCCCACACTCAGCTTATCATCCAGAAAACGGCTCTTGAGATAGCCGGACGCGGTGCGTCGGGTACGGGGGTCAAAGCAGACAATGTCGCCTACTTCAATACCAAGCTTCCGGGTATCCGCGGCAGCGGTTACATCCTCATCAAGAACCACTTCCATGGTATCCCAGCTGCGCTTTGCGGTGGAATAATCGCCGTTAACATGGACGGATGCGTTGCACAGCTGCAGCGTGCCGTCAATGACCTTACCGCTGCGGGTGTAGACCCACACGTTTTCTGCTTCGCCGTTGTTGGGGTTCATGCCGCCCAGAGAGGTAAGCCGCAGGCGACCGTTGCCTTTGACTTCGGCAACCATACCGCCTAAGGTGTCAGTGTGGGCTTCCAGCAGCAGACCGTCCAGCAAATCTTCACCGCCCAGGTCAGCCAGCACACCGCCCTTTGCGGTGATGGTGGCAGTAAAACCCAGATCCTCAAAAGCATCCTTGACCCATTCGGCAGCCTTTTCCGTGTAGCCGGAAGGGGAGTCGATGGTAAGGAGCGTTTCTGTTTTCTCCCAGGCGTACTGGGCATACATGCGTTCAATCATGGTATTGTCCTCCTAAGATGATATAGTGCCATACACCCGCGACCTCGCGGGCAAAATAGTTAAGCTTCAGAGATACCCAGCTGGTTTCTGCCGGAATACCGACAGCCTCCACACCGCAATCTTTTGCAAAAAGGCTCGCCCGGAAAAGGTGGTATTCGCTGGAGAGCAAGCCGATGGATTTTGGGCGGGTGCCGGTTTTTTCTTCAATCAAATCCAGGGAGAAGGTGATGTTTTCCCAAGTGGAGCTGGCTTGCTCCTCAAGCCAAAGACGGCTTGGGGCGATACCCAGCTTGGTAAGCTCTGAAAACATACATTGGGCTTCGGAAATATCTTCGTCATTTCCTTGACCGCCGGAGAGGATGGCAATGGTGTCCGGATGGGCTGTTAAATAAACGTGGGCAGCGCCAATGCGGTCAGAAAGGGATAGGGAAGGGGCTGTGCCGTTGACCTTTGCTCCCAGGACCACCACATAAGGGCAGTCGGTATTTTTAGAGCCAAGGCTGGCGTGGATGATGAGCCCTTCCGTAACGGCGCAAACGCTGAGCCCCAGACTGAGAAGGATCGTGAAAGCGATAATTGCGGGCTTTTTGTGCTTGCGGGGAAGAAGTACCAGCAAAAAGTAGCACACGATAATAGCGGCGATACAAAAGCTGATCAGCCCCAAAAAGCTGTGCCCATGGACGAATTTATAAAAGAAGATGCCCAGAAGCACAAAAAATGCCGGTATCAGCCATTTGAGGTTTTTCATACTGCCGCTCCTTTCGCGATTTACATTATTATAACATGAAACAGAAAAGAAAACAAGCCGCCCGCAGGCGGCTTGTAATTCGTAATTAAACTTCCTTGCTCTTGCTTGCGATCTCCATAAGGCACTTTGCGATGAATTCATCGGGAGTCATAGCGCCCAGATCGTCACCCTTACGGGTACGGACGGAAACGGTGCCGTTTTCCATATCCCGGTCGCCAACCACCAGCATATAAGGAATCTTCTGCAGCTGTGCTTCCCGGATCTTGTAACCCAGCTTTTCGCTGCGGCAGTCGGTTTCTGCCTGAATGTTCACAGCGTTCAGCTTGTCAGCAAGCTCCTTGGCATACTCGTGGGCGCGGTCGGTAATGGGCATGACGCGAACCTGGGTGGGCACCATCCACAGAGGCAGTGCGCCGGCATAACGCTCAATGAGGTAAGCCAAAGTACGCTCGTAGCAGCCGAGGCTGGTGCGGTGGATGATATAAGGGGTCTTTTTCTGACCGTCGGCATCCGTATATTCCATGCCGAACTTCTGCGCCAGCAGCATGTCGATCTGAATGGTAACGATGGTGTCTTCCTTGCCAAACACATTCTTGTACTGAATGTCCAGCTTAGGACCGTAGAAAGCAGCCTCGTCGATACCGATGGAGTACTCAACGCCAAGGTTATCAAGAATTTCACCCATAACGCGCTGGGCTTCTTCCCACTGCTCAGCAGTGCCTTCATACTTAATGCCGGCACGGGCAGGATCCCACTGGCTGAAGCGGAAGGTGCAGTTTTCCAGCATGCCCACGGTGTCCAGGCAGTACTTTGCAAGCTCCAGACAGCCGCGGAACTCTTCCTCCAGCTGATCGGGGCGCAGCACAAGGTGACCTTCGGAAATGGTGAACTGACGCACACGGATAAGACCGTGCATTTCGCCGGAGTCCTCATTACGGAAGAGGGTAGAGGTCTCGCCCAAACGCAAGGGAAGATCGCGATAAGAACGGGCGCGGTTCAGATATACCTGATACTGGAAGGGGCAGGTCATGGGGCGCAGAGCGAAGCATTCCTTTTCTTCATCGTAAGGATCGCCCAAAATGAACATGCCGTCCAGATAATGATCCCAGTGACCGGAAATGCGGTAAAGATCCCGCTTTGCCATGAGGGGGGTCTTGGTCAGCAGGTATCCGCGCTTCTGCTCCTCGTCTTCCACCCAGCGCTGCAGCTTCTGAATCACGCGAGCGCCCTTGGGAAGCAGGATGGGAAGACCCTGACCAATCTCTTCGACGGTGGTGAAGAATTCCAGCTCACGACCCAGCTTGTTGTGGTCACGCTTGAGAGCCTCTTCTTGTGCGGTGAGATAAGCATCCAGCTCGTCCTTGCTGGGGAAGCCGATGCCGTAGATGCGCTGCAGCATCTTGCGGTTACTATCGCCCCGCCAGTAAGCGCCGCAGGACTTGGTCAGCTTGAAGCCGTTGTGGCGGACACGACCGGTGTGATCCAGATGCGGACCGGCACACAGGTCGGTGAATTCGCCCTGGGTGTAGAAAGAAATGACCGCATCCTCCGGAAGATCCTGAATCAGCTCAACCTTGTAAGGCTCGTTCAGACTTTCCATATAAGCGATCGCTTCGGCGCGGGGCTTTTCGCTGCGCTCCAGGCGGATACGCTCCTTGACGATCTTCTTCATCTCTGCCTCGATCTGGGAAAGATGCTCGGGAGTGAAGGAGAAGGGAGCGTCAAAGTCGTAGTACCAGCCCTCGTCGATAGCAGGACCGATAGCAAGCTGCACCTCGGGCCACAGACGCTTTACAGCCTGGGCCATGATGTGGCTGCAGGTGTGCCAGAAGGTCTTGCGGTACTCGGGGTTTTCAAAGGTGTACAGGTTTTCGTTTTCCATTTTTGAGTTCCTCCTTTTGATTGGGGAAGGCATAAAAAATACCCACCCCTGAAAAATCAGGGGTGGGATACAATTACATAATGTATTCCACGGTTCCACCCTGGTTGCGACAGTAAAATCGCCACTCATTGACGCAGTAACGGGCGCACCCGGCAGAGCATTTCTTCCCTGCGGCTCAGAAGTGGTATCACGCCCAACGCTACACAAAGCCTTGCACCGACCGGCTCTTCTCTGGGTGATAATTGGGTGTGCGTGTCTTCATCACAGCCTTATGGAGAAAATCTATCACAAATAACGCAAATTGTCAATGCCTGTGGAGGAAAAAGCGTGTTTTTTATAAAAAACCGGTTGCCATAATTTCGGTAACCCTTATTTGGTAAACTGGTTGCGTTTTTCAGTTTATTATGTAAACATTTTGTAATCTTTCCACAAGATATAGTGGTTTTTTTGGAATGAAACACATATTGCCCACGTTATAGTTTACATAATATTTTTTGAATAATTATTCAAAAAGTTGTCGAAAGCAGGTTTTTTGCGGAAAAAGCTTGACTTTTTCAAAAAAATTGTTATAATGACTTCAGTTTGCGTCTTGAAAGCAAATTGTAACTATTTGATACTGATTGAAATTTTTCAGGAATTTACGCATATAATTCTGACGAGAGGAGGTAGCTTCTATGCTCGATTGTAATCGTTTAATGAAAAAGAAGGTAACGATGCTTACCCGTGTTGTAGCTTTGCTACTGCCGATCGTGTGCATCGTTCTGCTGCTGACGCAGACCGCTTTTGCTAAGAACACATATTTAATCAACGACGGCGGTCGTGTCACGATCCATACAACCTATGCAACCGATCCTGCTGATGTTTTGGACGAAGCCGGCTTGGAACTCAGTATGGACGATACCTATACCACTCAGGAAGGTTTGGGTATGTCTGAGATCACCATTCAGCGCAAGCAGACAGTGAATGTTGTCTACGGCGGTAAGACTATGGTGGTATCCAGCTATGGCGAAACTGTTGAATCTCTGCTTAACCGTATGGATATTGAACTGACAGAAGAGGATGTTCTGTCTGCCACGCTCCGCACCACAACCTACGACGGTATGACCATTACCATCTCCCGCAATATCACTGTGGAAGAGACCTATACTACCGCAGTACCCTACAGCACAGAATTCTGCTATGATGCTTCCTTGGAGGAAGGTCAGCAGGTTGTTCTGACTGCCGGTAAGGACGGTCAGATCCAGTGCACGGCTATGGTTACTTATGTGGACGGCAAGGAAACCAGCCGTACTGTTTTGAGCCAGACGGTTATCAGCCATCCTGTGAATGCTCTGGTTGCTGTTGGCACCATGCTGGAAGAGCCGGAGGAGACCGAGGGTCCCACTGAGCCTCCCGTACCTACAAACCCTGCACCGTCTGAGAAGCCTGCTCAGCCCGTGATCGGCGACGGTGTTATCACCACCCCCGAGGGCGAAGTGCTGACCTACACCCGGAAGTATCAGGCTGTGGCTACTGCTTATACCAACACGGATCCCGGCTGCACCATTTGGACTGCCACCGGCACGATTTGCCGCGTTGGTGCCATTGCAGTTGACCCCAATGTGATCCCCTATGGCACCCGGATGTACATCGTGACCAATGATGGTCAGTATGTCTACGGTATTGCTGTTGCAGAAGACTGCGGCGGCGCGATCAGAGGCAACCGTGTTGACCTGTATTTCAATACCGATGCAGAGTGCTGGGCTTTTGGTGTCCGTGACTGCACCATCTATTTCCTCGGATAAGACAATAGTTGCAAATCCGCCTTTTTTCTGCTATGATGGCAGAAGAAAGGCGGATTGTTTTTATGATCGATGTATGTGACATTCAGGTGATGAAGCCGCTGCTTGCGGAGCATGGCTTTCACTTTTCAAAAGCAAAGGGTCAGAACTTTCTGACGCAAAAATGGGTGCCGGAGCAAATTGCAGAGGATTCCGGCGTCAATGAAAGCGTCGGCGTGTTAGAAATCGGTCCCGGTATTGGTCCGCTGACCCAGCAGCTTGCCCTACGGGCGGGGAAGGTCTGCGCGGTGGAGCTGGATGAGCGCTTGAAGCCTATTTTGCAGCTGACTGTGGGCGATTTTCCCAATCTGGAGATCATTTGGGGCGATGTGCTGAAGCAGGATATCAAAGCGCTGGTGGCGGAGAAATTTGCCGGCTTGCGCCCCATGGCTTGTGCCAATTTGCCGTACTATATTACTTCGCCTATTTTGTCTGCACTTTTGGAGGCAGATTGCTTTGAGGCGGTGACGGTGATGGTGCAAAAAGAGGTTGCCCAGCGGATCGCCGCCAAGCCCGGCAGTGCCGATTACAGTGCTTTTACGGTGTTCTGCCAGTATTATGCCGAGCCGGAGCTTTTATTCGATGTGCCCGCCCATTGCTTCCTGCCGCAGCCGAAGGTGACATCTGCGGTGGTGACGCTGCGCGTACGCAAAGAGCGCCCCTGGCAGATCGAAAATGTGGATATTTTCTTCCGAACTGTCCGGGCAAGCTTCGCCATGCGGCGCAAAAAGCTCAGCAACGGTTTGGCGTCCGGTTTTCCCCAGTTGGGAAAGACCGGAGCAGTTGAGGTCATTGCCGCCTGCGGATTTGACGAGAATGTCCGGGGTGAGACTCTGAGCATTCCGGAATTTGCCGCCATTGCCAACGAGATCGCAAGGAGACTGTGATATGATCGAATTTTTGCTGCTGGATCTTGACGATACCATTTTGGATTTTCATAAGGCAGAGCGGATCGCCATCAGCAAGACCATCCGGGAATTTGGCGTCGAGCCTACCGACCAGGTGCTTGCGCGCTACCATGTCATCAACAGATGGCACTGGGAGCAGCTGGAGCAGGGAAAGCTGACCCGGGCTGAGGTGCTGGAAAACCGTTTTGGTGTTCTGTTTGAAGAGCTTGGTGTGGCAGCGGATAAGGCTGCCTGCGCCCGTGCCTATGAGAAGAATCTGTCTATTGGGCATTACTTTCTCCCGGGTGCGGAGGAGGCGGTGGATCGCCTTAGCAAGAAATACCGACTGTTCCTTGTGAGTAACGGTACGGCATCTGTGCAAAAAGGGCGCATGACCAGCGCCAATCTCTACCGCTTTTTTGAGATTGTCTTTGTTTCTCAAGAGGTTGGCTACAATAAGCCTGCCAAGGAGTATTTCGACATCTGTTTTTCCCGAATCCCCGGTTTTGATCCGCAAAAAGCTGTCATCGTGGGCGATAGCTTAAGCTCAGACATAAAAGGCGGCATCAATGCCGGTATACTTACCTGTTGGGTCAACCCCAATCATGCCCCGGGCAGACCCGACATCGTACCCGACTATGAAATTGAGGGCATCCACCAGCTGGAAGAATTGCTGGAAAAATTATGACGCACCGATAAGCCCTCTCCTTTGGAGAGGGGGGACCGCTTGCGGTGGGAGAGGTTTTGTTTTCCTCTTCCGTCACGCCATTGGCGTGCCACCTTCCCCAAAGGGGAAGGCTTTGACCGCTCTTACGATGAAAAGCACCGGACTTTCGTCCGGTGCTTTTTGGTTTATTCTGAGATAGACTTCAGCAAGCAAACGGTGTTGGGCGCTAAATGGAGCAGCCCGCCTGCATTTACTTCTCCCACGCATTCCGCGTCGTGGTCGCTATCAAGCAAGTACACTTCGTACCGGTCTGCGCTGCCTACAAAATCCAACGTAATATCGACAATTTCGTCGCAATCGTCATCATCCGTGTAGTAGCAGATCATAACGGCTTTGGAATCGTTGTTTTTTGCTGCAGCGGCGTAAATATTGTTGTTATTTCTGCTGCAGGGACATGCCGTTCCCAACTGATACAAGGTATTAAACATCTTAAAGGGATAATATCCCTTTAGCGGGGCTTTGGTATAAAAATCAAAAAGACCGTTATATGGAGAGGGTCTGGCGTCGTAGTACATCAGCATATCGATGGATGTGTCATTTTGACCTCCGCACATACATGCTGAAGTAAACGCCGCTCCTTTTATGGAGAGGATGTGCTTTACACTGTATAGGAATTCATCCCAACTTTTAATGTAATTCCATTCGTTAAGGATGCTTTCTGTTTTGGTGTAGCCGTATTCGTCCAGCTTGTTTCTTACGTAGGCACTGCGCCAGTAGATCTCTTCTGTAACGGGGCGATAACAATGCCAGGAGAAAAAGTCCAGAGGAATACGTTTGCCGTCAGCGGTAAGATGCTTCAGAAACCCTTCGATCCAGTGCTCACGGAATGCGGAGGCAGGACCACCAATTTTTAAGTGGGGGAAACGGGTTTTCAGATGAGTGGCAGTGATTTCGTAAAGATCATAGAATTGCTGTGTGGTGCCGCCCCAAGTGCGCTTGTTTTCGGCATCATCGGGGTCAAGATCGGGCTCGTTCCAGATCTCCCAGTATTCTATGTCGTAATGGAAGCCGTCTGCCCAGCCTTCGGTGTAATGCAGAATAATGTGTTCGCAAATTTCTGCCCACTTTTTGAAATCCTTTGGAGGCAGGGTGTTATACTTTTTTACTTCGTGCTCGATTTTGCTGCCCAGTCTGTAAAAGACCTTGGAGCCGCAATCGGTGATCTGCTTCAAGTAATTGTCGGTGATGGCAAAGTCGTAGGATGCCGGGTCATTTACATCCGCATCAAAATTCGGAAAAACTGCGTGGACATCGACAGTATGTTCTCCACCGTAAGCGGCGCAGAAGGAAGAGTCATGGGTGCGGGCATAGGGAATGCCGGCTTCTGCCCACAAGACGAATCCGTTGGTGCTTTGCCCACCGAATCCGGCGCCTTTGGTAGGACCGTTATTGGTAGCGTGCATAGGCTTGATTTTGCCTGCCTGTTTTGAAAAATCAACAGTTAGTGTAGTCATTGTAGCACCTCCGCTTAGCAGCATATGGTAAGCACCGGACTTTCGTCCGGTGCATTTTTATGTAATTTAGATGGCGATGCCAGCCTTTTCGAGAATGGTGGGAACGTTCTTCTCTGCGCCGATTGCCATGATATGCACGCCGTCGCACAGCTTCTCGTCCTTGATCTTGGCGATCATTTCAGCAGCCATTTCGATACCCAGCTGCATGGGCAGACCCTTCACGCCCTTTTCCTTGCCCTCAGCAGCGGCAGCGGCAAGACGGTCGATCATGTCCTGCGGCACATCAATGCCGGGAACATTCTCGTTCATGTACTTAGCCATACCGGCAGCCTTCAGAGGAATAATGCCTGCCATGATGTGGGTCTTAATGCCCATCTTGTCCACTTCTTCCATAAAGCGCTTGAAGGTATCCAGATCGAAGATGCCCTGGGTCTGGATGTACATTGCGCCGGCTTCCACCTTCTGACGCAGCTTGTTCAGCTGCAGGAAAAGAGGCTCGTAAACGGGAGTGACAGAAGCGCCCTTGTAGAAAGTGGGTGCGCCGCCTGCCAGCTCATTGCCGCCGCAGTCGCAGCCGGAAGCTTCCATGTCGGAAAGCATCTTCAGAATGCCGACGGAATCCAAATCGTAAACAGGCTTGCTGTCGCGGCAGTCACCAACAACGGGGTGGTCGCCGGTCAGCGCCAGCATGGTGTCAATACCGAAAGCGGCAGCAGCCAGTGCGTCGCCCATCAGCGCCATACGGTTGCGGTCACGACCGGTCATCTGCAGAATGGGCTCTACGCCTGCCTGCTTCAGCTTGATGCAAAGACCCAAACCTGTAGCCTTCAAACTTGCGGACTGCATATCGGTAACGTTCACACCGTGAACCTTGCCTTTGAGCAGCTCAGCAGCTTCCATCTGCTCAGTAAAATCATAACCCTTAGGAGGTGCCATCTCGGCAGTTACGCCAAACTTGCCGGATTCCAGTGCGTCTTTTAACATGCTCATTACTTCTTCCCCCTTAAGCTGATGGTTCTGGGATAGGCATAATCGCCATAGCCCTTGTCCTCACGGCGCTGGGTCAGCTTATCCAGCTCACCGGTTGCCTGCAGACGGTTGTAGATCTTGATCCATGCACAATCGTTTTCGGGGTTGACCTCGCATTTGCCGTTCTTCTGACCGCCGCAAGGACCGTTGACAAGGCTCTTGGCACACTGGGTAATGGGGCAAACAGCACCGGTCTGACCCAGCACGCACTGACCGCAGAAGCGGCATGCCTCTTCCCAAACACCGAAACGGACAGCTTCGCCTAAGTACATGGTGTTGTTGGAGGGGTAAACGGGCTTGTCGTTGGCATTCTTGGCAACGCACTGCACACCGTCGCCGCAGGACATGCAGATCACGCAGTCGGGGTTGGCGGCATTGATGGCTTTCATTTTTGCCTTAACACCAAGGTTCATGCAGCAGTAATCACAGATAGTGGTAGCCACGACCTTCTTGCCGGCCTGCTCCAAAACAGCAGTCAGCTCATCAATCTGGGGCTGACCACCGGTCTGACATGCGGTAGCGCAGCTGTTACAGCCCACGATACCGACGGTCTTGGCATTGCCGACCATGGCCATGACTTCTTCAATGGGTTTCTTCTGAGTAATGATCATTGTTAGCTTCTCCTTCCATAGGTAACGGTGGATCACAAAATCCACCATTTCTTAACATGATTATAACATAACCGCCGCAAAAATCAACTGCAAACTGCCAAAGACAGAAAAATATTGTTTTAATTAAATAAACAGCCGCATACCGGCAAGGGTATGCGGCTTGGTGAACAATAAAATGAAGGGTGGAGCGATGCTCCGTTCTGCAACCTAGCATGCTTGACAACGCAATTTACGCTTTTATCAATCTGGGCTTCCAATAAGCTTTCCAGTAAACAATTCCTTCTGCCAAAAGTCCCAATGGCAATGCGGCAAAAACATCTACGGCGGAATGCTGCTTAATAAACATAGTGGAAAGACAGATCAGGACCACAGCGACTACGATTAGAATCTTCCATGCGACCCGGACATCCTTTTCTTTTATCCACACCGAAGCGATACCCAGCGAATAAGCTACATGCAAAGAAGGACAGACACCGGTGTTGGTGTCGAATGCGTAGAGCATGGCGATTCCTTGCGACAGCAAATTATCCCGTGGCAACATTTCCGGACGCAGATCCTGTCTGGTAGGTATGAGAATGTAGCACAGCATAGCTACTGCCTGAGTAATAATAATGTAAATTTGCAGCCGTTTAAAGCTGTCTACATTGTAAAGAAGAAAATAACCCAGCGAAAAAACGATTAAGATATACCATCCAAAATAAGGAATCAAAAACCATTCACAAAAGGGTATGATATCGTCGATCGGGCAGCGAACAGATAAGCAGCTTTCCGGAGAAATCAAATTTTCCGTTAGAAAATACAGAGCAAAATAAATGACCCAGCCCAAAAGCAGCAACAAATGAGAAAAGCGGGGTTCGCGGATGCGGGAGAGTCGGAACTGGCGATAATCAACGACCGGCTTTTTCATGTACACGCTCCTTGTTGGAAGGGTAGAATTTACGCGGAATGTTGCGGTAGGGTACAACAGTATGCTCCGGCAGATTAAGCGCAATTTCAGTGATTTCGTTCATCAAATAAGAGCAGATCCGCCTGCGCTCTTCTTCTATGGGATTGGCAGCACAAAACTGTATGGGTTTGCCCAAAAACATTTTTTTCAGATTTGGTGCAATATACAGTGGTACGAAGGAAAGCTCTTTGCCGGTGCGCTTATAATATAGCTTTGCTACATCGATGAATTTGTCCTGAAACTGGCAGAGAATGTGGTTGTGGGGAACATCGTGCTCTGGAAAGATCACAATGCTGGCACCGTCCTGCAGATGCTTCATGGTGTTTTTGAAAGTGGAGACGATACGGGTGTCATGGTAGACGGCAATGGTGTTGGCATTATTGAAGACACAAACAGAGAACGGAGCGATTATGTAAGACAGCAGCCTGTAAAACCAGCGGCTGCGCGGGGGCTTTTGTGACCAGAAATCCTGAAATGTATAGTCCGGCACTTCTTTTCGTACCATCATCTGTCCTGCGCACCATGTGCGATGCTTGCCGGGGAAATACAACTCCGAGGCAATGGGCCCATTCATTTGCGCGTGGTTTCCGACGATGATCACCGGCTCCCGGGGAAGATTCTCCAGTCCTTCTACTGTCAGCCTGGGATAAAACAGCCATACGAACCATTTTATGATCCGATATACCCAATAATCCTTGCGCTTTTTCATTTGATCGCTTCCTTTTTGCTACGATAATATCATAGCGTAAGGCGCAAATGTGAACGAATTATCAAATAACTTTTAATTTTTAAATAAAAAACACACCGCACTTTCGTGCGATGTGTCTTTTACCCGGATGAGGCGCCTCACTCGGGGTGCCTTCATTAAGGATTAGCCGAAAGGCAGATCGTTCTCCTGAGGCTTAATCTCGGTGCTGGTAGTGATGATGTCCTCAACAGCGAACTTCACGACTTCGATTTCAGGCTTGAACATGATGGCATTTCTCCTTTCATGAAATTTTTAACAAAAATTTTCATGCGCGCATAAAAATTTATGTACAGAAAAAAGTGGGATTTGCGAGAAGTATATACCAACAGATACTAATCTTGATAATACTACGTAGTAAGTATACACCCGAGGAGTCAAGCTGTCAAGCACTTTTGTGTAAAAAAACTATTCGGATAAAAATAAATATTTGCCGATTCGCCGCGATGTGTGAAATAACAAAAACACCTCTGTTTTGAAAGGGAAGCTTTTGCGGTTGTCAACATAGGTCAAGAAAAAGTCTAATGGACTCGTTTGCATTTTCGCTTATGGCGAAAATTAAGGTTCGGCTCGGTCAAGCCCTCGCCGGCAACGCTCGTCCGCGTTGCATATAATCTTTCGAGTCCAGTCTCCACCAAATAAAAAAGACACCCGTGTGGGTGCCTTTTTTATTTGGTGGAGACTAATGGACTCGAACCATCGACCTCATGCGTGTGAAGCATGCGCTCTAACCAGCTGAGCTAAGCCTCCATATTTGGAACGAATAAAATTATAGCACAATTCCATGGATTGTCAAGCCCAAAATCTGTCCCTTGCTAATTTTCCGAAATGTGTTACCATATTGAAAGAAAGAGGTGTTTTCATGCATTACAGCAACATGGTTTCAGGCTTATTTCGCAGCCGTCCCAACCGGTTCATTGCCCATATCGAAATCGACGGCAGGGAAGAGGTCTGTCATGTGAAAAATACCGGGCGGTGCAAAGAATTGCTTGTGCCCGGCGCGACAGTTTGGTGTCAGCGCTCGGACAATCCCGCCCGAAAAACGAAATACGACCTAATTGCAGTGCAAAAAGGGCAGCGGCTTATCAACATGGACTCCCAGGCACCAAACAAGGCGACGGAGGAGTGGCTGGCAAACGGCGGTCTGGGGCAAATCACCAATCTGCGGGCGGAAACTACTCATGGCGACTCCCGTTTTGATTTTTCCTTTATATTAAATGGTAAGCAGTGTTTTTTGGAAGTAAAAGGTGTTACCTTGGAAAATGATGGAGTTTGTGCCTTTCCGGATGCCCCCACCGAGCGCGGGGCGAAGCATCTGCGGGGTCTTGCAAAGGCAGCACAGGAGGGCTACGGCGCGTATGTGCTGTTTGTGATTCAAATGAGCGATGTAAAATATCTGCATCCCAACGATGCCACAGACCCCGCCTTTGGCGATGCTCTGCGGCAGGCTGCGAAAGCCGGTGTGCAGATCCTTGCCATGGACTGCACAGTAACGGAAGACACGATGGTGATTCGTCAGCCGGTTTTGGTCAAATTGAATGGATAAAAACTTATCGAATTTTGCCGCCACGGATTGACATTTATGCGGCTTGTCAGTATAATATATGCGGAAATTAACGAAGGCGCTAAGCGCCTTCAAAAGAAAGGATAATTTGCCATGATTTACAGTAGCGAAGTACAACATATGTGCAGCGTTGCCAAGGGTGCTTATCACGGTCCCGCTCCCATCCCCGAAGAGGGTAAGTGGGTGCAGGTCAAGGAGATCAAGGACGTCTCCGGTTTTACCCACGGCATCGGCTGGTGCGCTCCTCAGCAGGGTTGCTGCAAGCTGACCCTGAATGTGAAGGAAGGCATCATTGAAGAGGCTCTGGTGGAAACTCTGGGTTGCTCCGGCATGCCCCACTCTGCCGCTATGGCTTCCGAAATTCTCATCGGTAAGACTCTGCTGGAGGCTCTGAACACGGACCTGGTGTGTGACGCCATCAACACCGCTATGCGTGAGCTGTTCCTGCAGATCGTTTACGGCCGCAGCCAGTCCGCTTTCTCCGAGGACGGCCTCGCAGTAGGCGCTTCTCTGGAGGACCTGGGCAAGGGTCTGCGCAGCCAGGTCGGCACCATGTTTGCCACCAAGGTCAAGGGCCCCCGTTACCTGGAGATGGCTGAGGGTTACGTTACCCGCATCGCACTGGACGAGGACGACCTGATCACCGGCTACGAGTTCATCAATCTGGGCAAGATGATGGACTTCATCAAGAAGGGCGACGATGCAAACGAGGCACTGAAGAAGGCAAAGGGCTCTTATGGCCGCTTTGCTGATGCTGCCAAGTACATTGATCCCCGCCACGAATAAGAGGAGGACACGAAAATGGCTTTGTTTGAAGGTTACGAAAGAAAAATCGACAAAATCAACGGTGTTCTCGCTCAGTATGGCTTAAACTCCGTTGAAGAGTGCCGCGAAATGTGCGTTGCCAAGGGCTTTGATCCCTATGAGATCGTTAAGGGCATTCAGCCCATCGCTTTTGAGGACGTTGCGTGGGCATACTGCGTTGGCGCTGCCATCGCTATGAAGAAGGGTGCTACCAAGGCTGCTGACGCTGCTGAGGCAATCGGCATCGGTCTGCAGGCATTCTGCATCCCCGGCTCCGTTGCTGAGGACCGCAAGGTTGGCTTGGGTCACGGCAACCTGGGCGCTATGCTGCTGCGCGACGAGACCAAGTGCTTTGCTTTCCTGGCAGGTCACGAGTCTTTTGCTGCTGCTGAAGGCGCTATCGGCATTGCCCGCAGCGCAAATAAGGCTCGTAAGGAGCCCCTGCGGGTCATTCTGAACGGTCTGGGTAAGGACGCTGCACAGATCATCTCCCGTATCAACGGCTTCACCTATGTGAAGACTCAGTTTGATTACTACACTGGCGAGCTGAAGATCGTCGAGCGCATTCCTTACTCCAAGGGCGAGCGCGCTGCCGTTAACTGCTACGGCTGTGACGATGTCCGTGAGGGTGTTGCTGTTATGCGTTATGAGGGCGTTGACGTTTCCATCACCGGTAACTCCACCAACCCCACCCGCTTCCAGCATCCCGTTGCCGGCACCTACAAGAAGGAGTGCATGGAGAATGGCCGCAAGTACTTCTCCGTCGCTTCCGGCGG
>JAZQHM010000069.1:0-11358 GCA_045540575.1 Faecousia sp. | reverse complement strand
GCCGAATGGACAATTGAAAATGGACAATGGACAATTATGGTGTCCGCTTTGCGGACTTATTTCAATCATTTGCGTATGCAAATACCTCTAATTGACAATTGTCAATTGTCAACTGTCAATTTGCTCGTCAGAGCGCCAAACTGAAATTTGTACAACAAAAAGCACCGCCATTGGCGGTGCTTTTACTGTTATTCATCGTATTCTTTCGGTACAGCTGTGATCACGGGCGTGCCGTCCCGATTCAAAAGGGGCGTGATGCCGCCGCCATAGCTGCCGGTGGCATAAATGTAATTCACGCCGGTCTGCCGATCCACCAGAATGTAGGTCGCCGGTCCGGAGAATCCGCCGCCGTCAGAATATACCTTGACGAAGCGTTTTTCCTTCTTTGCCATATTACTCGCCCTTTGTGCCCTCTACGATGCCGTTTGCCAAGCCTACCAGACCCTGCATTTCAGAAGGAATGATGATCTTGGTTGCCTTGCCGTCGGCGATCTTCTGCATCGCCTCAATGGACTTGAGCTTGATGACCTGCTCGTTGGGAGCTTTGCTGTTGAGCATTTCCAGAGAATCTGCCAATGCCTGCTGCACCTTGCGGATCGCCTCTGCTTCGCCCTCTGCCTTCAAAATGGCAGCCTGCTTTTCTGCGTCAGCACGCAGAATTGCGGATTCCTTTTCGCCTTCGGCGATGAGGATCGCGGACTTCTTCTGACCTTCTGCCTGCAGAATTGCCTGACGGCGGTCACGCTCTGCCTTCATCTGCTTTTCCATGGAAGACTGAATGTCGGCAGGAGGCAGAATATTCTTCAGCTCCACGCGGTTGACCTTGATGCCCCAGGGGTCGGTTGCTTCATCCAGAATGGCGCGCATCTTGGTGTTGACCACGTCGCGGGAGGTCAGCGTCTGATCCAGCTCCAGGTCGCCGATGATGTTACGCAGGGTGGTAGCGGTCAGAGTCTCCATAGCAGCCATGGGCTGCTCCACACCGTAAGCATACAGCTTGGGGTCGGTAATCTGAAAATACACGACGGTATCGATCTGCATGGTAACATTATCCTTGGTGATAACGGGCTGAGGAGGATAGTCCAAAACCTGCTCCTTCAGACTGACGCGGCGAGCAATGCGGTCGATAAAGGGCACTTTAAAGTGCAGACCCACACCCCAAACAGCCTGAAATGCACCCAGACGCTCAATAACATAAGCCCGGGACTGCTGGACCACAGCAATGTTGCTGATGATCAAAATAAACAGCAAAACAATAATTCCGATTACAAATGGCATAATTTTACCTCCTTAAAAATAAATGCTTACACATTTGCTTCTACATTTACAACGGACACAAATACCTTTACGCCCTCGATCTTATCCACCTTGATCAGCGTTCCCACCGGGATCGGCTGAGCGTCGGTGCTGCGGGCTGTCCAGTACATGCCTCCCAGCTTCACCTGACCGACAGCATTTAAATTATCGATACCCTCGGTAACATAGCCCTCGGTGCCGATGACGCTGTCCACATTGGTGGCGCTTAGGTTTGGTTTGAGGAATTTCTTCACAAAAGGCCAAAGCGCTGCAAGCAGACCTGCGGACACCACCAAAAATACGGTGATCTGCAGCCACACCGCGCCATCCAGCAGTGCAACGACGGCAGCTACCAGCGAGCCGGCAGCAAACCAGATCGACACCAAATGGATGGGGCACGCAGCTTCTACGATGATAAATACCATCACCAGCGCAAACCAAACTGTTGCGGCAATATTCATTGTGCATCCCTTCCTTTCTATTTACAGTTTATCAAAAAGCAGGCTCTGCGTCAACAGTTTTCAAACATGGGAGTGGACAAATACCGCTCGCCGGTATCCGGCAGCAGCACCACAATGGTCTTGCCGGCATTTTCGTCCTTTTTGGCTTCTTCCATGGCAACATGCAGCGCAGCACCGGAGGAAATTCCCACCAGCACACCTTCCTTTGTGCCCATGAGCCGCCCGGCAGCATAAGCCTCGGCTTCAGTGACGGGCAGGACGGCATCGTAAATGCCGGTATCCAGCACCTGCGGGACAAAGCCTGCGCCCAGGCCCTGCAAGCCATGCTTTCCCGCTTTCCCGCCGGACAGCACCGCTGAGCTTGCCGGCTCTGCGCCAATGACGGTGATGTTTTCGTTTTGCTCCTTAAGATACCGCCCCACACCGGTAATGGTGCCGCCGGTGCCGATGCCCGCCACGAAAATATCCACCGTTCCTTCCGTGTCCGCCCAAATTTCAGGGCCAGTGGTGGTATAGTGAGCATAAGGGTTGGCGGGGTTAACAAACTGCCCTGCCAAAAATGCGCCGGGAATGGTTTTTACCAGCTCCTCTGCCTTTTCGATGGCGCCTGCCATGCCCAAAGCGCCGTCTGTCAAAATCAGCTGCGCGCCGTAGGCACTCATCAGCTTTTGACGCTCCACGGACATGCTGTCCGGCATGAGGATTATGGCGCGATAGCCTCTTGCCGCAGCAACCGCGGCAAGACCGATGCCGGTATTGCCGGAGGTGGGCTCGATGATCACGCTGTCTTTTGTCAGTATACCCCGCTTCTCGGCATCGTCCAGCATGGCTTTCGCCACCCGATCCTTGGCAGAGCCCGCAGGATTGAAGCACTCCAGCTTGGCAAGCAGCCGGGCTTTCAAAGCGAATTCTTTTTCAATATTTCTAAGCTCCAGCAGCGGCGTCGCGCCGATGAGCTGGTCAACGGATGTGTAAATTGCCATACCATCATCTCCTTGATAAAATCATACCACACAGCGCGCTGCGCTTCAACCGCTTTTTGTTGCATTCTAAAAATTGGCATGCTATAATACGGAAAACACCTCACGAAAGGAGTCATGGCTATGGACAATCTGCATCGCACATGGGCCCAGATCGACCTTAGCGCCCTTGCCGGCAATTTTGCCGCCATCCAAAAGCGGTGTGACAAAAAAATATACGCCGTCGTCAAAGCAGATGCCTACGGTCACGGCGCGGTAGAGGTTGCCCGGGAGCTGCAGCGCTGCGGCGCATATGGCTTTGCCGTTTCCAACCTTGCCGAAGCAGAGCAGCTGCGGCTGGCAGGCTTTTCTCAGCCTATTTTGATCCTCGGCTATACTCCGGTGCAGTACGCACCTGCCCTTTCTGAATATAAAATCGAACAATGCGTGTTCTCTTTGGAATATGCCCGGGCGCTCAGCGAAGCCGCCACCGGAAAGATCTGCGCCCATCTGAAGCTGGACACCGGCATGGGGCGCATCGGCTTTGACTGCCGCTCGGATTCTGCCCCGGGCTTAGAGGAAGCCAAGCAGGTGCTTTCTTTCAATAATCTGGATGTTTCCGGAGTGTTTATGCACTTTTCCGTGGCGGACACACCAAGCCAAAAGGATTTTACGGAAAATCAGTACCGGCTGTTCCTTTCTGCCGTAAAGGCGCTGGAAGAAACCGGACACAAATTCCAAATCCGCCACTGCTTAAATTCGGCAGCCACCTTGTCTTTTTCTGCCCCCGAAACCGATGCTGCCCGGGCAGGTATTATTCTATACGGGCTTGCTCCCAGCATGGACATGGTTTTGCCGGAGGATTTTCAGCCTGTCATGGCACTTTACAGCACCGTTTCCATGGTAAAAACTGTCGAAGCCGACACCTCCGTCAGCTACGGCAGAACTTACCGGGCAGAGGGTCTGCGGAAAATCGCCACTGTCAGCGCCGGTTATGCCGACGGTGTGCCCCGTCTTTTGTCTAACAAAGGCTATGTGCTCATCGGCGGCAAGAAAGCGCCTATTGTGGGCAGAGTCTGCATGGATCAGCTGTGCGTGGATGTGACGGATATAGAAAATGTGAAAATGGGCGACACTGTCACCCTCTTCGGTCCGGGGCTTTCTGCTGACCAGGTGGCACAAACCGCCCAAACCATCGGCTACGAGCTGGTTTGCGGCATTACCGCCCGGGTCCCCCGGGTGTACAAGAAAGGAAGATGACTATGGAAACCTTGCAGGCGATCAAAGCGCGCCGTTCTATCCGGCTGTACAAAGACACACCCATCGAGCAGGAGAAAATGGATGCCCTGCTGGACATCATCGGTCTTTACCCCAGCGGCGCCAATCTGCAGCCGCTGAAGTTCCGCGTGGTGCAGAGCAAAGAAGAATGCGATGCGGTTTTTCCGCACCTGAAATGGGCGGGATATCTGCCGGGTTTTGTCATTGAAAAGCGCCAGCAGCCCACTGCATACATCGTGGTCGTCCGGGACACCACTGTTGCCGGCGATGCCGAGTATTCTGCCGGCGCCGCCACCAACGCCCTTTGCATCGCCGCTGCAGATCTGGGGCTGGGCAGCTGTATTCTCGGCAGCTGCGACCGGAAAAAGCTTCATTCCCTTTTGAACATTGACGCAGAGCGCTACGAGATTCTCTATGTGGTATCCTTCGGCTACCCCGACCATGAGGCAGATTATGTGCCCATGACGGACAGCATCAAGTATTACCGCACGGAAGACGGCGCATTCCATGTGCCCAAGCGGCAGGATATTCTGCTATGATTTTTCTGTGGATCTTTTTGGGGCTTGCCGCAGCTGTGCTGGGCTTTTCCTACCTGTGCTTTCGCATGGCATTTTACATTTCCGACAAAGAAAAGCTGGCAAATGCAGCAAGGCCGCTGCCACCGGGAGAGGAATACCAACCCTACCGCCCCGCCATGACCGCATGGCAGCAGCAGGTGAAGGAATTTCCCTTTGAAAAGGTGTCCATCACCTCCTTTGACGGACTAAAGCTGGTGGGCAAGTACTATGAGCGCTTCCCCGGCGCGCCCATCGAGCTGATGATGCACGGCTACCGGGGCAATGCCAACCGGGATCTGTGCGGCGGTGTCCAGCGGTGCTTTGCCTGCGGGCGAAACGCGCTGCTGATCGACCAGCGCGCCAGCGGTGAAAGCGGCGGCAATGTGATCTCCTTCGGTATCAACGAGCATAGAGATTGCCTTTCCTGGGTCGCATTTATGCGGCAGCATTTTGGGGAGGATGTGAAGATCATTCTCACCGGCATTTCCATGGGCGCTGCCACGGTGCTCATCGCCGCAGGCGAAGAACTTCCCGACAATGTGATCGGTGTGCTTGCCGATTGCGGCTACACCTCGGCAAAGGACATCATCTGCAAGGTCATCGGGGGAATGAAACTGCCTGCTAGTCTTGCATATCCCTTTGTAAAGCTGGGCGCCCGGATTTTCGGCGGCTTTGACTTAGACGAAACCGCCCCCATCGATGCGGTAACGCAGGCAAAGGTGCCGGTGATCTTCTTCCACGGGGAAAGCGACGATTTCGTGCCCTGCGACATGAGCCGGAAAATGTACGATGCCTGCGCCAGCCGCAAGCATCTGCACACCGTACCCGGTGCCGGGCACGGCTTGGCATTTCCTGCCGACGAGGAAACCTACCTAACAGTTTTAAAAGAATTCTTCCAATAATCCAAAGCCCGCCTTTCGGCGGGCTTTTTCTGTAAATTGCGGTTTATCGGGCAGACAACCAGATATCCTGTCATCCCGAGCGACCGAATGGGAGTCGAGGGATCTACGCATTATCGTGCCTGCTAAGCAGATAATCGGTGCGAAGATCCCTCCACGCGGCTTCGCCTTGGTCGGGATGACAACATGGTAGACTCCGAATTTGTACAGCAGGAACGACACCGAGCCGAGTGAACGGGTAGCGACACTTGCCGCACCGTGCACGAATTGTCAGCGGGGACTCCCCGCAAAACCAAAATGTGAAGGCTTAAAGAAACCTTAAGAAACAGCACCGCCTTGCTATGGTATAATGTGAGCCAGAAAAGGAGGGAATGCTTTGACCTTTCTGCAGAAATTATTGGAAATTCTGGACACTTCCATGCCAACCCCCACCCTTTACGGCTGGTTTCATGTGCTGTCGCTTGTTTTAACTGCAGCGATCTGCGTGCTCGTCTGCCGCAACGCGAAAAAGCACACCGCCGACCAGGTGCGCAAGGGCATTTTCTGGGTGGCTGTTGTGGTGGCGGTGCTGGAAGTTTATAAACAGATCAACTACACATTTTCCTATGCGGGCGGCATCACCGCCGACTATCAGTGGTACGCTTTTCCCTTCCAGTTCTGCTCCACCCCCATGTATGTGGGACTGCTGGCAGGCATTATCCGAAAGGGCAAGGTCCACGACGCGCTGTGTGCTTACCTGGCGACCTATGCCGTGTTTGCCGGTGTCAGCGTCATGGTGTATCCCGCGGACATTTACATCAGCACCATCGGCATCAACATTCAGACCACCTTTTGCCATTGCTCCATGATCGTCATGGGCGCTTACCTTTTCGCCAGCGGACATGTGAAGCTGGAGCATAAAACCATACTGCGCGCCTTACCGGTATTTGCCGTCATGGTGGGCATAGCAATGATCTTAAACGAGCTGGCTGTGGTATTCGGCATCGTGCCGGAGGAGACCTTTAATATGTTCTTCATCAGCCCCCACTGCGACCCGTCTTTGCCGGTATATTCGCTGGTGCAGGGGGTCGTGCCGTTCCCCTTCTGCTTGATGATCTATATCCTCGGTTTTACCGCCGCGGCATGGATCATGCTGCTGATCGCCATGGGCACCAAAAAACTGACTCGTAAAAAAGCACCCGTCTAGGGTGCTTTTTTTGTTGACGGGTGGAGCTTTTTGGATTATCATGGAAGAAAAGAAAGGATCGGTGTGTAGCTATGAACTTTTTGGAAGAGAGAATTTTAAAAGACGGTGTGGTCAAGCCCGGAAATGTTTTGAAGGTGGACAGCTTTCTGAATCACCAGATGGACATCACCTTGCTCGACCAGATCGGCAAGGAATTTCACCGCCGTTTTGCAGACAAGCCCATCACCAAGGTGCTGACCATCGAAGCCTCCGGCATCGCCATCGCCTACCCGGTGGCGCGGGAGTTCGGTGTGCCCATGGTATTTGCCAAGAAGAGCAAGTCCATCAACATTGAAGGCGAGATGTATGTGGCGCAGGTGGAATCCTTCACCCATAAGAACGTGAATCAGGTCATCGTGTCCAAGAAATTCTTAAGTCCCGACGACCATGTGCTGATCATCGACGATTTCCTTGCCAACGGCTGTGCTTTGCAGGGCTTGATCTCCATCGTGGAGTCCGCCGGCGCTACGGTAGAGGGCTTGGGCATCGCCATTGAGAAGGGTTTTCAGGACGGCGGCTGGCGGATCCGGAATCTGGGTTACCGGCTGGAATCTCTGGCAATCGTAGAGGCCATGGATCCCATCGAAAAAACCATCACCTTCCGCAAGCAGGATTAAATTGCAAGCGCCACCCGTCCCGGGTGGCGCTTTGTCATATACATAATTTGCGGTTTAGCGGGCAGATAACCAACAGTTTTGTCATCCCGAGCGACCGAATGGGAGTCGAGGGATCTACGCATTATCGTGCCTGCACAGTAAAAATTCGGTGCGAAGATCCCTCCACGCGGCTTTGCCTTGGTCGGGATGACAATATTGTAGGTAATTGCAAAAACTATAAATACTGCTCGGCATAGTGGGCAGCAATCGCGCCGTCGGCAGTTGCCGTGACGATCTGCCGCAAAGCCTTGGTGCGGACATCTCCCACCGCGTAAACGCCAGGGATATTCGTTTCCGTGGACTCTCCCGCCACAATGTAGCCCTGCGCATCCAACTCCAGCTGACCCTTAAAAAGCTCCGTTGCCGGATCTCTTCCGATGCTGACGAACACCGCGTCGGCGGAAAGTGCCTTTTCTTCCCCGCTGACGAGATTTTTTACCACCGCGCCGGAAAGTTTTTCTTCTCCCATCAGCTTCGTTACCGCGCTGTTCCACAAAAATTCCACATTTTCCGCCGCCAGCAAGGCGCTGTGGTACACCTTCGTTGCCCGCAAGGAATCTCTGCGGTGAATGAGGGTGACTTTTTTTGCAATGCGGCTTAAATACAGGGCATCGGCAACCGCGCTGTTGCCGCCGCCTACCACCACGACCTCCTTGCCCCGGTAGAACATACCGTCGCAATGGGCGCAGTAGTGAAGACCCTTGCCGGTAAACTCCGTTTCCCGGTCAAGCCCCAGTTTCCGGGGATTTGCGCCGGTGGCGATGACCACCGTTTTCGCCTGCAGGGTTTCGTCGTCGGTCTGCACCTGCTTGATTTTGCTTTGCAGCTGTACAGATACCACAGAAGTCATTTTTGTTTCCGTGCCAAAACGCTGAGCGCCGGCTTTCATCTGCATGCCCAAATTGAATCCGTCCACCCCATCGGGAAATCCGGGATAATTGTCGATATCCGAAGTCAGCGCCATCTGTCCGCCGGGGGACAGCTTTTCCAAAACCACGGCTTCCAGCCCCGCCCGGGCTGCATATAGGGCTGCGGTATAGCCTGCAGGACCGCCGCCGATGATGACCATATCGTAAAGCTTCATAACATTCACTCCTTCGTAGTATTCTTTCCTGTTAATGCGATTTTACTATGTACAAAAAACAAAATCTGTGATAAAGTTACATTAGCAAATCAGCAAGGAGACAGAATATGATTACACAGGACATTCGCTATATTGGCGTAAACGATCATCAGGTAGACCTTTTTGAGGGTCAGTATGTGGTGCCCAACGGCATGAGCTACAATTCCTATGCGATCCTCGACGAAAAGGTCGCCATTATGGATACCGTAGACCAGAATTTCGGCGACGCATGGCTGAAAAATATCGAAACCGTGCTTGCCGGCAGAAAGCCGGACTATCTGGTGGTGCAGCACATGGAGCCGGACCACTCTGCCAACATTGATGTATTTTTGAAGGCATATCCGGAGGCTGTGGTGGTTTCCTCTTCCAAGGCTTTCGTGATGATGAAGAATTTCTTTGGTGATGACTATGCAGACCGCCGCATTGTGGTGGGCGAGGGCGACACGCTGACCCTCGGCAAGCACACCCTTACCTTCGTCACCGCACCTATGGTCCACTGGCCCGAGGTCATCGTTACATATGACAGCTATGACAAGGTGCTCTTCTCTGCCGACGGCTTTGGCAAGTTCGGCGCGCTGGACGCCGAGGAAGATTGGGCATGCGAGGCACGGCGCTACTATATCGGCATCGTGGGCAAGTACGGTGCCCAGGTCCAGGCGCTGCTGAAAAAAGCAGCAGGCTTGGAGATCACAAAGATCCTGCCGCTGCACGGTCCTGTTCTGACGGAGAATTTGGGCTATTACATCAATCTGTACGACATCTGGTCCTCTTACAAAGTAGAAAGTGATGGCGTTGTCATCGCCTACACCTCCGTTTACGGCAACACCAAAAAAGCTGTGGAGCTGCTGGAAAAGAAGCTGACAGAAAAGGGCGTTACCGTAACCGTTCACGACCTTGCCCGCACCGACATGGCAGAGGCTGTGGAGGATGCCTTCCGCTACGGCAAGCTGGTGCTGGCAACCACCACCTACAATGCCGATATTTTCCCCTTCATGAAGGAGTTTATCCACCATCTGACGGAGCGCAATTACCAAAACCGCACCGTCGGTCTCATGGAAAACGGCACCTGGACGCCTACGGCAGCCAAGGTCATGGCGAAAATGCTGGAGGGCAGCAAGAATCTGACCTTTACCGATACCACCGTCAAAATTATGTCAGCCCTGAGCGACGAAAGCATGGCCCAGATCGAGGCTTTGGCAAACGAATTGGCAAAATAAATCACTTTTTGGGGGCGAAAGTATGGACTTTTCCCAATATTTCCCCGTGTGGGACAAGCTGACAACGGCGCAGCAGCAGCAGCTTCTCAGCGTTTCCCATCCCCTGCAGGCGAAGGCAGGCACTGTGCTGCACAACGGCAGCATGGACTGTCTGGGACTTTTGTTGATCCGCAACGGACAGCTCCGGGTGTACACCCTTTCCGATGAGGGGCGGGAAATCACACTTTACCGGCTGTTTGATATGGATATCTGTCTGTTTTCTGCCTCCTGCGTCATGCCCAATGTGCAGTTTGAAGTGGTGGTGGAAGCGGAAAAGGACTGCGATATGTGGGTCATTCCCTCCTGCCTTTTCAAAAATCTGATGGAGGAATCCGCGCCGGTTGCCAACTATGCCAATCAGCTGATCTCCAGCCGGTTTTCCGAAGTGATGTGGCTCATGGAGCAGATCATGTGGAAAAGCTTTGACAAGCGGCTGGCAGCATTTTTGCTGGAGGAAAGCGCCCTGGAAGAGGCAAGCTGCCTTAAGATCACCCACGAAAAAATCGCAAATCATATGGGAACTGCCCGGGAGGTGGTGACCCGTATGCTGCGGTATTTCCAGAATGAAGGTCTGGTGCAGCTGACCCGGGGCACGGTGGAGATTACCGATGCCAAGAGGCTCGCCCGGTTAAGTGAATAAAATTCAGCCCGTTGCCGCAGCAACGGGCTGTTTTTTTATGCTCTTGCCATGCCGTCGACGCTTAAAACCACACCGGTAATATAGGACGCTTCCTCGGAAGCAAGGAAAACGAAGGCATTGGCAATGTCCTCGGGCTGACCCAACCGCCGCAGGGGGATCTGCCTGATCATGGGGTCGATGACCTCCTTGGGAACGGCTTTCATCATGTCGGTTTCGGTGATGCCGGGGGCAACTGCGTTGACCCGGATGCCCTTGGGACCCAATTCCCGGGCAAGGGAAACCGTCAAGCCGTTGACGGCAAACTTGGATGTGGGATAGGCAACCCCGGAGGGCTGACCGTAGATGCTTACCATGGAAGAGGTGTTTAAAATCACACCACCGCCCTGCTTTTCCATAATTTCGGCAGCGATCCGGGCAGAGTTAAAAACGCCCTTCACATTTAAATCCATAACTTTGTCGAAGGTTTCCTCGGTATAATTAAGCAGCGGAGTGCTTTCGGAAAGACCGGCATTGTTCACCACAATATCCAGCCTGCCATGCTGCTTTACAACCTGCTCGTAAGCCTCCCTTACAGATGCAAGGCTGGCAAGGTCGGGGCTGATTCCGAACACATTGGCGCCTTTGTCCTGCTCTTTCAGCTGATCCACCGCCTTTTGTGCAGATGCGGCAGAGCTGGCGGTGAGGACGACGGTGGCACCCTCTTTTAAGAACGCTTTTACGGTGGCTAAGCCGATTCCGCGGCTACCGCCGGTAACGATGGCAACTTTATTTTGTAATCTCATTTTGAGTACCTCCTTGTTGTTTTGTAACTTTATCTTACCCCCATCCTGCGCAAATATCTGTGACAAAATCACAAATTGCGGTTTTTGGGGCAGCTTGCGCTGCCGAATGGACAATTGAAAATGGACAATGGACAATTATGGTGTCCGCTTTGCGGACTTATTTCAATCATTTGCGTATGCAAATACCTCTAATTGACAATTGTCAATTGTCAACTGTCAATTTGCT
>JAZQHM010000068.1:0-46284 GCA_045540575.1 Faecousia sp. | reverse complement strand
CTTGTTATCGGGGAAATCTGCTTCGTCTGCCCAGTTTGCAAGAGCAATATCATCGATAGGAGTATCGCCGTAGGTATTGCCGACCTGGGCAAACTTTACATTGATGTTCAGGTCCTTGCCGGACTTAAACACGATGGCAAGACGGGTCCAGCCGGTATTAGGTGTCTGCTTATCCCCGCCGGGCAAGCCTTCCAGCGGATACATTTCGCTTGTCGGAAGCTCTTTGATCTGCCAGTCGGTTGCATTGTCAGAGGCAACCTGCAGATGCACACTGACGCCGCCCTTTGTAAGGATCGCGCTCTTGCCATCCTCAGCGATCTCAGTGGTCACACCCTTCATCTGCAGGAACCAGTAGACCTCGTTCTGCTCCAGATTCATGCCTCTGATCTCGTCGCGGATCAAGACACTGTTGCGTCCGTCTCCCAGCATAATGCCACGAGCTGCACTCTCGGCATAGCCTTTGTATGCAGAATTGAGGGGCATAATTGCATAAGCGCCGGCAGTGGTGCTTACAAACTCGGAAACCGCATCAGATGCGGATGTGTTCATTCCGATATCCTTACCGGTGGTATCCGGATTGATCACAAAGACATTATGACCTTCCGGGCGCTTGCGGTAATAGTAGTAGCTGAGTGCATCTCTGGCACCGATTTCATACTCTTCCTTGCCGTAATCGCCGGCAAAGCGTTGTCCACCAATATCAAGGACAAAGGTGCCGCTGTCCACCTGGTCATGGCTGATGCCGATTTTGCCGCTGTGGGCAGACACATAGATACCCGCATGATTGGTCCAGGCGGATCGCATACTAACAAACTCCAAACCCCTGTAGTATCCGTCAAGGGGTCTGTTGATTTTGTTGTCAACTTCAATGCTTGTATCGTAGTTGAGCAGCGTGGCGATACCGTCATTCATGCCAAAAACAGACATTTTGTACATAATTGCCTCTGCCACGTCGGGTCGTTTCAGCATAGCAGCAAGACCCAGGGCTTCGCCTGCGACACCGTGGGTGTCTCTGGCAGAATCGTGGAAGTTATTCACACCGGTCATGCCGTCTACATCCAGATAGTAGTCGAGGGTTTTGTCGAAACCGGGCGCAGACAGCAGGTTAAAGTCAGTACCGAAGGTATTGAAGGAGGTCTGCAGGAAGGGCACATAATAGTCCATCATGTATTCCCAATATGCAGGACCTTCCGTG
This sequence comes from Faecousia sp., assembly GCA_045540575.1. Lineage (GTDB taxonomy): Bacteria > Bacillota > Clostridia > Oscillospirales > Oscillospiraceae > Faecousia. Next base: position 45,089 of record JAZQHM010000068.1, on the reverse strand, counting down.
GTTGCACCGTCGGGAGCGAAATCATCCTGCATGATCTCAAGCAGGTGATAAGTCTTCTCCATGATATCCGCGCACTTTTCCGGGTAAACATCAAACAGCGCCAAGCATGCCATGCCGATACCGCCGTTTGTAACCGCGTTACGGTTGGTCGTAGAAGAAATATAAGTACCCGCACCGCTTAGGATGCCGTAGATCAGCTTGTGCTGATAATAGAGGGCCTTATTATACATGGCCTCTTCCATTACTTTGCGCTGTTCAGGTGTCCACTCATTGTACAGCCAGTCATAGGCAATTGCCATACCGGTAGTTCCGTCAGCCGTTGCCAAATATGTGGGGTAACGCCAGTTAGGGAATTGGCAAACACCCTGGATATCTTCCCAAAGGTAATCCTTATACTTGGTATCATTGGTAAGCAGGAATGCCAAAGAAAGGGTCTGATATCTGGTATGCATTGTGTTCGTAAACACTTCGTCTGTATACGCAATATGTTCTTTCTTCAGCATTTGATCCGCGCTTCTGATAAAGCTGTCGCCCATCGCCTTGACGGCTGCGTCATTGGCATAATCCATGCGCAGCTGCGCCAGCCGGTCCGGATTCAAGATAACGCGGGGGTGTCCGGCAGATGTGGACTCGAACAAGGATTTCAGTGTTTCAGCAGTAGGACGGGTATAGTGCATGTAATCAAACAGCGATTCGATCTGCGCATCGGTCAATCCAAGGTCAGAATCGCTGATAATTACCAGACCAAGGTTGTTGTTCACAACCGTCTTACCGGCAGTATTGGCAAGAATTGCATCTACCTGCTCCTTCGTTCCCAGGACGCGCTGGCCATTTTGGTAAATGTACAAAGACTTGGTATTTACCATGACCGCGCCGGCAGAATCGATGATCGCCCGTTCCGCGGTTGCGTAGTCAAGCAGCGGGGATTCCTCCCCCAGCCACTCATTTAGATACTCTTCATCTCGGGGATACTCAGTCAGCAACGTGGTGTTTGCGTAGTCATCCGGAGAGAATCCCTGATAGACCTTCAGATTATCAACGCGACCTTCTGCTGTAGCGATATCGCCGGAAGGCATCGCAAATACAATGCGCCCCATTGTGTCAAAGTCGGCAACGGGAATCTTCGCATTGTCTACCACGAGAGCACCGTCATACCACACAGAATAGGTTTTATCCACGGAATTAACCGCAACAGCCATATCCACCCATTCGCCGTTTTTCAGCTTTTGGGCAGTGGCATCGTGCGCCGGTTTGATAGTGCCGTTACTTGATAATGTGATGGGGTGGAAGCTCTTATCGTTTGTGTCGTAGATTTGGACCTGCAAGGTACTGTTTGCAAGGGTTGTTGCAACAGAGAACTCCGAAACAATATATTCAGACAGTTCCCAGAAGCCATAGTAATTAAAGCTCCAACGGGATCCGTAAACCATATTGACACAATTGTTTCCGTCAGAATCCTCTTTGATCTCTGCGCCGCCCAAAAGCACCACATCGTCCATCAGCATATTGCTGCCAGCTTCAAAATCGCAATCAAAGAAGCGGTCACTGCCGGGGTCTACAACAGTAGGCGCTTCGGTAGGAGCCTCGGTGGGCGCTTCGGTGGGAACCTCGGGGGGAGTGAAAGCAGAGCCGCAAATGTCGCAGATGTGATCATTATCAGCATCCGTATGCTCTATGTTGGACCAACGAACAGCGCCGCAGACATCACAGAAATGATCGCAGGCATTGGTGTAAGTATGGGGAACAGTAATCTTAAAGTTGTCGATGATAATGTTGCCGTCGACATACTGTTGTTCTGTGGAGTCTGCATCGTCGCCGCGAGAATGGATGCGGATGTACTGAACATCTCCAAAGGTTTTGCCCTCACCCAACTCACTGGTGCGGAACGGAACATCCTTCTTTTCCATCTTGTCAGTCTTGATGGAATAGGTCATGGCAGTCATATCAAATGCCAATTCCACGGGAATGAACTGCACATCCCCTTCTGTGGTGGTGACACCGTAGCCCTGACCTGCACCGCCTTCATAGATATAATTAAAGGCGCTGGTGTTACCATTTGCGGACAGAATTCTGAGAGCATTTTCGTTTTCGTCTACAAGATACAGCTTCCAGTTAGACCAATTCTTGATAGCACCCAGATCAAAGGAAACCGTAAACTTTTCGGGCAAGTCATAATTGCGGGGACTGTAATTCCAGTCTACCACCTTTCTGTTTTCCACACTGCCCCTAATATAGAGATATTCGTTTGTTTTGTCATGATAAGACCGGTTGCCGGTATAGGCACTGACAATTCTGAAGCCATTCATACCCTCAGAGAAATCGTTCTCGTAGAACACGCATTCGGTTTTCTCGGGCTGGTTCTGAGCAGGAACATCTGCCAGCACCTCAGTGCCCTCGTAGATCTTCAGATTGTCGATGATAATATTGCCGTCTGTTACGCCGCTTGTATAATCGGCACGGGAGAGAATCTGAACATACTGAACTTCGCCAAAGCCATCCGGGGTTCGAAGCTTGAGACCGTTCTTTGCGGCGCTGCTGCCCGCGGCACTCTTATATGTATAAGAATAAGTGCCGGCAGTCATGTCAAATGCCAATGTGAACGCATTATAATTGGTCTCGGTATCCGTAGACATTGTCATGCCATGGTAGTAAGACTTATCTTCCGTTCCGTTGTTATACAGAACATTGCTACCGGCATCCTTGCCATACAGGACTCTAATGCTTTTTCCATTTTCATCCACAAGGTCAAGCTCCCACTGGGAAACACGGGAAATCGCAGTAATGTCAAAGGTAATCACAAACTTCTCAGGCAGATCCAGGATGCCCTGATTGTCTTCACCCTTGTTCCAAACTGCTGCAGCGCCACGGTTCGCACTGACGCTTAAGTAGAGATCGCCATTCTCTCTCAAAACAGAATTGTTTGCTCCGCTAGTATAAGTAGGCAGAGTTAACCCGTCTGTGTTGGAAGAGAAATCGTTGTTGTAAAAAACTCTGGGAGGTACAGCGGGGGTTGTAACCTCCGTTTCGGTGGCTCTTACCGTAACCGCACCGATGGGTCCTTCCAGCATACCCGCAATCATAACGATCGCAAGTACCAGGCTAAGAATCCGCTTAACATTTGTTTTCACAGTACCACGCTCCATTCTTAATAATCGCTTGAGTTAAAATATTGTGCATTCTCTGTCCCAAGTAATTTACTATCATACTATAAACAACTCTTAAAGGATAATGCCGGTAGGATTGCCGTCGTCGTCCAGCATCTCGATACCATGAATATCCAGCTTGTCGCAGATGGCTGTCCAGCGCTCCTGCATGCCGGTATCAAACAGCACCGGCTGAAAGCCGCACTGCAAATATGTGCGCACAGCAGATGCCCGCCAATCGTCAGACTTCAAGCGCATCATTCGATCCGCTGTTTTCATTTCCTGTGCCATTTTATGAAGACCGTAGGCAGTCATAGAAGTGGCAAGCTTATGCCCTCTTGCTTCCGGCAGAGCACCCAGCATATGCAGCAGCGCCACATTTTCGGAAAGCGCAAAAGCTGTGCAGGTTGCAACGGGCTTGCCCGCCTTATCGCAGATCATATAGATATCTCTTTCCGGTACCAGCGTGGGAAACGCGGTAACGCAAATATTCCATCCGTTGGGAAGTTCTTCCTCAGTCAGCAGACCATGGCTGCAGATTTCCAGCCAGATTTCTTGATCTTCGGGCCGATATGCTCGAAGGGTGAAGCCCTCTGCCAGCGTGTATTCCGGCAGTGCTTTCATTTTATGAATCATTCTCAGTTGTTCCATTTTGTTTCTCCTTTACCGGAAGCTATTAAAACTCGAAAATCACCAGCTGCGTAGCCGGGACGGTGACATACCAGTTCTTATCGTCGATTTTTTCGACTTTAATATCGTCGCTAAACATTCTGAAAATCTCAAGCGGCACTTTTTCCTTAAAGCTTACCTTTACGCGGCGGTCAGCCTTGCGGTCAATGACATCGCCAAACTCCAAAGAGCGCTCGTTGCCTTCGTTATTGAAGATGGAAAGGTAGCGCTTGCCGTCTTCGCCGATGGAAACCAGCCAGTGCAAACCGTCCACGGTAACCGGCATGACCTGAGGCGCAAGAGCCTTGACCTGCGCCTGCATTGCATCCAGATCGCCGCTGAGGATCACATTGTTGCCGGCATACTTCTTGGCAAAGCGACCGTCCTTGGTTGCGTCAATCAGATAATCGTACCTCTTGAAGGTCGCCTCACTCGCATCCTCGAAAATGATATCAAACATATCACCAAAGCGGGAGTTTTGAATGGTGTGACCTTCGTTGCCGTAGTGCTCATCCAGCTGTCCCAGCAGGCGCAGCAGCACATCCTGCGCATGGCCGATAACGCCCTGCTTGGCAGCATCAATAGGCATTCTCATATAGACATCGGAATGCTCGCCCTCCTGAGGATACTGCTTGTTAATTTCCAAAACACTGTACTCAAGAGGCAGCACGATCGCAAAGGGTGTAACGGGATCCACATTGCCGATCTCCTCAGCAGTATCGATAAACTCCTTCTTGACTCTGCCGTAATCAGACAGCGTGAAGTCATGCATATCGTCGTAGCTGCAGTTAAGCCCCCATTCCTCGGCGATGTAGCGGGCACCGCTCATGAGAGAATAGTAGTAAATACGGCGCTGCAGCAGACGGGAGCTGCCGCCATTGGGTCCGTAGGAAGTAAAATCATCCGGATGCAGATCCTGAGACAGATACCATTCGTTGCCGGGCTCTTTGTTGAAGCAGGGCATGGAATAGCCCTCCTTGCGCCAGAACCAACACTCGTAATATGTACCCCAGATCTTGCCGCTGTACTTGGCGACACCCCGGGTCACAGCCAGCTGATGGCGCATCTGCGGAATCTGGTGACCAACCTCCGGCATGAAAGTCTGCATGCCAACCTCGTCAGCAAGCTTCATGGCAACAAAGCCGCTGTCGGCAGGGATGATGCGACCCTCGCACTCGTCCATCTTCCGGCGGAACATATCCTTCATTTCCTCAAAGTATTCCTCCGGTGTATAGACGCAGGGGCGGTTTGCGTAATGCTCAGGGCTGTTAATGGTCAGATCATACACAGGGAACCCGACGGTTTCCGTCTGGTGATCGTTGAGCATAGCTTTCTGAATTTCTTCCAGCGTATACGGTGCTTCGCGACCGATCCGGTTACGCATGCGACCCCAGTCGCAGTAGCGCTGGTTAGAACCGCTTTCGTGGAGCTGGAAGCCGAAGAACCAATCGCCCAGCATTTCTTTGTACTCCCGGATCAACGCCTTATCGATGGGATACTCGGCATAGTTAACGCCGCCCACCAAGCGGTCGATATAGAAGGGGTAATTACCTTCTTTCAGGAAATTGTAAAGCTTGCCACCCTTAGCTGCAATTTTGTTAAACCGCTGCTCCTGCGGCATAGCAAAGCAGTTCTGAATCTTAAAGCCGGAATTTTTGTTGAGGAAATTGTTTTTTACAAGTCCTTCAAAATACTGTTCGTTGTAAACATGGAAAAATTTCATAGCAATTCTCTCCTATTGTTTCTAAAAAGGGCAAAGGAAGAAATAGTGTGCTTATTCTTCCTTTGCCCTACTTTAGCTCAAATATTTCAAACCCGTTTAACAGTCTATACAAATTATATCACAGACTTACATTGTAGTCAATTATTATTTTGTATTCCAAATCAAAATTCAGCAAAATCAAGGGTTTTTAAATAATATTTTCATTTTCATTCGCTTTCTGTACACAACTTAACATTTTAGTTCAACTTCTCCAATTCGATCATTTTATCTTCTTTCAACTAAACATTTTACTAATCTTTAGTTGAAAAGAAATACCCACCTTTTTAACTATTGATGCCCCCTTCTCGCTTTTTTGACCATATTAGCAAGTCATGAATTGGTATATTCTTTCCCAAAACCTTACTCCTGCTAATAATCTGCACTGCTTGATGTCTTTTAATATAGTCCCCCCCGAGCGGTTAACCGCCGGGGGGGACTACTTATTTCCATTTTTAAAACAGTTAATGCTTGTACTTATTTGCTAAAGTCTGATGTTGCAAAGGCGGCAAGCCAAACGGTCGTCAGCATAAGCGTCACCCCCAAAGTAACCCTATTCGCTGCAGCTCGTCCTTTTTCCTTGCTTTCAATAGCTGCTCCTTCTGGGGGCATAAAAAACTGCTCCGGCAATTCCGGAGCAGTTTTTTATTTTATTTCAGATCCGGCAACAGGTCGTGCCGCATGATGTCTACACCATTTTCATCCAAAATCTTTACATTGTCTATGATATAACGATGTTTTTCATTAAACTCCTCTAAAGAGTCTGCCATCACGGTAAAGCCTGCAATGCGATCAGAACTGCTGGTAACGCCCCTAACATTCATTCCTTTCGGACGCAAACTATAGTAATCCGCAAGAACGCCTTGCTGGCGCAGCTCCTCAAAGCCCTCCATCCGGTCATAAACACCGGGCTGGCAATAGACGAAATCATTGACAATATACTTTGCCTTCGGGTCCGCCAATTCAACATGAGGCTTCTCACCAAGTGTCAAATCAATTACCGCCTTGATCACATCAAAACCGCAGGCATGCTTAATAAGCAAATATTTCATATTGCCGCCGGTACGTGCACAAAACTCCAGTACGGACACATTCTTGCCATCGTTGATCATTTGGATGAGCATCGGGCAGTCCTTTAAGCAAAATGCGTCGGCAATCTGCTGTCCCACCTGACGGATCTTTTCCATAATCTCTTCAGAAACCGCTGCAGGATATCTGCCACGGAAAATAATAAAGCGATCCGCATCGTTTATTTTCTCACTGTTGGATACACACAGCAGCTTTGCCACACCGTCTTCCACATACAGATCCACACTGATCTCCGTACCGGCGACAAACTCTTCCACAATGACACCGCCGGTGCGGCTGATCTGGGCAGCTTCTGCAAAGTAACCTTCCAGCTCCTTTGCATTCATTGCCTTACGCACACCCTTGGAACTGTAGGCATCCACAGGCTTAACTACCAAAGGATACTGCAAGTGGGATATTTTGTCCCACTCCAGGGTAGTCAGCTCCACATAGCGGGAGGTGGGAATATTATTTTCCCAAAAGACCTTCTTCATGTACTTTTTGTCGGAAACCAGCTGGGCAGTTTTATAATCAATATACCAAGGCAGACCCAACATCTCAGAAACCTGGGCAACCACCAGCAACACCTGGTCAGCACAGACGGTAATTAAAAAATCCACCTGTTCCTTCAGCGCAACTTCCTTCACCGCTTCCACATCGAAAATGGCCATTTGATAAAAAATATCCGCATAGGGTCTTGCCAAAGCATTGGGGTTACCATCAGCCAAAACCGTGGTGATGCCCCGAGCCTTCAGCTGATTGATCAGCTCGATCTGGGGCAGGCCGCCTGCCAAAACAAATGCTTTCATAGGCATTGTTACCTTTCTTTTTTCTGCCGTCACTTCTGCTGGGCGATCAGCTTTTTGCGGTCGATCTTACCATTAAAAGTACGAGGGATCTCATCTACCTGCTCAAAGCTCTTGGGTACCTTATATGCTTCCAGCTTTTCTTCCAGATAGGATGCTAACGCGCCGGCATCGTAAGTAAAACCGTCATTAACCTTGACCAGCATCTTCACTATACGGCCGTAAACTCTGTCTTCATAAGGTATACAGACACATTCGTTGACCATAGGATGCCGTAATGCTACATCCTCCACTTCCGTGGGTGCAATTTTCAAACCGCCCACATTGATCACGTCATCCCGACGACCCACCAAGTAGAGGTATCCATTTTCAATGTAACCAAGGTCAGTCATGTAAATGACACCATCGCGGATGGTATTGGCAGTCATCTCCGGCTCATTCCAGTAGCCGGCTGTAACAGTGTTGCTGCGAATGGCAATGATTCCGGGATTTTCCGCGGTAGCCTCCATAGGCTGATAATGCTCATCAACGATATAGATATCCACGCCGGGATTGGCCTTGCCTACACACTTGGTATTGTCCCGAATCGCGTTGTAATCGATATAACAGACAGCGCCCACTTCAGATCCGCCGTATGCATCAAACTTGCGGACTGTCGGCAGCAGAGAGATAAGCTTTTCCTTATCGCCGCTGGGCAGTGCAGAGGAGCTGGAATACAGAAAATCCAGCTGCTGGTCATATTTTGCCAGTTCACGGGAGGCCAGCATCAAAACATAATGGACACCCGCCGGTGGCAGATAGATGGATGTTACACCATAGTCGCGGATATTCTGGAAGAATAGCTTCAGATTGGTAAAGCCATTCATCAGCAAAGTGGTACTGCCGCGAACCATACCCATATGGGTCTTACGCAGACCGGCCGCATGATTCATGGGTGTGGGAATCAGCCAGACATTGTCAATACTGTAATTCAGCACCGCGTTTTGGGATTCACACATATTCATCTGGCCGTAGTGGGTGATCATGACGCCCTTGGATTTTCCGGTTGTGCCGGTAGTAAACAGAATCTCCTGAAGCATATCCTCCGTAGGAAACTCCGGCTCGCCGGCAGGCAAGGACATAAGATCCATCAGCTCATAACCAAAATTACTCAAGGGATGCTTACCCGTCAGCACCATGGCAGGCTCGATTTCCTTGCTGATCTCAGCAACACGATCTACGGGCGCACCATTTTCCACAGGAACATGGACTGCACCGGCAAGATGAATGCCGTAGCACATAACCATGAACTCCACGGTATGATCTGCTTCCAAAATCACACGCTGCCCCTTCTGCAGACCCTTCTGCTTCAACAGGTCAGCCATAACCGCAATCATATGCCACAGGGTCTTATAATCCACCGTATAGTCGGTAGCGATCAGCGCCACCTTTTCAGGGAAATTGCAGCTATGAGTATAGATACTTTTTACAATTGAACGCATGGGAGCTCTCCTTCTTGGGACTATTTATCGTGTTTTTTATAGAATCTGGACCACATTTCTTCCGCAACAGCGGCTTCGATCTCCTGATTCTTGACCTTAATGGCCTGTCCCTTGCTCATTCTGCGCAGAGCCATGAACATATCAAAGCGGCCCACAGGCTTGGCAGGATTTCCGGAAGCCAGAGAATTCTCAGGTATATCGGAGGTAACTACACTGCCGGCAGAGATGATGCAGTCTTTATTGATGCGTACATCTGGCATAACGGTAACATTCATGGAAATGTATACGTTATCCCCCAGTTCCACACAACCCAGTTTCTCCATGTGACCAAAATCCGTATCCGGATTACGGGTCTTCAGGTAACGGTTCAAGAAATCATGGGTAACGATCTTCGCTGTCTTATGTACATGGACATTGTTTCCCACGCGGATCAACTCCGGGTACAGGGGCAACAGCCAGGGGCCCCAGCGGCAACCGTCGCCGATGCTACCCAGCAGGTTATGCTTCTTCAGATATGCAGCCCGCTTTACGGGTCTTCTCAGCAAAAGCAGACGGACACTGTGGTACATTCTGTTGAATCTCATGGAACCACGCTCTCCTTATTACTTTTTCAGATTTTCCACCATTGCGACAATGGCATCAAGAGAATTGAAATTCTCGGGTACGATGTCATCTACCTCGATCTCTACACCAAATGTATCGCTCAAGGCACCAATCAGAGACATCAACTCAAAGGAATCCAGATAACCGCCTTCAATGATATCATCAATAGCAGAAAGATCCTTCGTGGGCTTAATCTCCTTCAAAAGTGCGTTTACTTGTTCACGAGTATTCATTGTGTTTCCTCCGTTTTCTTCTTTTTCTTTCCGAGTTTGGTTTTAACAAAACGTTTCACTTGCTCGCGGTATTTGTACAAAAGTACCAGCGCCGCAACAGCAATGGCACCGATGAAACCGTAACGAACAAATGTGTTTTCATAAAGGAAATAACTGCCGACCATTACCAGGCACACAATGCCCAAAATGCCGCAGATACCTGCCATGTTAACTACTTTACCTACACCGTTGCGCCGAATCAAGAAATAGTTAATTACAAAAAGTACACCAAAAGCAACAATATTGATGATTGGAATCATCTGCACGCCTGCCAGGGGCAACAGCAAAAACTTAGCTGCCACAGACCCCAACGACACCAAAGTAGTAAATATCGCCGTCTTTACCACTTTCTTTTGATAGGTCAGGATAATGGTAAAGACTGTCGTCACCGACTGGATCAGCACCGCCATAACCATGCCTGGCATCAGCTGTACCGAGTTGGCATATTTTGTGCCGCCAAGAATCCATATCAGCTCCGGCGCCAACAGTATTACACCGATTGACACGGCAGAAATGCCGGACACGTACAACAAAATGCCTTTGCGGGCGGTGCGGTCCTTTTTCTGCTCCAGATTATCCATCAGCCAAGTGGTCAACGCACCGGAAACCGCCTGCAGCAGAATCGTCAGCACATGGATGGCGCTGGAAGCGATACTTACAGTAGATACCGTCTGCGCACCCAGAGTGATCTTGGTGACGATGGTATTGGAAGATGTGAGCAAATGGGCTGTGAAATAGTGCAGAAGCAATGGCAACGACAGAGCCATGGCATAGCGAACATGTTTCCAGTTAAAGGACTTGCCCTTCAGCAGGACAACCGTGCAGCCCATACCGATCACCGCAGAGGGAATATAAAAGCCAAAAATCCGGGCAGAAAGTCTGTCTTCCACAGGTGCCAAAACCACAAGGATTACCGCAACCAACGTGGGAACCAGCAGATTAACCATAGATATTGCCGCCACAGATTTATAACGGTAAAGGGTTCTCTCCTTTGCCATATATATCTGCTTGCAGGAGTTGAACATCAGCACTAAAAACAGCACATGCACATACATGGGTGGAATCGTCACCACTGAATAAATCCAGCTGCCGCAGGCCAAGAATATGCCATAGCAGATCAACGTCAACGCCATGCTTGCTATGGTGACGGAAGAAACATATTTGTCGAAATCTTCCTTAAAATCATAATACGCCCGGGCTACGGTGTTATACAACTCTGCACCGGTAATAATGATCAGCAACACCTGCCAGCTTGCAAAGTTGGAAAACTCACCGTAGTCCTCCTTGCTCAGCAGCCGGGAAAAAATAGGGGTAGTAATAAAGGACAGCCCTTTTACCAAAAAAGTACTGATCACATACCAAAGACCGGCCTTCAATGCCAGCTTTGTGCTGCCCCGTTTTTCTTGCTGAGATTTGCCCTGTTCAGGTGTTTCATAGTTTTCCATTTATTTCCGTTTCCCTTCCCGCGCAGTGGCAAACAGCTTTCTGAAAAATCCGCCTACCGTATGTACCAATTCTTTTCCGTATCCGATCAGCGTATCGTTGGGATCTTCGTCGGCACTACGGAAGCCACACATCAAAATAAAGGTATAATACAGCATACCCACAGTGGAATGGGTATGTGCACTGAAGAAAGAGGTAGCAATGATCACAATTGCGACCATAAAATACTGCAGCTTCTGCTTGAACACACTCTTCCCATAGAATTCAAAGGACAAAACGCAGCCAATAAGACCATGCCGGTAAATGGCATCCAGCGCACCGGGTAAATTAAACCGGAAATCCGCATTTGTATCGGCAATACCGATGATCCATTCCTGCCACGTCATGCGCTTAAGGCGCTTGATTGCCTCTGTCACGCGTCCGCTTATGGCAGTGATACCAGTCTTACTGTTAAAAATACGGTTTACCGTGCGCTGCACTGTGGGTACCGTGCTTACCAAAATCACAAACACCGCCAGCAAAATGCCAACTGCGACCACATTTCTGAGTCTGAAAATATTTTTCGTGCTGAAGCTGCCGTCTTTTTCGTTATATAGCAGGAAGAATACGACCCAAGCACAAGCAACGATGGCGATGGCCATTCCGGAGGTTGTCAATATCATGCCCACAGTGAGCAGCGCTGCAGGTGCAACGGTCTTCCACACACTGCCTCTGCCAAAAAGCAGAATGAACAGGTGGGGGAACGTATAAATGTACACATGAGACGGCTCCAGGAAAAAGGCAGAGGGTCTGTAAAAGTCATTCAGCTTTCCCGTGACACCCGCCAGTCCCGTCTGTGCTCCCAATATCCATTGTTCAGCAGAGGGAAGAAGCCAGGAAGTCACCACCAGCTGCAGGTGAAAACCGAAAATATAGAAGCAAATATACTGGGCAATCAGGCACAATGCTGCAGCAAAACAAACCAGTCGCGAAAAACGCACCAGCGTATGTACATCGATGCACTCCAATGCCAAAGCCAGCAAAAACGCAATAAACACCGTAGATTGGCCGAATTCCGTTACGGTTGTTCCGTGATTGACGATTCGGAAGAGTTGGTAAATCACAGGAATCAGGACGATCAGGAACTTTTCAAGCTTGATATCCTTCCATTTGGAAAGCATCCGCAAAGCTATATAGGGTGTCGCAAGCACCAGCACCGTGATGGCCATGTTGAACACGGGCCCTTTATAATGCTGAAGCAGCGGACACAGTGCCAGCAGCGCTGCAAGGATCATATCTCCCGGCTTGCTCTTTTCATCCAGCCGGGTCAGCCCTTTCTCCGCTAACGACAATATCCTTGTCATAATCTATATCCTTTCGCCTTTGGACAAAAGAACGGTACTCCACCGACCTTTGCCCTCAAGTCATACCTTATAAACGTTATTTCTGCGACCGACGGAAGATTCCGGTCAAACCCCGGATCCAGGGTTCCTGGGTTACGTTTTCGCCTTCTTTCAGCAGTGCCACATAGAACAGCATAAAGAAGGTTCCATGGGTGTGAACACTGAAAAAGGACACAACCAGCAAAATAACCGCATACCAGAAATAGGAAACCCTTACCTTAAACAGGCTTCTAACGTAGACGCTGTAAGACAAAATAATACCGATGATGCCATATCTGTAGGCAGTCAGCATAAAGCCCGGCTTATTAAAGTGTAATTTACCGGAATAGTCGGAAATGCCAATGATCCACTGTTTCCAGGACATAGTACTCAGTCTTTCAAAAGCCTTCTGGATTCTTCCGGCAATGGCTGTGGAGCCTTCCGGATTGGTGAAAATCCGCAGTACGCTCTCACGCAAAATGGGCACAAAAGCAACCGCCAGACCAGCAGCTAACACAAAGCAACCGATGAGGATCAGGTTCTGCTTACGTATAATATTACGCAATTGGAAGGATCCATCCGCCGGATTGTGGAGCAGGAAGTACAGTGCCCAGCCACCCAGCGCTGCGGCAATACCCATGCCGGAGGTGGACAACACCATGCCTATAGAGATCAAAATGGCACAAATCAAGCTCTCTTTTTTCCGTTCCCCGCTGAACAGCGTGATAAAGAGACCGGGGAAGCTGTACAAAAACAGGTGGGAAGGCTCCAAGAAGAAGGCAGAAGGTCTGTAGAACCGGCTCACCGCACCGGTTACGCCTACTTTACCCGTTAGGGCTCTTTCCACCCAGGCCTCCGATTCAGGCAGCAGCCAGGAAACCGGTACCATCCTCAAATGGTACTGACCCATTAAATAATAGGTTACATACTGCGCCAATATCGCTACGCCGGCCAGTACAGCTATGATCACAGCTGCATTTTTCAGGGCTTTTGTGTCGATCACATTTAGGCACAGGCACAGAAGGTAAAAACACATAATACCCACCTGGGCAACCTCACTCAGATATGTGCCATGGTCGATAAGTTTATATACAAAATATGCCATCAACAACCACGCAAAGCGCAGATCGGACAGCTTAAAGCTACGAAGGGCAGGCAGCATACGCAGGAAGAAATAAGGCGCCAGCAGCACCAGTACTGTTGTACCGGCATTATCTACTATGCCAATATAGTGCTGAAGAATAGGAACCAATGCCAGCAATACAGCCGCGCAGGTATCTAACACCGTCTTCCATTGATTAACGGGGGGATTTGCACTTTTTTCGCCGCCAAACTCTTTACGCTGCATAGAATCACTCCAGTCTTCAGTTCTCCTCCACAATATACTTAGGAGGGGTATGCAGACCCTCTTCTCCCTCTTCCGCAATGATTTGGGATCTGGTTCTGGTTTCGTTCAAATTCTGTCCGTTAAACTTAACGCGGTCAGAGTTTGTGCGCATCTCGCTTTTGGAAAGCACAACCTGAACCGTCTTGAACACCTGCTTGATATCCATCCAAAGGCTCACATTTTCCACATAATAAATGTCACTTTCAAACTGGACATTCCATGTAAAAGAAGAAGATGTCAGCTTGTTGCCCTTGCGAAGATCCCAGCAAGCAAGGCCGGGGCGCACCGCATGGCGGTACTTATGGCGCTCATTATAAAGGGGCAGATAATCAACCATCAAAGGCCGGGGGCCGATGATAGACAAAGTTCCGTTGAACACATTAAACAAGCCCGCCAGTTCATCCAACGAGGTTCTGCGCAGGATCCTGCCGAACTTGGTGATCCGTTTGCTGGGGTGCAGCAAATTGCCGCTTTCATCGCGGGCATTCGTCATGGAGCGGAATTTATACAGTCCAAATATTTTTCCGTCTTTACCGGGACGCTTATCTATGTAGAAAATAGGCCTGCCGTGGTAGATCAGTTCCAAAACACAAATGACCAACAGCACAGGACTCAACACCAAAATCGCGCCACCGCTAAGAACAATATCCAAAAAGCGCTTTCCATACTGGGCATAAAAAGAACGCTTTGGTTTGGGAATATCCGTACGGATTTCCGGTTGTTGCATTGTTTGTGACATAAAGGGTATTCTCCTTTATCTGTTATTCCTGACTCTCAGCATAAGCCTGGTAGAACGCACGGGGATCGACAGACCGCAAGCCCTTGTGTTCAAAGAACTTGCGCACCTTTTCACGGGCCAATACCGGTCCGCACATGATCTGTTCATAGTCAATGGCAGGATGAGAATTGATCTCGCACAGTTTCATGCCATCTTCCGTTATAATAATATCCAGACCCAAATAGTCCAAAGAAGAAACATGCTGGCACAGCACATTGATCTTATTGCGCACCAGCTCCCAATTGGGAAGACCTGCGTTTGCCCACTCCACCTTGGTATCCGGGTGCTTTTCCAGCATCCACTTGCCGTCGGGCGTATAACGCTTGTAACGAATACAGAAATCCTTGTACTTGCCGGTCTCAAAATCAAAGCCGACACCTACGCCGCCAGAGGAAAGATTACTTGCACCGCCATTGACGGAGGTACCAAACCGGGCGTAAGAAACAGCACAAGACCAGGTTGTCGGTGCATAGCGATCCTCGGCAGGATCCTTGCACATAATGACACGCAACGTGCATTCACTATCGGGCCAAATCTTAGCCAGCTCCTCGTGCTGATGGGCATACTCCGTGACAATATAGTTGCGCATCGTATCCCGGATCTCCACAAAGCGATCCATATTGATGGGCTTGTTGTTTTCATACATCTCGTCGCCGCGCAGCTCCAGCTTGATAAAGCCCAAGCCACCGGACGTGCCGGAATTCGGCTTCATTGCCAATGTGCCCTTCTGTTTCAGCAGGTTCAGCAGGAAGTTTTCATCCTTTGCAATATCTTCCGGGCAGTCCATCAGATATGTAAACCGACCGCCACACTTATCATTTTCCACATAGACATAGTATTCCGGCATTGTGCTTTCGCAATCATTGCTGTTGAGCACATACTTCAGGGTCGTCTTGTCCAGCCATTTCAGGAAATGATTATTCATAGGATGCAGCATGAAGTACTGGTAGTCCGGAACATAATCCATATAGTTATCTTCCGTCAGCCCATACAGCTCGATACGACCGGGATAGAAGCCACGCTCCAGCGCCCACTTTTTCTTCTGCTCGTCTGCAACAGGAAATGCATTCTCGTCATCCCGAAGCTTCTTGACAAACATCTGCGCCCAGCGATGATCCATGCCCAATCCTCTGATCTTTTCCAAAAGCACATCGTAGTTAGTCATAGTTCTGTCTCCTATTTATTCGTACATTCTTTTCAAAGCAGCGATCCGTTGCCGCCTAAAATGCAGATTCTTGGCAGACATATCTCTCTGCCAAAATTGAACGCTCTCATCGCGCACAACTCTAATCTATAATACCACTTATTCCTACTAAAATCAACCTTAAAAAACATAAAATATCTGCTCAATGTCCTGTTCCCCTGCGAATTGCTGAGCACGCTCTTTTATCTTATACAAATCCCCCTGCGGCAGATGCCGCAGGGGGGATTTCAAGTCTATTACGCTTCGCCTTCGTGCTTCTGTGCTTTCTTCTTGTTAGAAGTCAGTGCTACCTCGCCATTGAGATACATGGCAACCAGGCCAAGCAAAACCATGATGACAGAAGAATAGATAATTACGGGAATGATGTTCTTATAGATGACCGTGCAGATTGCAGTAGCCACATTTCCGCCGATGATCAGCGCAGCCACATAACCGAAGAAGGTCAAACCGCCGGCAAACAGGCAGATCATAATGCCATAGCCAAAAACAGTTTTCAGAACATTGGAAAGCTTCTTGCAAAATTCTTTCATGATTTTACCTCCTTACAGACCCAAGATGGGCAGCCAGCCCATCAGGATAGCCACCTGGAGAATGAACTGTGCAGCCACCCACCAGAGGTTATTCTTGAATGTCTTATTGAAGTCGGCACCGGAGATGGTCATACCGGCATACATACCCAGACCCAAAGGCGGGGTAATGCCGCACATAACACCGCAGATGCAGGGCAGCATTGCTGCAGCCAGCAGGGGGTTCACTCCCACATTTGCCAGCAGTGTGATGAACACAGGTCCAAAGATAACGACCTGAGAAGAGCCGGGCACCACCATACCCATTACGCAGGTGATGGCGCAGATCGCCAGGACCATGCCGAACTTACCAAAGTTCCAGGTAGCCATTACTTCGCCCAGAGCCTTGGCAACGCCCAGATCCTCGAACATAGCGCCGATCATATAGCCAAACACGCAAACGCCGATAGCGGGAGAAATGGACTTAACACCGTCCGCGAACATCTTCGCCATCTTGCTGGGAGTAATCAAGGACTTGTCCTTGGTGATCAAGCAGGCATAGATGGAAGAAATACCGGCGGTGAACAGCAGGACGGACTTGGACAGGAACTTTGCGCCGTCTTTACCCAGGCGCTCCACAAAGAAGGTATCCGCAAAGGCTGCGTCCAGAATAAAGGGAAGCAAAATGATCACGGGCAGCAGCATTGCCTGCCAGCCGGTCTTCAGCGTTTCTTTCAGGCTGGGCAGCTCTTCCTTGCTCATGGGCTTGACCTTATAATACTTACAGAAAGCCCAAACCATGATCAAGCGCTGTGCAACAAACCAAAGAGCGATTCCCCACAGAATAATCCAGAATTGACCCTGGGACACCTCTGCAATGCCGGCACCGGCAGCAAAGGTAGTGAATGCAGCCATTGCAGCAACGATATTGGAAGAGGGGGGGATCATATTGCCCATATAGCTGGAATTGGATTCAATGTTTGCAGCCAAATGAGCAGGGAAGCCGGTACGCTTCATGGCGGGAATGGTCAGAGTGCCGGTTGCCATGACATTGCCCGGGCCGGAGCCGGACAGAGCGCCCATAAATGCGCTGGCAATAACAGCAGTATAGCCCGCACCGCCGCTGATTCGACCGATCAGCGAGAGAATAACCGCAATACAGCTATCCACGATTTTCGTCTTGGTCAGCAAAATAGACATGGCTACGAATGCCACCATCGAGTAAAGAAGGGATGTAGACAAGCCCTCATCGATGTAGACCAACACATTGCTCCATGTTCCCGTGACAAACAGCAAAATGACAAAAGCCAGTAAAACCGCCTCATAAACGGGGCGCTTAAAGGCCAGGAACCAAATGCAGATCACAGCGAGCATGACGCCTAAGTACAGTAAAGATTCCATGATGATGCACTCCTTTTGGATTTAATGACAGTAGGCATTATAGCACGCTTATTCCATTTTGTCAATAGGCTTTATAACCAAAAAGGAATTACGCAAACACATGAAGCTTTGCCCTGTGAAAACCTATTTTTTACTTGCTTTTTTACTGTTATAAGAGTATGCTATAGGTAATAGTCAAACAAAATGAGGTATTTTTATGAATTCTCGGCAATTACAATATGTCATTGCGCTTTCTGAAATTTGCAATTTCTCGCAGGTCGCAGAAAAACTCAATATCTCACAGCCGTCCCTCAGCAAACAAATTTTGGCTTTGGAAAAAGAACTGGGTGTCAAGCTTTTTGACCGCAGCACAACGCCTATGACTATAACTGCTGCCGGCGAGTCCTTCGTGCGTCAAGCAAAGGAGTTGCTGTTCCGACAGGAACAGCTGACACATTCCATGCGTCGGTTTCATTCCGGTGAATCCGGTCGTTTGGTGATCGGCATCTCCCCGTTCCGCGCGCAGTACATGGTTTCCCATGTCGCAAAAAAAGTCCGGGAAAAATTCCCGGGTGTGCAGGTATTTCTTCACGAAATCGGAAGTGACACCCTGCGCAAAGAAGCGGCGGAAGGAAAATATGACTTTGCCATTGTCAATTTACCGGTTGAAGAATCGGTTTTGAATGTGACGCCTTTGGCACCGGACACCTTGGTGCTTGCCGTGCCCAACAGCATGCTGCATCTGCTGCCCGACTCCGCCAAAGAAAGTAAGGAAATCCAACTGAAAGATTGCAGCGCACTTCCTTTTATCGTAGTAGGTAAATCTCAGGAAATGCGCATCCTGTTCGACCGAATCTGTGCTCAATCCGACTTCCTGCCTGAAATTGCCATGGAAGTTGTTGGTTTAACCACGGCTTGGACAATGGTGCAGGAAGGCATCGGCGCCACGATTCTACCCCTGCAGCTGCTGCGTAGCGAGGCTTTCAACAAGGAAATCACGCTTTTCGCACTGGAAGGCAATAAGTTTTCCCGCCAGCCCGTCATCGTGACCCGCCGGGGAAAAGGTCTTTCCGTATATGCACAGTATGCTATCGATTTATTAATACAAGGCGAATAACAGCACAGCCGCGTATGGAATTCCATACGCGGCTGTAATGATTTTTAAACTGTTGCAAGCCGTTGCTGCAGGATCCGTTCGCAGGCTTCCAAATCTTCCGGGGTATTGATGCCCCGCAGGTCATCACCGTCTTTTGTGAAGTAGGTTTCCACCTTCAACCCCTGCTTGACCATCAGCTCCGGTACTTCTGTCAAATAGTATTCCTTCTGTGCGTTGGCACAGCCTACCTGAGGCAGGATCTCAAACAAGGATCTGCTGTTAAAGACCATCACGCCGGAAAACAGCTCCTTGATCTGCGCCTGCTCCGGTGTGCAATCCTTGCCCTCGACAATGGCAGCAAATGCGCCCTTTTCATCCCGGGTGACTCTTGCCCACATGGTAAGCTCCGGATTTTCTGCGGTCATCAGCGTGCAGTCGGCGCCGTTTTCTACATGCTGCGCGCACATCTTTTCCATTTCCTCCCGGCGGAACAGAGGCATATCACCAAAGGTCACCAGCACGCTTCCGTCAAAGTCACGGAACGCATCCGCGCACTCCATAACGGCATGGCCCGTGCCCAGCTGTTGCTTCTGCTCAACATAGAGATAGTCATCGCCAAAATATTCGATGATTTTTTCCTTGCCGCAGCCTACCACAATGCATACATTTTCCTGGCTGATAAAACCGATATTCTCCAAAACGATTTCCAGCATGGGTCGGTTGCCCACACGGAACATTGCCTTCGGCAGATCGCCGCTGATCTTCTGCAGCCGCTTGCCTTTTCCGGCTGCGGGGATGATGGCTCGGATCTGATTCATTCTATTTTCTCCTGATTGTCTTTTTTTAGGAAACTGTGCTTAGTCGATCTGCGCCTTCAGACCCAGATCCTTGTAAATTCCACGAAGGATCTGCTTGATCTGGGGCAGTTTCTTTTCCATATCCTCCACCAGCTTCAACTGCGTCCTGGCGCGGTCCAAATTCTGACCCGGATAGTAGATATTGTAATAGGTATCGCCATTAATATGATCCATCAGGAAACGGATACCGTCCTCAGATGTGATGATAAGCGATGCATAGGGAAGCAGCTTCAGTTCTTCTTCTGTCAAAATATCGCCGCAGGCTTCCAAATAACCCCGGGCATAACGCTCGTAAAGGTTTAAATCGCAGGAAACCTTGGATAGATCCTTTTCATCGTCCTTGGCGGTGTTCGTACCGATACGCATGCTGTCACCGTAGTCATAAAGCGGCGACGAGGGCATTACCGTATCCAAATCGATGATCGCCACAGGAAGATGGGTCTCGTTGTCAAACAGAATGTTGTTCAGATTGCAGTCATTGTGACAGATTCTGATAGGGATCCGTCCGCTTTCCAGCGCCTCACTGATCATTCCGTATCGGTCCGCCCGGGCACGAACAAACTCGATCTCCTTGCGAACCTGCTGTACACGACCCTTGGGGTCCTTGGTAATTGCCTGCTCCAGATCCAAATAACGGCTCATGGTGTTATGGAAGTTGGGAATGACGATCTTAACTTCGCTCACGTCCACATCAGACATGCCCTTCAGAAAACGACCGAAGGCAATGCCGGCATGATAAAAGGTCTCCGGGCTGTCCGGAATGTCCAAAGAATACACACCGTCAAAGTGGGTCATCACGCGCCAACAGCCGGAATCATCTTTTAAGTAAGAACGACCGTCTTTTGTAGGACGCAAGGTCTGAACGGCGCCTTTCTTGCTGTATCCTTCCAAATGCAATGTGCCAAACAAGTGGGTAGTCGTCAACTTGAAATTTTCCATCAGCGCGTCCACATCCGGAAATACATTCGTATTAATCCGCTGCAATGTATACTTGTGAACATGACCGGCATCAGACAGCGTTTCCACGCGGTAAGTGCGATTGATGTAGCCCTTATTGATCTGGGTAATGCTGGTAATATCGCCGCGGATCGCAAATTTTTCTGCAATGTTCTGAATCTCATTGATCGGTGATATCGCCGGCTTTTCCGGCTCCAGTGCCAATTTCAGAACCGCACCGGGCTTCTTGGAATCAAAATCCACAAAGCACAGCTTCCGAATCAAAAAGCGAATTGTTTTGCCAAATGCCGTCTTTTTCTTGGCCACTGCATACAAATAGCAATAGCAGACACGCATCAAAATGCTAAGCAGCGTATAAACCGCAGCAAACGAAACCACCGTGATAAACGGCACTTTCAAAATCTCATACCGATCTCTGAGCAGCACATACAAACCCGTCAAAAAAACTGAGCCCAAAACGCAGGAGATCAGTTCCCGTGTGAAGGCCTGTATAGAGCCGTACCGCCAAATCTGCTTATACCCTTTCGTTATCAGGCGAAAACCAAAAAACAAAACATATCCCGCAACCAGATAAAATCGCATCGTTTCCTGCGTCGGTACGATTCTGATGGACGGATGCAGCACAAAAATCACAAACCAGCACAGAAGATATGCCAATGTATCATAAATCATCAGCATCCAGCGGTTGGTTTCCCGTTCCATCATCCTTGCCTTATCACACTGCTGATCTGCGGTGCGCTCTATAATCTTTTGTTCCATATATTTCTCCTCGAATTGCCGCCTATGCGCAGCACCCGTAATACCAATCATCATTTCAACACCTATGTCATCAGCAATACTCGCCCATTTATGACATAGTTTGAAGCTATTATACCGTACCCGCCATCTAAAATCAAGTCTAAAACCGAACAAATTCGTTGTGGGAATCACCAAATATTGGTTGCTCTTTGTTTTGCTTCCATCCTTTTTGCACGGTATATTCATCCTTTTTGCTCTTTCAAAAGTTTTGCTGCTGTGGTATATTACCAGCAGAGACCCTTTTTTTATTCTTCAAAAGGAGCGTTATTATGCTAACCGAACTGCTGAAAGAACGAGACCTTTTGCCCATTTTGGCCATGAATGACGGCACTCCCGTCACCCGTGAAAACTGGAGCGCACGCCGTGCAGAAATGCTTGAAGCGCTGGAAAAGTATTCCTATGGACGCACTCCGCCCAAGCCCAAGCGGGTCTGGGGCGAGATTTTGGAGGAATGCCCCTGGCGGTTTACCACTGCCTATGGTGGCAAGGTGCACCAGGAGCACATTCGTATCCATTTTGAAACCGACTACGGTATTTGTACATTCCCCTTTATCCTGGCGATCCCCACCGGTGTGGAGCGCCCGCCGGTAATGCTGACGCTGTCGCTGGAGAGCAACTTGCCCAATAAATATGTTCCGGTGGAGGAAATCATCGATAACGGTTTTACTTTGGCTGCCGTTTGCCATCATGATCTTGTAAATGACCGCAACACCCCCGGTTATGCAGATTTCTCCGACGGCATTGCCGCCCATTTTGGCGTACAAAGTGTGCGCGAGCCGGAAGAATGGGGCAAAGTGGGTATGTGGGCATACGGTCTGAGCCGAATTTTGGACTACCTGCTGACCCGTGACGATATCGACGCGGAGCATACTACAGTCATCGGTCACTCCCGGGGCGGTAAGACCGCACTATGGGCAGCTGCCCAGGACGAGCGGTTCTATGCCGCAATATCCAACAATTCCGGTTACGGCGGCGCGGCAACCTCGAAGCACGGCGAAGGCGAGAAAATCAAAGATTTCTTCCGCCTTGGCAGCTGGGTCATGTTCTGCGAGAATTTTAAGCAGTTTGCAGATAAAGAGGACGAAAAGCCTTATGACCAAGCCTATCTGCTGGCACTGATCGCACCCCGTCTGATGTGCGTGGGTTCCGCCGTCGAAGACCAGGCAGCCGATCCCAAATCCGAGTTCCTTACCTCCCTTTGGGCTTCTCAGGCATGGGAGTTATTTGGTGAAAAGGGTCTCGTGACTCCGGACCGACTCCCCGTTGCCGGCGATGTGCTGCAGGAAGGCAAGATCGGCTACCATATGCGCCACGGCGACCATTTCCTCTCCCGCGAAGACTGGAATTACTATTTCCAATTCCTAAAGCGGCACAGACAAGATCCCTGAAATTGTAAAAACACCCCGGGCGGTTATCCGCCCGGGGTTTCTTTTTGTTGTCGCTTGCTGTTGGCTTATCTTTGTGGTATACTAGCAAAAAAGAAAGGTGGGATTCTTATGGCAAAATCCAGGAAAAATGCAAAGTTTTATCTTGCTTTGGTGATCTTCTCTCTGGTCGGACAGGTTGCCTGGGTCGTGGAGAATATGTATCTGAATGTGTTCATTTACAAAATGTTCCACGCAAGCGCAGCGGATATTTCGTTGATGGTAGCAGCTTCTGCTATCGCGGCTACGGTTACCACGCTGCTCATCGGCGCTCTCAGCGACAAGATCGGTAAGCGAAAGCTCTTTATCTGCGGTGGCTATATTCTGTGGGGCATTTCCATTTTGGGCTTCGCGGTGATCCGAATGGATGTGATCAACGCGCTGTTTCCCGCTGCAGTTTCTGCAGCCAGCGTTGGTGTAAGCCTTGTGATCATTCTCGATTGCATCATGACCTTCTTCGGCAGCTCCGCCAATGATGCAGCCTTTAACGCATGGCTGACTGATGCCACCGACGAGACCAACCGGGGAAAAGCCGAAGGCATCAATGCCATGATGCCTCTGGTGGCGATTTTAGTGGTGTTCGGCAGCTTTATGAGCTTTAACCAGGATCTTCCCGAAACATGGACAATCATTTTCAGCATCATCGGCGGCGTTGTGCTGCTTTTGGGCATTGCAGGATTCTTCCTCATTGAAGACACCGGTGTCAAGGTAGAGGAAAACAGCCACTATTTCCAAAATATTTTCTACGGTTTCCGCCCCAGCGTGGTGAAAAAGAATGTGCGGCTGTATGTGACGCTGCTGGTGCTGGCGCTGTTTAACATCTCCATTCAGATCTTCATGCCCTATCTGATCCTTTACTACACGGAGAGTCTGGGGCTGAGCAATTATGTACTGATTTTCGCGCCTGCGATTATCGTTTCCGCGGTCTTCACGGCGCTGTACGGTCGGATATATGACAGTCACGGCTTCCAAAAAGCGGTGATCCCCACGCTGATTTTGCTGATGGTTGGGTATGTGCTTTTGTATTTCGTACGCAATACCGCGCTGGTGTTCATCGCAAGCCTTATCATGATGTGCGGCTATATTGGCACCGGTGCTGTTATCGGCGCGCTGATCCGGGATTGCACACCTGCCAATAAGGCGGGCATGTTCCAGGGTCTTCGAATCGTAGGGCAGGTGCTGATTCCCGGTGTGGTAGGTCCAGCCATCGGCGCATGGGTGCTGCGAAATGCCGACACCGTCACCAATTCCGACGGCACCGTTTCCTTTATTCCCAACGAAAACATCTTCCTTGCAGCCCTCATTGCGATCCTGGCGGCATGGATCGCCGTTATTCCCCTCTTTAAGCTGCTGAAAGGAGCGCGCCATGCCCATTGATTTGATGACCGAAGCCGGCGAGAAATTGATAAAATCCGGCGAAACCCCGTGGACGGTCTATCCCCGTCCCCAGATGCGAAGGGAAAGTTATGTAAACTTAAACGGCATGTGGGATTTTGCTGTGCAGCAAAATGCCGCACCGGAAACCGCAAAATACGATCAAAAGATCCTTGTGCCCTTCTGCCCGGAATGTCAGCTGTCCGGTATTGGCAAGCATTTCCCGGAAGGCAGTGCCCTACTGTACCGCCGCAGCTTTACGCTGCCGGAGAATTTCAACGAAGGCCGGGTTTTGATGCACATTGGCGCAGCTGATCAGGTTGCACATGTTTATGTAAACCAGACACTGCTGGCAACCCACGCAGGCGGCTACGAAAGCTTCACTGTAGACATCACCGATGCATTGCAGGAAGAAAACCAGCTGGTGATCTGCTGCACCGACGATCTGCGGGATCAATCCTTCCCCTACGGCAAGCAGACTTTAAAGCGGGGCGGCATGTGGTACACCCCCGTCAGCGGTATTTGGCAGACGGTGTGGCTGGAAAGCGTGCCGGAAACCCATATTCAGAATTTGAAAATCGAAAACCGGGGCTATGGTGTTACGATCACCACCGAGCCTGCCATGGCGGGCAAGGTAGTCGTCAAGGATCTCGGCGAATTTACTCTTCAAAACGGCTGTGTTACCATCGTACCGGAAAATCCCAACCTTTGGAGTCCGGAAAATCCCTATCTTTACGAATTTACGGTGGAATGCGGGCAGGACAAGGTAGAATCCTATTTTGCCATCCGCAGCCTGGAAATCAAAGAGGTTGACGGTTTTCAGCGGCTGTGCTTAAACGGAAAACCCTATTTCTTTCACGGACTTTTGGATCAGGGCTACTGGCCAGACGGACTTTTCACTCCCGCCACCCCGGAATGCTACGCGCAGGACATTCTCTCCATGAAAGCGCTGGGCTTTAACACCCTGCGCAAGCACATCAAGGTCGAGCCGGAGCAATTCTACTACGATTGCGACCGGCTGGGCATGATCGTTTTTCAGGATATGGTCAACAACAGTGACTACAATTTCCTACGGGATACCGCCCTACCCACCGTCGGTCTGCAAAAATTGAATGACAAAAACCTTCACAAGAAAGAATCCCACCGCCGCCGCTTTCTGGAGGGTATGGCGTCCACCGTCCGTCAGCTTTGGAATCATCCCAGTATCTGCTACTGGACGATTTTCAACGAAGGCTGGGGTCAATTCGATGCCGACAGCGTATACGAAACGCTGAAAGCGCTGGACGATACCCGCTTCATCGACTCCACCTCCGGGTGGTTTCGCCGCAGGAAAACGGATGTGGACAGCCGCCATGTGTACTTTAAGCCCATCAAGCTAAAAGCCGGGAACAAGCCCCTTGTGCTTTCGGAGTTCGGCGGCTACAGCTATAAGCCTGCCGGTCATGTATTCAACACCGAGCAGACCTACGGCTACGGCAAATTTGAAAAGCAGGAAGATTTCACCGCCGCGGTGGAAAAGCTCTACACGCAGCAGGTAGTGCCCGCATTCAAGCAAGGACTCTGCGCCGCTGTTTACACCCAGGTCAGCGATGTGGAGGACGAAACCAACGGTATTTTAAGCTACGACCGGAAGGTAGCGAAGCTACCGGCTGACACCATGCTGAAAATAGCAAGTAAGCTGAGATAAAAAAGCTCCCCTCGTCAGAGGGGAGCTTTTTACTGTTCAAATTCCGGCTTGGTATCAAAAATGGATTTGAGCGCATTGACTGCCATGAAATGATCGTAATAGCGCTCCATTGCAAGCTCCTGCTTGCCGAATTCATCTGCAAAAGCGCAAAAATCCGCCCGGGCTTGTGCATCCTTGCCTTGGCATTTGATCGCCATTGCTTTGGCGTAGCCACGGCAAAAATCTCCGTGAGACATCAAAAGCCGCACCGCCACGGTCTGCACACGGTATGGCATATTTCGATGGGGCGCAAAGGTTTCCTGCATGGCACGAGCAATTTCTTCCGTTCGTAACAAAACTTCTTTCATTTGAGGCTTGTGATAACGGTCAGCTGTGGCTTTTGCCACATGACGGGCTTCCAAATAGCTTTGGGGCATGACCTCATCAATGGCTTCCAGATAGGAAATTGCCTCCCGCCACATTTCACCGTATGCATGGCAGAAATAATCCTGCTTCAATTCCTCAAAATCCACGCTGTTGTCGAAAAGCGTCGCTGCATAGACATACCAGCAAAAGCCGTTGGGGAAGAAAGATCGCTGAGAGCCGTCCTGGATAATGCCGTCAAAGCCGTTAGCTTTGTAAGAGCGGACATCTGCATGCAGCCGCCGCGCGAAATTCAGCGCTCCGGGGGCATAAAACTGATGCCGCCAGAAATGGTACTCGTAGGCAAAAGATGTGCATGGTACAAACTTCCGCCACAAATTCGCCCTTACGACATGCTCTTCCATGGTCTTGATCCGACCGGACTTATTCAGCTCAAACTGGGTCAGGCTCTCCACCTTGGGATCTTTTTCCACGCTGTAGGTATAGCTTCTGGTGATAGCGCCCAGCATCATACCAAAGCGCTTGGGATTTTTGATATGTTCGCAGGTAGGCTCATATGCCGTATCAGAATAGGCACAGAAAACAATTCGTGTATTTAAATTTCTGGCAGTCAGCTCCTCGTCAATGGCATTTAAGAGCATCACATACCAATCTGACGGGGTCTTTTTGCGGCATTCCTCGCACTCACAGAAATTGCGTTCGCTGTCGGCAAGCCACACATGCAGATAATCCACATTTGTGGCTTTTTCTGCATAGTCGCAAACCGTATCCGCCACGATTTTCCGGGCTGTTTCATTGGACATGCAGAAATTGGTATTCAGCGCCACACCATGGTGCAAACCCCGCTTGCCCTTATGCAGCCGCAGGTATTGTACCACGCCCTCAGGGATCGGATTTTCCTCATCCTTGACCCAGCCGCCTATGGTGCTGATGCCAAAAGCCTCTGCATTCCAGCCATGACCGATATCATGTAGCTGCAGCCCACGCTTGGCGATCTCCACCTCGCAAAGTCGTTTCCATTGCAGAATCTGCTCCGCACTGACCGGCTCTGGTTCCCGGTTGTTTTCGTTATACTTATGGCTATAATAGCAATCGTAATAGAATTGGGGAACATCGAACTCGATCATGTAGGCATTCAGACCGATCTTGGGAGAAAAATCGATGGTCTCCATCATGCACTGCTGGCTTTCCGCGCCCTCATTACACTGTCCCCGGTAACGGCAGTCTGCCATTTTGTGAAACTGCACCGACGCAATATCCTTCACCGGGATAAATTCCCCGTCCAACCCGGGAAACAGCCAGCGGCAGCCGTTGATCGTCAGATATTTATACACCGCCAGCAACACGCTTCTGGGATTGCTGCCGGCAATGATGCCGCCGTTTGCATCCACATCGATATGGATAATATCGTCAAGGGTTACGTCTTCTGCCTCAGATACATCCAAAGAAAAATCCTGCATCAAACCCAAGCGGATGCCCTCTTTTGCTTCGGGAGCATAGAAAATAGGGATCTCGCCACAGCGGGGCATCATCATGCGCAAATATTTTTTTAATTCCTCCGCAGCAAAGTCCACCACGGGATTTGCTGTAGTCTTGTAAATGTGATACATCTCTTTCTCCCTTATTTCACGCGCTTGGCAACCACGACAAATCTGCCGTCGCCCAAAGAATACTCGCAGGTGGAAAGACAAAGCAGCTTGTCACCATACTCTGCCGTAACGCCGGTTTCATAAAACTGCATGCTCTTGACCTTGGTAATGAATTCGTCGAATTCTGCCTCCGTCTTAGCATTTTCAAAGCGGTGGTAGGGATAACCGTCCTTTGCGTGGGTCTTGAATACGCAAATGATTTCGTAGGTGTGGCGCTCATAGATGGTATCAAAGGAGAATGTGGGGTGGCTTTCCCACCAGGTTTTGCTTTTCAGCTTATCCAGCTCAAAGAACATATTCCTGCCGGGCTTTTCCATCCGGTGACCGTAAACGGTCACATTGTCAGAAGGCTCGAACACATCGCAGGTCTCCCGGGCATAGAGCGTGCCGGCATAGAGATAATTTTTATAAAAATCCCGATGCAGGTAAAAATCCTTTTCGTAGGTGGATTGCATAACGGGGTAGTCGATATTGGTATCGGGAATGGTCAGCCAGCCCACAAGGTCGTTATTCAGCTCATAAAGTGCCTGATATTCCGGCAAGACCGTAGGCTCGGCTGGCTCTGTCGCTCCCTGAGTTGCCTCCGGCTGGGTATGGTCGGGGTCTTTTGGCTCGGTGGCAGGAATCGTGCCCTTCAAGCTCTGCAGGTCTGTGTTGATAGAGTCCGAGCGCTGAGCTTGGAAATAATAGTAGCCCACATAAACCGCGCAAAAAAGAAAGATTCCCGCAAACAGCACGATCAGGCTGTAATACAGAATTTTCCCCGCCTTTTTCTTTTGGGATTTTTCCATGGGCTCACCCCTTACATTGTTTTTAATATCATAGCCTATTTCCGGCAAAATGTAAAGTCTGTGTTGCATTTGAAAATCGACTGTGATACTATAAACACACCAAATGCAAGCAAAGGAGAAAATGCTTATGATTTCCAGAGAAATTTGTCAGCGTGTGCTGCAGCGGGCAGTTTCCACCGGTGCAGACTACGCGGAAATTTTCGCAGAAAACACAGTAAATCATGCCATCAGCATGATCGCCAGCAAGGTAGATTCCATTAAAGACACCGTCATTTCCGGTGCTGCAGTGCGGGTCTACAAGGGCATGCGCAGCGTTATGGCTTCCACTGTGGACATGAGCGAAGAGGGTCTCATTCGCTGTGCCGAGTCCGCTGCCGATGCCCTGGGTCAGGGTGAGGCGCAGATCGACATCGTGCTGAAAGAGCGCCTGTTCGGCGACATCCACCCCGTCAAGATCGTTCCTGCCTCCTGCGGCAATGCCGAAAAGGTTGCCATTTTGAAGGAAGGCTATTTTGCCGCCAAGGAATATGACGAGAGCATCGTGCAGGTTTCCGGCAATTTGATCGATGTGGATCACAACATCCTCATTGCCAACACCGAAGGCACCTATGCCCAGGATCGGCAGATCCGCACCCGTATGGCTGTCTCCGCTGTGGCAGACAAGGGCAGCGGCACCCAGACCGGTTTCTTTGCCCCCGGTCGGAAAATGGGTCTTGAAATGTTCGATACCATCGACCCCAAGAGCATCGGCATCGTTGCCGCCAAGCAGGCGGTCACCATGGCAGGCGCAGGCTACTGCCCCGCAGGCGTGATGCCCGTTGCCATCGATAACGGTTTCGGCGGTGTTATTTTCCACGAAGCCTGCGGTCACGGTTTGGAAGCCTCTTCCGTCGCTTACGGACAGAGCGTTTTCGCCGGCAAGCTGGGTCAGAAGATCGCGAGTGAAAAGGTTACCGCCATTGACGACGGCACCATCCCCAATGCATGGGGCTCTATCAACATCGACGACGAAGGCACGCCCGCTCAGAAGAATGTGCTGATCGAAAACGGTGTGCTGAAGTCCTACATGATCGACAAGTTCAACGGTCGCCGCATGGGTATGGCTTCCACCGGCAATTCCCGCCGGCAGAGCTATCGCTACACCCCCACCAGCCGCATGACAAACACCTACATTGCCGCCGGCGAGGATAAGAATGAGGATATCATTTCCTCCATCGAGTACGGTCTTTATGCAGCCTCCATGGGCGGCGGCAGCGTCAACCCCGTCACCGGTGAATTTAACTTTGCCGTCAACGAAGGCTACATGATCCGCGATGGCAAAATCTGCGAGCCCGTCCGTGGCGCAAGCCTGGTAGGTAAGGGCGCTGATGTCATTCAGAACATCGATATGGTCGGTACGGATCTGGATATGGGTCAGGGTATGTGCGGCTCTTCCAGCGGCTCTATTCCCACCAATGTGGGTCAGCCTCTGATTCGCGTATCCACCATCACCGTAGGCGGCAGATAAGGAGGGACTACCATGAATTTTACCGAATTTAAGGAATTGGTCATTGCCGAGTGCGCCGCACAGGGCATTACTGAATACGAGCTTTACTATCAGGTCGGTGCCAGCACCAGCGTGGACACCTTCCAGCATCAGGTAAATGAATTTACCTCCTCCTACTCCGGCGGTCTGTGCTTCCGCGCCATCGTTGGCGGCAAGATGGGCTACGCTTCCACCGAGCAGCTGTCTGCTGAGCAGGCAAAAGCTGTCGTGCTGAAAGCTATGGACAATGCTTTAAACCTGGAAGCGGAAGAAGAAGTATTCCTGGGCGAAGGTGGTCAGGAATATGAGACCATGGAAGACAGAAGCTATGCCCTGCCCACCACCGAAGAGCTGATTGCCAAGGTGCTGGAAACCACCGAAAAGCTGTATGCTGCCGATCCTATGGCAGTAGACGGCTGCATGACCCAGGGCATTATCGAAACCAGCGAGGTCGCCATTTACAACTCCAAGGGTCTGGATCTTCACCACAGCGGTGATATTTGCGGTCTGGTTGCCGTGGGTGTTGTCCGGGAGGGCGAAGAAATGTCCGACGATTACCAGATCAAGCTGGGCAAGCTGGACGAGATCGACACTGACGAAATGGTCAAAGAGGCTATCTGCGGTGCCAAGGAAAAGCTGGGTGGAGATGTTGCACCCACCGGTCAGTACCCCGTGGTTTTCAGCCCCAAGGCTATGATGAATCTTTTGAGCGTCTACAGCAGCATTTTCGATTCCGAAGCTGCTCAAAAGGGCTTGAGCAAGCTGGCAGGTAAGGAGGGCGAGGTTGTCGCCGCTTCCTGCGTCAGCGTGATCGACGATCCTTTCCATAAGGAAAATCCCGAACCCATCAATTTTGATGCTGAGGGTAGTCCCACCCACAAAAAGGCTGTTATCGAAAAGGGCAAGCTGAACACCCTTCTGTATAACCTCAAGACCGCTGCCGTGGCAGGCAAGAAGACCACCGGCAACGCGTCTAAGGCAGGTTATGATTCTTCTGTCGGCATCCGTCCTTTCACCATGTATCTGGAAAACGGCGAACTGAGCGAAGAAGAGCTGCTGCAAAAGGCAGGTAACGGTGTATATATCACCAGCCTTAGCGGTCTGCATGCCGGTGCAGATGCCATCTCCGGCGACTTCTCCCTGCAGAGCGCCGGCTATATGCTGGAAGACGGCAAGAAGACCCGGTATGTCAAGTCCTTCACCGTGGCGGGTAATTTCTACGAGCTTTTGAAGAATATCACCTGTATCGCGGACAACTGTACACTGCCTATGGCCATGGGTATGACCGCCTTTGGCTCTCCCAGTGTGCTGGTGGAAGGTCTGTCCATCGCCGGAAAATAACCTTAAATGCATGAAATGAGCGCTGGAAATGGCAAAATTTAGCCGCTTCCAGCGCTTTTTTTAAGTCACATTGCCCAAATTTGCAGGAAGGACAACCCAAAATTGCAAAATGCTATTGCATTTACCTATATCCTTTGGTAAAATATGCTCATTCTTGAAAAGAGGTGTTTCCCATGAACTATGTTGACGAAATCCTGCAGCGCGTAAAGGAGCAAAATCCCGGTCAGGAAGAATTCCACCAGACCGTTGAAGAGGTGCTCGGTTCTTTGCGCCCTGTTATCGACCGCAATGAAGAGGCTTACCGCCGCAATGCCATTTTGGAGCGCTTGACTGCTCCCGACCGTGCCATCCAGTTCCGCGTGTCCTGGGTTGACGATCAGGGTCAGGCTCAGGTCAACTACGGCTATCGCGTTCAGTTCAACGGCGCAATCGGTCCTTACAAGGGCGGTCTGCGTTTCCATCCCAGTGTCAATATGTCTATCATGAAGTTTTTGGGCTTCGAGCAGACCTTCAAAAACAGCCTTACCAGCCTGCCCATGGGCGGCGCCAAGGGCGGCTCCGACTTTGACCCCAGAGGCAAGTCCGACCGGGAGGTCATGCGCTTCTGCCAGGCCTTCATGGATGAGCTTTACAAGTATGTTGGCGCGGACATCGACGTTCCCGCCGGCGACATCGGCGTAGGTGCCCGTGAGGTTGGCTATCTGTTCGGTCAGTACAAGCGGCTGACAAGCCGCTATGAAGGTATGCTCACCGGTAAGGGCATGTCCTACGGCGGCAGCCTGATCCGTCCCGAGGCTACCGGCTACGGTGCTGTTTACTATGTTGACGAAATGCTCAAGTCCTTCGGCGACACCATCAAGGGCAAGACCTTCGCCGTTTCCGGCTTCGGCAATGTTGCCTGGGGTACTGTTAAGAAGATCGCAGAGCTGGGCGGCAAGGTACTGACCATCTCCGGTCCCGACGGCTATGTTTACGACGAGGACGGCATCAGCACCGATGAGAAGATCAATTACATGCTGGAAATGCGTGCATCCGGTCGCGACAAGGTGCAGGATTATGCCGACAAGTTCGGTGTTCCCTTCTATGCCGGTCAAAAGCCCTGGGGCGTTAAGGCTGACATTCTGATGCCCTGCGCTACCCAGAACGAGATCCGCATGGCAGAAGCGGAGCAGATCGTTGCCAACAACACCAAGTACTATGTGGAAGTTGCCAACATGCCCACCACCAACGACGCTATGGCTTACCTGAAGGCAAACGGTGTTATCATCGCGCCTTCCAAGGCCGTCAACGCCGGCGGCGTCAGCGTTTCCGGTCTTGAGATGAGCCAGAACTCCATGCGCTACAACTGGACTGCCGAAGAGGTGGATGCCAAGCTCAAGCAGATCATGAAGAACATCTACTGGAACTCCTTCAATGCCGCCAAGGAATACGGCATGGATGGCGATCTGGTTGCCGGTGCAAATATCGCAGGCTTCCAGAAAGTTGTCGACGCCATGATGGCACAGGGTATTGTGTAAAATACATAGAAATAACGCACCCCGGTTTGTGCACGGCACAAACCGGGGTTTTTTATCATTTCAAAAGACAGCTGATCAAATATATTCCTGCAAGGTGCGCCGGATAGTAAAGGTAAAACAGGTTTTTCATATCTAATTTGCCGCGTTTGCCGTTATATAACAGCAACAGCACCACCGCTGCCAAGGACCACCATTGATTTTCTCCCAGCGCCAGGCAGATCGGCACAAGTGCCAGCGCTGCTGCAAGTGCCTTATATGTACCGGGCGTGTAATAAATAATCACCGGCAGCAGGATGCCCCATATGCCGTAGTCAATATGGAAATTGGTTATTCCTTTTAGAAGGGCAGGAAGGATCGTGCTTAGGAAAAAGATACCGGCACCGATGACCACAGCCAAAAGCCAGCTGCCGGCTGTCTTTTTTGTTTTGGCGTAGTCGATGGTGTAAATCATGGAAATGGATAGGGAAAATGTGACCAAAATGCATTGAAACATCGACTTTTCCGCAACAAAAAACACGATTTGACACAAAACAGCTATGGTAGCCACACTCAGCAAATACCGTTTCCGGTTCTTGGTATATCTGCACCCTTCTGCGATCATGTACGCAAAAATGGGAAGCGCCAGCCGCCCGATCACACGAAGAAACTGCCAATGAGGCAGCAACTCCACCCCCACATGATCACAGGTCATCGCCAGCAACGCGATTATCTTTAATTGGTTGCCTGACAAGCATTTCAAGCCTTATTTCTCCTCTCGGCAAGTAGTTTCTGTTTTTTCATAGCCTCACAGGGCGCAGCGAAATATTTATTGGAAAACACTCGCTTCCCTTAACCCGGCCTCATGTATATGATGCTCTATTATACTTCTTTTGCTCTAAAAAGCAAGCAAATCAACAAAACTTGAGATATAAACGGATTTAACTTGACAATGGGCGCAGAATAATTTATTTTAGTATTGTAGATAACATAAAAGGAGCTGTATAATGAAAGTTAAACATATCATCATCTGGAAACTGAAAGAAGAGCATAACACTGAAGCGGTTAAGCTTGGCATCAAGGAAAATCTTGAGAGCCTTCTTGGCGTCGTGCCGGGTCTTCTGAAAATCAAGGTGCAGATCAAGAGCCTTTCCTCTTCCAATGCCGATGTCATGCTTTACTCCGTTTTTGAAAGTGTGGATGCACTGAAGGGCTACTCCGTGCACCCTGCCCATGTAAAAGTAGCAGATACCTTCGTCCGTCCCTACACCCAGGTTCGTTCCTGCCTGGATTTTGAAGAAGAATAATAGAAAAGGAGAATTTCTATGTACATCAAATATACCTTTGACCAGCTCCACACCTTCTGCTGCGATGCTTTCGTAAAGTTCGGCTTTACCAAGGAAGAGGCAGAGAAAATCACCGATGTTCTGCTGCTTTCCGATGTTTACGGCATCGAATCCCACGGCATGCAGCGCCTTGTCCGCTACCACAAGGGTATCGAAAAAGGTCTGATCCATGTGGATGCCAAGCCCGAGATCGTGTTTGAGACCCCCGTTTCCGCCGTTATCGACGGTCACGACGGCATGGGTCAGCTGATCTCCATCGACGCAATGAATCTGGCTATCGAAAAGGCTAAGAAGACCGGCATGGCGGTTGTCAGCGTTAAGAACTCCAACCACTTCGGCATCGCCGGCTACTATGCAAAGATGGCTTGCGACCAGAGTCTTATCGGCTTTGCCATGACCAACTCCGAAGCCATCATGGTTCCCACCTACGCCCGTAAGGCTATGCTGGGCTCCAACCCCATTGCCATCTCCATGCCCGCCGATCCCTATCCTTTCTTCTTTGACTCCTCTACCACAGTCGTCACAAGAGGTAAGCTGGAGATCTACAACAAGCTTTCCAAGCCCCTGCCCGAGGGCTGGGCACTGGACGAAAACGGCAAGCCCTGCAGCGACGCCGACCGCGTGCTTAAGAACATCGTTGGCAAAAAGGGCGGCGGCATCGTGCCTTTGGGCGGCGATACTGAGCCTTTGGGCGGTCATAAGGGCTACGGCTACGGCATGCTGTGCGAAATTTTCTGCTCCATTTTCTCCGGCGGCATGACCTCCAACCACACCCACATGAACGGCAAGGGCGGCACCTGCCACGGCTTCATGGTCATCGACCCCAAGGTCTTCGGCAATGCCGAGGAGCTGAAGGAGCGTTTCTCCACCTTCCTGCAGGAGCTGCGTGATGCGCCCAAGGCAGAGGGTCAGGAGCGGATCTACACCCACGGCGAAAAGGAGATCCTGGCATCTGCAGACCGCAAGGCAAACGGCATCAATGTCAACATCAACACCGTTGCCGAAATGAAGGATCTGTGCGACTATCTGGGTCTTGACAGCGTCAAGTACCTGGGCGATGTGGACTTCTCCCTGGCAAAGCAAAGCTCTTACAAATAAGAATAATAAAATCCCCACGGATTACTCCGCGGGGATTTTTTTTACGCTTTTACAATAACCGAAATGCCGTCGGGAATGGCGACGATTTTCGCATCGTCCTTTTTTACGATCTGCTTTGCCTTCTGCAGCGCATCGGCGATGCTGAGGGCGGGAATCATGTGCATTTTTTCCACGGTTGCTGCGTCCATTTCGGAGATGTAGATCACTGTTGCCTTTTTCAGCACCCGCAAAAGCACTTGGCTTTGCCACTGATCCGGCACGGTCTGGGCTCTGCCCCGGGACAGGAACAAATCCATGGTCTTGTTGATATCCGGCTCGTCTGCCAGATGGTGGTAAAAATGGTCGCCGCCGGTGCCGTCGTTGGAGCGGGCAAGCATGATGATCACACCGCCTTCCTTAACGGTGGCTTCTGCCGCGGTCATGCCCTTTACCGCCTGATACACATTCTGGTCAAGGGGGTAGCCGCCGTTGGTGGAGATTACGATATCCGCAGGAATCGCGTCCACCGTGCAAAGCTTGGCGATGAAATCCGTTCCCGCTTTGTGGGCTTTTTCCATATCACCCGCCACCGCGAAAATCACCTTTTTCTCGGCATTGAGCACCACATTGACGATGTAGGTAAGCTTAGCCTGCTTTGCCGCCCAAAGCATATCCTCGTGGATAGGATTATGCTCCAAAACGCCGGTTCGGGCAAAGGGGCTTGCGATAAATTCGCTGCAATGGTTTCCCATGACGGTGCTTCTGCCGGAAACGCCGGGCAGTACACTTTTTCTGCCGCCGGAGAAACCGGCGAAGAAATGGGGCTCAATAAAGCCCTCCGCCACCAATAGATCTGCTTCTGCTGCCAGCTTGTTGACCTCGCAAGGGCTGCCGGAGGGCAGCGTGCCGATGTTTGCCAGCATATCGGTTTCGTCGCAATCGTGAATGTAAATTTTTTCATTTGCAACGATTTCTTCACCGAATTTGGCGATCAGCTCCTCCTTGGTAGTACCTCTGTGGCAGCCGGTGGCGATCAAAATGGTGATGTCTGCGTCAGGGTTTCCTTGCCGGATCTGCCGCAACATGGATGGCATGATCACCTTGCTAGGCACGGGGCGGGTATGATCGCTGGCGATGATGACCACCTTGTTCTTTCCCTTGGCAAGCTCCTGCAAAGACGCGCTGCCGATGGGATTTTCCATGGCGCGCTCCACAAGCTCCACTTCTCCCGCACCGGGATCGTAGGTATGGATGGAGGATTCTAAAATGCCCGCCAGCTCTTCCTCCTGAAAAGTATGGGCAAGATGCCCGTTTCCGTAATGAAAAGCAACTTCTTTCATGATAAGCCCTCCTTTTTTGCCATTGTAACATATACGCTTTGAACTTTCAATAAACAAATCCCCTCGGATCACTCCGCGGGATGCTTGCTTGCTGATATTCTGCGCTGTTTTAGAATTCTACGAACCATTAAAGCGATATTTGCATAGTGTTTACTGTTTTTTGCCTGCAAACAATATTGCAATATCAATTCTAATTCTTCTGTAGTACGTCGGCTTAAATATCCCTGTACAGAATGATCCATAACGTTCCCCCTCCATCGTTATGGGGGCTATATCCCCTTAATAAATAAGATTATAACCCCCATAATAGATGGTGTCAAGATGGGGGTGTGCGTATGATTCGATTTGATCGGCTTTGGAAAGTTATGGAGCAAAAACAAATGACAACATATAAGCTGCGGGAGCAGTGCGGCATTGACAGCAAGACCATTCGCCGCTTAAAAGCAAACGAAAACATGGAGACCAAGACCCTTAACAAGCTGTGCGCAGCTTTGGGTTGCAAATTAGAGGATATTGCGGAATATATTCCGGATTAAAGCCCTTAATATTTGCTGGAAACGGCGGGAGTAAACCCCCGCCTACATAAAATCCCCTCGGATTGCTCCGAGGGGATTCGTTATTGGGTTAAATCTTAGCCCTTGATGGCAGCCTGGGCGGCAGCCAGACGGGCGATGGGCACACGGAAGGGGCTGCAGGACACATAGTCCAGACCGATCTTGTGGCAGAACTCGACGGACATGGGGTCGCCGCCGTGCTCGCCGCAGATACCG
The DNA here is from genome assembly GCA_045540575.1 of Faecousia sp. Classification (GTDB taxonomy): domain Bacteria; phylum Bacillota; class Clostridia; order Oscillospirales; family Oscillospiraceae; genus Faecousia. The sequence continues at coordinate 7,341 of JAZQHM010000068.1, read as the reverse complement.
CAGTGCAGCTTCTCGTTGCTTGCCTTGCCCTTGGACACTGCCATCTCCATCAGCATACCAACACCGGTCTGATCCAGCTTAGCAAAGGGATCGTTCTCGTAGATCTTGGTGTCGTAGTAAGCGTTCAGGAACTTGCCGGCGTCGTCACGGCTAAAGCCGAAGGTCATCTGAGTCAGGTCGTTGGTACCGAAGCAGAAGAACTCAGCTTCCTTTGCGATCTCGTCAGCAGTCAGACAAGCTCTGGGGATCTCGATCATGGTGCCGACCTCGTACTTCAGCTCGATGCCGGAAGCAGCGATTTCAGCGTCAGCAGTCTTAACAACCTGCTCCTTAACGAACTTCAGCTCCTTCATGTCGCCAACCAGGGGGATCATGATCTCAGGAACCATAGTCCAGTCGGGATGATTCTTCTTGGTGGTCAGAGCAGCGCGGATGACAGCCTTAGTCTGCATCACAGCGATCTCAGGATAGGTGACGCTCAGACGGCAGCCACGGTGACCCATCATGGGGTTGAACTCGTGCAGGGAAGAGATGATGTCCTTGATCTGCTGGACAGTCTTGCCCTTGGTAGCAGCCAGAGCTGCGATGTCTTCCTCAGTGGTGGGAACGAACTCGTGCAGCGGGGGATCCAGGAAGCGGATGCAAACGGGCTGGCCTTCCATAGCCTCGTAAAGACCCTCAAAGTCAGCCTGCTGCATGGGCAGGATCTTCGCAAGAGCAGCCTCGCGCTCTTCCACAGTGTCAGAGCAGATCATCTCGCGGAAGGGTCCGATACGACCATCCTCGAAGAACATATGCTCGGTACGGCACAGACCGATACCCTCAGCGCCCAGCTCGCGAGCCTTCTTGGCATCACGGGGGGAGTCAGCATTGGTGCGGACCTTCAGAGTACGGTACTGATCAGCCCAAGCCATGATACGACCGAACTCGCCGGCGATCTCAGCTTCCTTGGTGGGGATCAGGCCGTCATAGATGCAGCCGGTGGAGCCATCCAGGGACAGCTCGTCGCCTTCGTGGAAGGTCTTGCCAGCCAGAGTGAACTTCTTGTTCTCCTCGTCCATAGCGATCTCGGTGCAGCCGGAAACGCAGCAGGTACCCATACCACGGGCAACAACAGCAGCGTGAGAGGTCATGCCGCCGCGCACGGTCAGAATGCCCTGTGCAGCCATCATGCCTTCGATATCCTCGGGAGAGGTCTCCAGACGGACCAGAACCACCTTCTCGCCACGCTCTGCCCAAGCCTTTGCGTCCTCAGCGGTGAAGACGATCTTACCGGCAGCAGCTCCGGGAGAAGCAGCCAGTGCCTTACCGATGGGAGTAGCAGCCTTCAGAGCCTTAGCGTCGAACTGGGGATGCAGCAGAGTATCCAGAGTTCTGGGCTCGATCATAGCAACAGCCTTCTTCTCGTCGATCATGCCTTCATCAACCAGATCGCAGGCGATCTTCAGAGCAGCAGGAGCGGTACGCTTGCCGTTACGGGTCTGCAGCATGTACAGCTTGCCGTTTTCAACGGTGAACTCCATATCCTGCATGTCGCGGTAGTGGTCTTCCAGAATACCGCAGACCTTCTGGAACTGCTCAAATGCCTCGGGGAACTTCTCAGCCATCTCGGAGATGGGCATGGGAGTACGGACGCCGGCAACCACGTCTTCGCCCTGCGCATTGGTCAGGAACTCGCCAAACAGCTTCTTCTCGCCGGTGGCGGGGTTACGGGTGAACGCAACGCCGGTGCCGCAGTCGTCGCCCATGTTGCCGAATGCCATGGACTGAACGTTAACAGCGGTGCCCCAGGAGTAGGGGATGTCGTTTTCACGGCGGTAGATGTTAGCACGGGGGTTGTCCCAGCTGCGGAAAACAGCCTTGATGGCGCCCATCAGCTGCTCCTTGGGATCAGTGGGGAACTCAGCGCCGATCTTAGCCTTATACTCAGCCTTGAACTGGTTAGCCAGTTCCTTCAGATCCTCAGCGGTCAGCTCCACGTCCTGGGTAACGCCCTTCTTTTCCTTCATCTCGTCGATGAGGGCCTCGAAGTACTTCTTGCCGACTTCCATAACGACGTCGGAGTACATCTGGATAAAGCGGCGGTAGCAGTCCCATGCCCAGCGGGGATTGCCGGACTTGGTAGCCAGAACATTAACAACATCTTCATTAAGACCCAGGTTCAGGATAGTATCCATCATACCGGGCATGGAGGCACGGGCACCGGAGCGAACAGAGACCAGCAGCGGATTCTCCTTATCGCCGAACTTCTTGCCGGTGATGGCTTCCATCTTTTCGACATACTCCATGATCTGAGCCTGAATGTCGGCATTGATCATGCGGCCGTCTTCATAGTACTTGGTGCAGGCTTCGGTGGTGATGGTGAAGCCCTGAGGGACAGGCAGACCGATGTTGGTCATCTCAGCAAGGTTAGCGCCCTTGCCGCCCAGCAGCTCGCGCATAGAGCCGTTACCCTCGGTAAACAGGTAAACATACTTGTGCATTGGAATTACCCCTTTCGTTTTCGTTTTGGGCATACACTTTTCGCCCAAATTTTTGCATTTTTTGATGATTTTCAAGTTTGCGCAAATAGTATAGCACGGCTTGTTCAAAAATGCAAACATTTTTGCAGTTTTTTCTTTTGTTTTTGCAAATTATCCTGCAAAAAAAGAAAGGCGCCTTGAAAAAGGCGCTTTCTCGTCAATATTCTCTTACCACGCCTTTGACAAGCCCGATAATCTGCGCCCGGCTTCCGTCGATGGGATCATAGGCATCGTTTTCCGGCAGCAGCCAGATTTCCCCGTTTCTGCGGCTGAGGCGCTTGACGGTGGCTTCGTCGTCGATCATGGCGACTACGATCTGTCCGTCGTCAGCAGTTTGCTGGGGGCGGACAACAACCTTATCGCCGCTCAAAATGCCGGCATTTATCATACTGTCGCCCCGTACCCGCAAGGCAAAGCACCCCGGCTCTCCTTCCCAGCTAAGCGTCCCTTCCTGGTTTTCCACCGCCAAAATGGGAACACCTGCCGTAACCACACCCACAACGGGAATCTGACCCGGGCGGATACCGGTAGCAATGGAGCGTTTGCGACCCTTTGCGCCGGGAGAAAGCAGCAGCCCCTTATCCTGCAGCGCCTGAATATGGTAGCTGACAGAAGCGGTAGACCGCAGACCAACGGCCGCACCGATCTCCCGCACAGAGGGAGCATAGCCGTTCTCCTGCACGAATTGATTCACATATTCCAAAATCCGTTCGGCTTTATCCGTAGTTCTGGGCATAGGTATCCCTCCTGCTTTTTTCTTTATAATAGCACATATGAGCGAAAAAGAAAAGAGGAAATTTTAAAAAATTCAGAAAAATTCCAGCCCCTCCGGAATAGGCTGTTAAGAAAGGCTTTATAAGGAGGCGAACCCAATGGAACTATTTGACCAACAGATGGAGCAGCGGGTATGGAAGCGGGTGCGAAACGAGGAGACTCCCCCGCCCATGTCCCTGCAGGGACTTGCAGCAGCAGAGCAAAATGAGGCGGCAGTATATCTGATGCTGTCGCGGCAGCTGCAGGGTGCAGAAAAAGCAATTTTGCGAAAGCTTTTCTCCGAAGAACAGACCCACAGCACGATTCTGCGGGGCATGCACACAATCATGACGGGGCAAAAGCTTCCCCTGCGGACCCTCCCGGCGAAACCGGAAACTCCGGAAATCGCCCTGCGAAAATGCTACGCCCGAAAGCTAAAAACCATACAAGAGTACGAAAGCCGCACTGCCGACAAAGAATACGGCGCTGTGTTTTCTAAGCTGCTGCGGCAGGAACGGGAGCATTGCGCGTTGATCCTGCAAATCCTGGGCAGTAGATAAAAGAAAGCCGGTCCTGCAAAAGCAGGACCGGTTCGCTTATTTTTCTGCAATATTTCTTGCCACGTACACGCCGCTGGCGGAGGCATGGGACAGCGAGTGGGTGATGCCGCTGCCGTCACCGATGATGTAAAGACCCTTGTAGCGGGATTCCAGGCGCTCGTTGACCTCAACTTCCATGTTGTAGAACTTGACTTCCACGCCGTAAAGGAGGGTATCGTCGTTGGCTGTGCCGGGAGCAACCTTGTCAAGGGCATAGATCATTTCGATAATGCCGTCTAAGATTCGCTTGGGAAGCACCAGACTCAGATCGCCGGGCGTGGCACTCAGGGTAGGCGTAATAAAGGCTTCCTCGATGCGCTTGGGCGTAGAGCGGCGACCCCGGATCAGATCGCCAAAGCGCTGCACGATGACACCGCCGCCCAGCATATTGCTAAGCCGCGCGATGGATTCGCCGTAGCCGTTGGAATCCTTGAAGGGCTCGGAAAAATGCTTGGCAACCAAAAGCGCAAAGTTGGTATTTTCCGTCTGCTTGGCAGGATCTTCGTAGCTGTGACCGTTGACGGTGATAATGCCGTTGGTGTTCTCCGTAACCACCGCGCCCTTGGGATTCATGCAGAAGGTGCGGACCTTATCGCCGTACTGCTGCGTGCGGCAGACGATCTTACTTTCATAAAGCTCATCGGTCAGGTGGGCAAACACCGCTGCAGGCAGCTCCACGCGAACACCGATGTCCACGCGGCTGGACTCCGTGGGGATATCCAGCTCCTTACAGATCTGCTCCATCCACTTGCTGCCGCTGCGTCCTACGGAAATAACGCAATCGGTGCAGGTATAGGCAGCATCTGCAGTGGTGATCTCATAACCGTTTTCCTTCACCGCCACGGTCTTTACCGGCGTATTGAAGAAAAATTCCACCTTTTCTTTCAGCTCTGCATAAAGGTTTTCCAGCACAATGTAGTTAATATCCGTACCCAGATGGCGCACCGACGCATCCAAAAGGTGCAGATCATGCTGGATGCACAGCGTCTTAAACCGGCTGCCGGCGGTAGAATAGAGCTTGGTGCCCTCGCCGCCGTGACGCAGGTTAATCTCGTCCACATAGTGCATCAGATCCAGCGCCCGTTTCTTACCGATATATTCATACAGCGTGCCGCCAAAATCATTGGTAATGTTGTATTTTCCGTCAGAGAATGCGCCTGCACCGCCAAAGCCGCTCATAATGCTGCAGCATTTGCAGCCGATACAGCTCTTGATCTTATCGCCATCGATGGGGCAGCGGCGGTTGCTCAAGGGGTTGCCGGTTTCGAATACCGCAACCTTCATCTGGGGCTTTTTCTGCATCAGCTCGTAGGCTGCAAAAATACCGCCGGGACCTGCGCCGATGATAATTACGTCATAATGCATGGTGATTTCCTCCAAGAATTGAATCTTAGATAATTGTATCAGTTTTTGGGGTGGTGTGTCAATGTGTAAATTATAAGCGGTGTTAGTGAGGTAGAAATACTAGCAGATAAAGACGAGCGCCAATGTGACATTTGCGGAAAGCTACATAAACAGCGCTTTCCTATTGACGCACAAGTACCAATACCCGCACACCCTAGATGTAGATATTGTATCGTGCCTGTAATTGATAAATTGACAAACACCAAAGGAAATGATAGCATAATTGGCAGAAGTTTAGGAGCTGCTGCCAAGAATTATCCAGTAAAAGCACTTAATGGTAACTAGCATTATAAATTCGCAGAATCTTCTAATATTACTAATATAACATTAATTATGGGTAAAGGGACAGATAATCCACTTGCGGATAAGCATAGAATTGCTTTAAGAAATGGAATTAAAAATCCAGATGATATTTAGAAAATGAGTGGAAACGGTGTTGTAGTAGTTAAAGGAAAGAATCGCCCTGCAGAACTTCATTGGTATAGAGCTAATGGAGAGGTATTTGAATTTAAAGTAAAGAGGTTTAAAGATGAAAGTAAAATACATAGGCGAGAATAGCACCGATTTAATAAAGGGTAATATTTATGATTGCCTTGGTATCGAAGAGGATGTATTTTATCGTGTTATTGATGAATCCCAAGAGGATTATTTATATCCTATTAAAGAGTTTGAAATTATTAAAGAATAGCATTAATTAAATATTAAACCCAACTATGCCAAATGTACTTAATGCATAGTTGGGTGTTTTTATTGCCCTTTATATAGGGGTTGAGCATTAAAGAAACAACGAAATAATTTTTAGATGTGTTGCGTCCGTCCAACCGGGCGCAAGCAGCGCACCCACGCTGCCGCTGTTGTATCGTGCCGGTGGTGGATGTAGATAAAAGGTTGAAAAGCTCGCAAAAGGAAGTTATAATGGAATAAATAGTAGTTTTAAGGATAATGTGAATTTTGAAACGAATAAAGATGTGAAAGAAGCTATTTAGAAAACAAAAAGAATATATGTCACACCCTTAACAGGTAAAGAAAAAAACAATATAGGAGTTTTTTCATAACTTATTTGGGGGAAATGTTGCTAATACTCGACGCTTAAAAGGTTATTATGATATCGCTGCACACGTATTACCAAATTCAATAGAAATCTTTAGAACTCCCGTTAATAGTGAAGCTTTAGCAAAGATTATTATGGGAAGAGATGATTATAAAAAAGGAACTCCCATAAGATTATCATCTTGTTTTACAGGTGATGATAGCAGTGGAACTTGTATAGCTAAAGAACTTGCACAAATGCTTGAAACAGAGGTTATTGCACCTCCGTTTGAGTTGGTTGTTAGCGATAGTGGATAGTTGTATAGATATGAGGGTAAAGAAAGAATTATCGTTACTAAAAAAGATTTTAGGAGGTTTAAACCGAATGAGTAAAATAAAATATATTTACTTTAATAAAGAAATATTTATAGGAGAGCCTATAAAAGAAAAAAACCTTATTATACAATACTTTGAAAAGTTTAAACCTAACTTTGCTACCAGTGCGTTTATAACTGATTGCGTTAGTAAACAAAAAATAGAAGGGCATTACAATATGGGATATGAATATAACGGTTACTTTTGGACTGAAGAAGATATTTATCATTTTAAAAAGTATAATATGCCACTAAATCCTAATTTTATAAAATTTGTAATAACACAATTAGTATAAATAATAACTTACAAAACCCAACTATGCCAAATGTACTTAATGCATAGTTGGGTGTTTTTATTGCCCTTTATATAGGGGTTAAGCATTAAAGAAACAACGAAATAATTTTTAGATGTGTTGCGCCCGTCCAGCCGGGCGCAAGCGGCGCTCATCCGCGCCGCATTTAGACCATTCGATTCCCGTACGGCAAAAAGAAAAACCACTCCGAATGGAGTGGTTTTCTTTTTGGTGACCCGTACGGGAATCGAACCCATGTTACCGCCGTGAAAGGGCGGTGTCTTAACCGCTTGACCAACGGGCCTGGTAGCGGCGACCTGACTTGAACAGGTGACAGACCGGGTATGAACCGGGTACTCTACCAACT
>JAZQHM010000067.1:0-21265 GCA_045540575.1 Faecousia sp. | reverse complement strand
TGGGGTTCTCAGCAACAGCAGTCAGCACTGCACCGTTGGAGGTCAGTTCCTGACGGTACTTGCAAGCATCTTCCGTGTCGGTGATGGATTCAAAGCCGTCACGGGTGCCGGAGGACTCTTCTCTGCCGATGCAGACGATCTCGCCGTCCTTACCGCCCACCTCGCTCCAGTTGGTGATCTCACCCTTGAAGATGGCAGCAATCTGCTCCACAGTTAAGTCTGCAACTGCGTTGTCAGTGTGTACGATGATCGCAATACCGTCAATGGCCAAAACAGTTTCCTTCAGGCCCTCAGCCTTTTCGCTGTCCTTGAGATACCGGGAAGACAGACCAATGTCGCAGGTGCCATCCTTAACCGCTTTGATGCCGGTACCGGAGCCGGTAGCATTGTAGGTAAAGCTTGCACCGGTGTCTTCCATGAAGGCTTCGCCCAAAGCGCTAATCACCTTCTGCATGGAAGTGGACCCGTCTGTGGATACGGATGCGGTTTCCTTGCCGCAACAAGCTGCCAGGGACAGCGTCATAACCAGAGTCAGAATCATACAAATAAACTTTTTCATAAGTAATCTCTCCTTGATTTGGATTCGGATTCGTTGATCCCTATGGCTTCATCATACCCAGTTCATGTAAAATCCAAAAGACAATGTCTGTATAATGTTTGTAAAATCTAACTATTGCAATAATGCTTTTTGCCTTAAATGGTATGAATCATCTTTATACAATCTTAACACCGCTCACATAAGCCTTAACACCCCCTTTATACCTTTTCTGATAGGATTACAGTAAGAAAAGTGTTGGGAGGTATTGCCATGTGGGCGGCTTTGCATAAACGAAAGCTCAGCTCATCCCAGATCATTCTCTTTGGCTTTGCCGGAGTGATTCTTGTGGGAACACTGTTGCTTCTGCTGCCGTTTGCTACCCAAAACGGTCAAAGCGCATCCTTTTGGGACGCTCTGTTTACATCCACCTCAGCGGTCTTCGTCCAGAATGTGTGCATAGACCTCAGTGACCATGTCAGGCTGTGCGTGGCCCGTATCGCCCTGCGTTGCTTTGATGTCGCCTTTGTTTAATCTATTGACATTTCATATTCTTGATGTTACTGTATCCTTAACCGGTCTAATGTACCAGTAACAGGAGTTTACGCATTATGAATTTCTCATACAAAAACAAAACACATGCTTTGGAAGCTCTGAAAAAAATTATGATGGCCGGATATGAGACGGCCGATCGGGCCTGGCTCATGGAGCATACCCGGGAGCTTGCAAAACTGGAACTCCCTCAGACGTTCCCCGCTTACGCGAACGCCGCCCATTACGTTCACAACCTGATGTTGGAAAATGGTATCGCATCGGAATATCTGACCTTCCCCGCCGACGGCAAAACCGCATACGAAGATAAATGCATGCCCATTGCCTGGGATGCCAGCGTCGGTAAACTGACGATTGTAAATTCACCGATCTCTTTTGAAAATCCTGTAATCGCAGATTATGAAGAAATGCCTTTACATCTGATAAAACACTCTGTTTCTACTCCGGAGGGTGGCATTGTGACCCGTCTGGTGGCAGAATCCGCCGTTTATGCCGGTGAAGACTGTACCGGAGCAATGGTTCTTCTGGAGCCGGAGTCCCGTCCCACTTCCGCCACCATTCCCCCGCTTCTTGATTTGGGGGCAATCGGCGTAGTTTCCGACTACCTGGTAGGCGCCGTGGATACTCCGGATGAATTATACTGGGCCAATGCCGCAACCGATGCCGACGGATGGCATGTTACCGCCAACGACCGGGACTTTATCGGGTTCCAGATTACTCCCCGTACGGGACGCAAACTCCGTCAGGCAGTCACCATCGGCGATGTTACGGTCCGCATAGAATGTGACGGCAAACGTTATGTGGGGGAACTTCCCGCGGTAACCGGCCTCATTCCGGGAAAGCAGAAGCGCGAAGTATGGCTGCTGGCTCACCTCTATGAGCCTTTCGAGATTGACAACTCCATTGGCGTTATCAGCCTGATCTATGCAGTAAAAAAAGTACAAGAGCTGATTGATCAGGGTATTTTGCCGCCCCTTCAATTTTCGCTCCGCCTTGTTTTTGCCATGGAACATTACGGGTTTGCAGCTGTAGCGGAGCATTTTGGCGGAAGACTTCACGACCGGGTATGGGGTGCTTTTAACTCCGATTCAATTTTCGGTGCCAAGATGCACGAAGTAGCTGTATTTTACGCGCCGCTGTCTGTTCCGTTCTACGGAAACTTCACCACCCAGCTGTTGAGTACCATTTACAATCAGACCTTTGACGGTCCCCATCTGCGGGATTCCTATCGGTCTTTCCATGATGACATGCTCTTAAGTGACTCCACCAACGGTCTTCCCACCGTATGGCCGGCCGGTGAGCACGAGAACACCCATCACAATTCCATCTGGAACAACAATTTCCTGGATGAGGAGAATTATGCGCGCTGCATTGGCTATCTGACCGCATGGATCGGAAGCAACGCAGCCCTTGATGAGGAATCCCTTCCCACCTACCTGATGGCTTCCGCCTGCCTTGCCCAGGAATTTCTCGAAGAGGAATCAAAGAAAGAACCGAACCTCGGAAGCCCGGAAGAAAAGATGGAGTTCCTGACCCAAGCCATGAAAGATGCGCTCCGCAACTTTAAAATGGCAGTTAACCTTCCTATTATTGACGAAGTTGCAGATTCCCTTACTGCTCCCGCGGGAACACCCAGAGCCTTCGAGGAAAGCCAGCCCTGGCTTGATTATGCGGACACCATCATCCCCTCACGTCTGCAGACGGGTCTTCCTTTTGATCGGGTAAAAATTCCCCGCGAGCAGCGAATCGCCATGCCCGGCAGTATCATTTACGGTTACCCCGCCTTTGTCCTTTCTGCAATGGACGGCAAGAAGACCTTGAAACGGGCAATCCTGGAAACCTCCTGGCAAAGAGACTTCCATTTCACGGAAAATGATATTAAAAAATGTGTGCTGACCATCACCCATCTGGCCGACTGGGGATATGTTTCCCTGGAAGAGAAAGCTCCTCTTAATCAGGCTATGATTGTGGAAGCCCTCAAAGATCTGGGTATTTGCAAGGGCGATGTACTTCTGGTTCACAGCGGTCTGTCCCACTTAGGACACATCGAGGGAGGAGCCAACACAATCCTTGATGCGTTGACCGAAGCCGTTGGAGAGGAAGGAACCATTCTGATGCCCTGCTTCACCCGTCCCTACATCGGTTTTGAAGGCAGTGTCAATAAGGCCCGCACATTCCGCCCCTTCTCTGTGCACGATAAGAAAAATATCTGGACCGGTACGATTCCTAAGACCTTGCTTCAGCGGGAAGGCGCTCTCCGAAGCGCTAACGCATCCCATTCTTGGTGCGGAGTCGGAAAGAATGCCGAATATTGCCTGTCTGCCCACGAGCGCCTCGATCCCCCTGCATCCAAAAACAGCCCCATGGCTAAAGCGTTGGAGCTGGGAGGCAAGGTTCTGTTCTTTGGCTGCGGCATTGCCAGCAACACCTTCCTTCACTTCCTGGAAGATCAGGCGGATGCACCCTTCCTCCTCAATGCTATTGTGAAGGTGAAAGACGAAGACGGCAAGATTCATACAGAAGTCATGAAAAAACATCTGCCCGGTCACAGATCCTTCTACGGATCCGCTCCCGAGCAGGGTAAATTCTATCAGGAAGCTTTCAGAAGAGGCCTTCAGGTAAAGGAAACTTCCCTGGGACTCGGAAAACTCCACCTGATGGATCTGAAACAGCTTTATGAAATCGGCATGAACATGTTTTCCGAGGATCCACTGGCAACCCTGTGCGACAACCCGAACTGTTCCTTCTGCCGAAATTATCGTTAATTTACATGCGGAGTATTTACGAATACTCCGCATTGTACATTTTCTTCTTCCATTTTCCAATCTTATATACCACCACATGAACCACCATACCTCCCATAGCCATGATAGCCTGGGTCACACCGGAAGGAGTTCCGATGCGTATAATATCCCAGGCCGCGGAGGGCACCAATCGAGCGGAAGGTCGGGGGGCCGAATCCCTTCTGGCGTGATAAAAAAAGAAGCCGCAAAAGCGGCTTCTTTTTTATATTACTTCCATCAGTGCCAGCGCATACGCCCTGCAGGTAGCGCCGGATTTATCGCCGGTAACTTTCACTGTGCAACCATCCATCGCGCTTTCCAGCTTTGCAGCTGCATCGGTATAACCGATATGCCGCAGAAGCAGCACCTCAGCACGCAGGATGCTCTCGGGGCTTGCGTAATCCCCCAGTCCCTCTTCGATCAGACGGGGCGCAGAGCCGTGGATTGCCTCGAACATGGCATATTTATCGCCCATATTTGCGCTGCCGGCAGTGCCCACACCGCCCTGCAGCTGGGCTGCTTCGTCGGTAATAATATCGCCGTACAGATTCGGCAGCAGCACGACCTCAAACTGATTGCGAATGGCAGGATTTACAAGGTTGGCTGTCATAATATCGATATACCAGTCATCTACAGCAATTTCCGGATAATCCTTGGCAACCTCATGGCAAATTGCAGTAAACTTGCCGTCTGTCTTTTTCATGATGTTTGCCTTGGTTACGATGGACACCCGCTTTTTACCGTTATTTTTGGCATAGTCAAAAGCAGCCCGGGCAATCCGCCGTGTGCCAAGATCGGTGGTAACCTTGAAATCCACCGCCATACCGGGAAGTTCAACACCCCGGCTGCCAAGAACATACTCGCCCTCAGTATTCTCCCGGAAGAAGATCCAATCAATGCCCTCTTCGGGTATTGCCACGGGACGGACATTGGCATAAAGATCCAGTTCCCGCCGCAGCGTCACATTGGCGCTTTCCATTTTTCCGCCCATGGGGGTGGTTGTAGGTCCTTTCAAGAGCACATCGCAAGCTTTGATCTGCTCCAGTACATCCTTCGGAACGGGAGCGTTCTGTGCAAGACGGTTTTCAATGGTAAGACCCTCAATTTGCTTTAAAACGATCTTCCCTGCCCCGATTTCATCTGCTAGCAGCTTTTCCAGCACCTTCTTCGCCTGCTCTACAATAATCGGACCAATGCCGTCACCGTCGATGATGCCGATGGTGATGGTTTCCTTTTTGGAAAAGTCCACCTTTTCGGCGCTCATATTTTCAATACGACTCAGCTGTTCCTGCAAAAGATTACGAAAGCTTTCGCAGGCAAGTTCCAGTTCTTTCATTGTCCGCCCTCCTTGGTGTAGCCCAGTAAGCCGCCGCAGCGCAGAATGCTCTGCTGGCGCTGGGTGAAATCGCAGACCGCGATGATTTCTTCGCCGGTTGTTTCGTCCAAAACCGCGATCTTACCTTCTGCCATGCCCTTGTGGATGCCCATAAGCTGCAGCTTGTGTCCTTGCTCAAGGCGGTCATAGTCCGCGGGATCCGCAAAGGTAAGCGGCAAAATACCGGCATTGATGAGGTTTGCTACATGGATACGGGCAAAGCTCTTTGCCAGCACGCAGCGAATGCCCAGATACATGGGCACCAATGCCGCATGCTCACGGGACGAGCCCTGACCATAGTTGCTGCCACCCAGGATCATGCCGTCACCGGCAGCTTTGGCACGCTCCGGAAACTCCGGATCGCAGACTTCAAAGCAGAACTTGCTCAAATGAGGAATGTTGGAACGGTAGGGCAAAATCTTCGCACCTGCTGGCATGATATGATCGGTGGTAATGTTGTCACCAACCTTCAAAACCGCCTGCACCGTCAGCCGGTCCGGCAGAGCCTTGGTTTTGGGGAATTCCTTGATGTTGGGTCCGCGCAACACCTCAACCATACTACCGTCAGCAGCAGGAGCAAGCACCGCAGAATCATCGATGTTAAACACATCGGGAAGTACCACTTCATCAATAGGCGCAAGGGTCGTGGGATCGGTGATGTAGCCGGTAAGCGCAGAGGCAACCGCTGTTTCCGGAGAGACAAGATAGACACCTGCATCCTTTGTTCCGCTTCTGCCGGTAAAGTTGCGGTTAAAGGTGCGCAGGCTCACACCGCCGGAATTGGGCGAAAAGCCCATGCCGATACAGGGACCGCAGGCACATTCCAAAAGCCGTGCGCCGCTGGCAAGAATATCGGTCAGCGCGCCGCATTTTGCCAGCATACTCAGCACCTGCTTGGAGCCGGGAGAAATGGAAAGGCTGATACCGGTAGCAACGGTCTTGCCCTTAAGCATGGCAGCCACCTTCAGCATATCCAAAAGGGATGAATTAGTGCAAGAGCCAATACAAACCTGATCCACCTTCACATCCTTAAGGCTTGCCACTTCCACCACATTATCGGGGCTGTGAGGACAAGCGATCAAGGGATTCAAGGTAGAAAGATCAATGTCAATGATCCGGTCGTAAACCGCATCTTCATCGGCAAAAACGGGAACATAGTCTTCCCCTCTTCCCTGTGCCTTCAAAAATGCCTTTGTGGTTTCGTCTGCAGGGAAAATGGATGTGGTAGCGCCCAACTCCGTGCCCATATTGGTAATGGTCGCACGCTCCGGAACGCTGAGGGTCTTAATCCCCTCGCCGCCCCATTCGATGATCGCACCGACACCGCCCTTAACGGACAGAATCCGAAGAAGCTCAAGGCTGACATCCTTGGCAGTTACATAGGGGCGCAGCTTGCCGGTAAGATTGACCTTGAACATCTTGGGCATGGTGATGTAATATGCGCCGCCACCCATGGCAACCGCAACATCCATACCGCCTGCACCGAAGGACAACATGCCCAAGCCGCCTGCTGTGGGTGTGTGGCTGTCAGAGCCGATCAAGGTCTTACCGGGTTTGCCAAAGCGCTCCAAATGCACCTGATGGCAAATGCCGTTGCCGGGACGGGAAAAATGGACACCATGCTTTGCTGCAACGGTCTGCAAATACCGATGGTCATCCGCATTTTCAAAGCCGCACTGCAAGGTATTGTGGTCAACATAGGCAATGCTGAACTCCGTCTTTACCCGGGGAATGCCCATTGCCTCAAATTCCAAATATGCCATGGTGCCGGTGGCATCCTGGGTCAAAGTCTGATCGATGCGCAGCGCCACTTCGCTGCCGGGTGTCATATCGCCGGAAACCAAATGGGCGGCGATGATCTTTTGTGCAATTGTTTTACCCATTTTCACCAAACCTCGCAATCATATGAGCTTCTGCGTTATGGATGTGCTGTGTGATCAGCTGATCTGCCAATTCTGCATTACCGGAAACGATTGCTTCATAGATCGCCTTATGCTCGGCGATGGACTTGGCAAGCCGCTCCGGATTAGAGATGGAAATACGGCGGTAACGCTGGGTCTTGCGATGCAAAGGCTGCAGCGTATCCCGGATCACCGTTCTGCCGCTTAAATTATAAATTGCAATATGGAATCGGTCGTCCATCTGCCGCAGGTGCTCAATGTCATTCTTTGTAAAATAAAAGTCCTGCAGTTCGCTGATCTGGCGAAGCTCCTCAGCACCATCGGGAGTCAGGTTCTTGGTTGCATAGTAAGCTGCCAAGCCCTCGATTCGGCTGCGAATACCCATAATATCCACAAGATCGTCCATGGTAATACCAAGCACCACAGAGCCTTTGCCGGATTCCTGAATCAGACGCTCCTGCTCCAGTCGGCGCAGCGCTTCCCGAATGGGTGTACGGCTGACACCCAGCTGTTCCACCAGCTTCAGCTCCGTCAGCAGCTCGCCCCGGGGATAGACACCGGTAATAATATCGTTTTCCAGCTTTTCAAAAACTTGATCCGCAAGAGAAACTGTTTTAAATTCAGCCATATTATACCTCCAGAGTAAAGCGTCCGGGCGCAAATTCTTCGATCTTCGTTTCCATTTCCTTGGGAGAGATCATTGTCTGCCGGTCCGCTTCATATTCGCTGTCGACCCAAGCCTTCAGCTCCACGACCAGGGGGTCATGCTTGGAAATTTCATTTTCCCCTTTAAGACCGTAGTTTTTATTGATCCAGTAAGCAATGCCGGCAGCGCCGGAGGTTTTACTGATCTCCACGGTAGCCGGGCGACCAAGCAGTTTATCGGTGTCAAAAATCGTATAGATTTCCGCATCCTTGAGCAGACCGTCAGCATGAATGCCGGCACGGGTCGCATTAAAGTTCTTGCCAACAAAGGGCGTCATGGGCGGAATATCGTAGCCGATATCCTTTTTAAAGTACTCTGCTATTTCCGTGATCACCGTCGGATCCATACCGTCCATGGAGCCACGGAGTGCAGCATACTCAAAGACCATTGCTTCCAGCGGCACATTACCGGTACGCTCACCGATGCCAAGCAGCGAACAGTTGACCGCGCAAGCGCCATACAGCCATGCGGTAGACGCATTGGCAACTGCCTTATAAAAATCGTTATGACCGTGCCACTCCAAATGTTCGCTGGGAACATCGGAATAGTGCTGCAGACCGTAGATAATACCTGCAACACTTCGGGGCATGGCAGACTCGGTATAAGGAACGCCGTAGCCCATGGTATCGCAGGCGCGGATCTTTACGGGGATGCCTGCCTCCTGAGAAAGCTTCTGCAGTTCGTTGACAAAAGGCACAACAAAGCCGTAGAAATCAGCCCGGGTGATATCCTCCAGGTGACATCTGGGAATAACTCCGGCTGCAAATGCATCCTTGATCGTAGCCAGATAATGCTCCAGAACCTGAGAACGGGTCATCTTCATCTTCTTGAAGATGTGGTAGTCGCTGCAGCTTACCAAAATGCCGGTTTCCTTCAAACCAAGATCGCGAACAAGCTTAAAATCCTCTTTGCTTGCCCGGATCCAGCTGGTGATCTCCGGGAATTTAAGGTCCAAAGACAGACACTTTTCCAGCGCCTCCCTGTCTTTTTTGCTGTAGATGAAGAATTCCGTCTGACGGATGATGCCATAAGGTCCGCCCAGCTTAGAAAGCAGCTTATAGATGTTGACGATCTGATCCACAGAATACGGCTCGACAGATTGCTGACCGTCACGAAGCGTGGTGTCGGTGATCCAAATTTCCTCCGGCATATTCATAGGCACACGGCGGTGGTTAAAAGCAACCTTCGGCACAGTACCGTAAGAGTAAATATCCCGCTGCAGATTCGGCTCGGCAATATCCTGCAAGGAGTATTTATAGGACTTCTGCTCCAGCAAATTCGTTCTGTTGGAAATCTCAAGCATAAAGCATTCCCCTTTCAGATTGTATTATTGTATACAATTATACACTCCTCTATCTATTTGTCAATAACCTATTTCGCTATGCGCAAAAAAAATCCCGGCAGCAAAGGCTGCCGGGATAGAATCAAACCTTATTTTGCTTTGTAGACCTCATTGAGCATTTCTACATACTTCTCTGCCAGCTTTTCGCCGGTGCCGCGGACATAGCGGCATTCATCGCCCTCGTAGCTAAGACCTACGCCCTCATATTCGTAACCGTCATAGTCGGGAATATAGCTGACCTGATAATAGCCAAGGGTGGCAACAAAAGTCATCTCAAAAGGAGAATTTTCCTTAATGAAGCGACCGTTGGAATCAAACATCTCGTAGGGTGCGGCAACAAAAGCAAATTCTCCCACGGAAAGTACCGACATGTTGATATCCGGCGCTGTACCGGTGCCGGGCTTTGCTTCTGCTTTATAAGTGTGCTGCAGGAACTGAATCTCGCCGGTGGGGATCTCCTTAAAGTCCTTGGCTGCCTCAACCGCGTATTCTGCCAGCGCAACACCCTGCTCCTGATAGGTAGCGGTCACATTGTCTTCCGGAATCTTGCTGGTGGGATTTACATTACCGGCCGCACCGGTAAAATAAGCAAAATTGCAATCCAACAGCACTTCCATCTCTTCACGCATAACACCGACAATATCAGAGGTGACGATGTTTCCGCGGGCTCTATGGGGGTGGGTTTGGAAATTGACAAGGATCACATCCTTTTCGCCTTCACGCTCAAACTTTACCAGCGACAAGCTGGGATCCGCGTCGCTGACCTGGTCCACATAGCCGGAAGCCTTACTGCCAAAATTATCACCTGCAACGGTACCGTCTTTCATCAAATAATGGCGAATAAAGTTCAAATTCTTTGTTTCAATGGAGGAGATAAACATCTTTGCCGGCTTCAGATCCGCAATGGCATTCACCGCAGCTTCTACCATCCAGTCATCCAGTAATGCATTGTACTTGGTGATGTTGTCAAACTGACCGTAGCCAATACGGGGCGCAAGGTGGGTATGGGTAGAATGCACCATCATATGGGCGGTGGGCACACCTGTGGTTTCGTGGACCTTTTTCAATATAAAACCGATAGGGTCAAGGTCCGTTGTGACCAAGTCATTGTGATAGATTAAGTAAATCTCACCGTTGGCGCTCTGCATGGCGATACATGTGGTATAGATATGTTCCCGGGCACCGTCGGAAGAAACACCGGAAGATGAGGTGTTTACCGGGAAATCCGGTGTGATATCAACGGAACAATAACCAACCTGAAATACGCCGGGTGCAGTATCTGTGCCGGTAGTTTCCTTACCGTCACCGCCTGCACAGGCAGCAAGCATGCTGGCGCACAAAAGTACAGAAAGAATAAGGCAAATCGTCTTTTTCATAGTACCACCTTTTCTTGTAATAATGATTATTAATTATACAATAAACGCAGCAATTTTGCAATCATCTTCTTTCATTTTTGGCATAAAAAATCCCGGCAGCAAAGCTGCCGGGAAAGTAAGTTAAATGCGGGCAACGCCGGTAGCGCGAGCTGCATCGGCAACAGCCTTTGCAACAGCGGGACCAACGCGCTCATCGAATGCAGCGGGGATAATATAATCAGCATTCAGCTCGTCATCAGAGATCAGATTTGCCAGAGCCTCAGCTGCAGCAACCTTCATTTCCTCGTTGATGTCGCTGGCGCGAACATCGAAAGTACCGCGGAAGATGCCGGGGAATGCCAGAACATTGTTGATCTGGTTGGGGAAATCGGAGCGGCCGGTAGCGATAACGGCTGCGCCGCCTGCCTTTGCATCCTCGGGGAAGATCTCGGGAACGGGGTTGGCGCAAGCAAAGATAATGGCATCCTTAGCCATGGTCTTGACCATGTCGGTAGTCAGAGTGCCGGGTGCGGAAACACCGATGAACACGTCAGCATCCACGATCACATCAGCCAGCTTGCCAGCCTTCTTCTCCAGGTTGGTGACCTGAGCCATCTCTTCCTTGATCCAGTTCAGACCATCGCGACCGGCATAGATCGCACCGGTACGGTCGCACATGGTAATGTTCTTGAAGCCTGCGCTCAGCAGCAGCTTAACGATAGCGATCGCAGCAGCGCCTGCACCGGAAGTAACGATCTTAACATCTTCCTTCTTCTTGCCGACGACCTTCAAAGCGTTGGTCAGACCTGCCAGAGTAATGACAGCAGTACCGTGCTGGTCGTCGTGGAAGATGGGAATGTCGCACTTTTCCTTCAGCTTGCGCTCGATCTCGAAGCAGCGGGGAGCGGAGATATCCTCCAGGTTGATGCCGCCGAAAGAACCGGACATCAGATAAACAGCCTTAACGAACTCGTCAACATCCTTAGATTTGACACACAGAGGAATGGCATCCACATCGCCAAAGGACTTAAACAGAGCGCACTTGCCCTCCATAACGGGCATGCCAGCCTCGGGACCAATGTCGCCCAGACCCAGAACTGCAGTGCCGTCGGTGATAACAGCGCACAGATTGTGGCGGCGAGTCAGCTCGTAGGACTTATTGACATCTTTCTGGATCTCCAGACAGGGCTGTGCAACACCGGGGGTGTAAGCCAGGGACAGATCATCCTTGGTCTTGCAGGGCACAGTGCAGATCACTTCGATCTTGCCGCCCCACTCAGCATGCTTCTTCAGACTTTCCTTCGCGTAATCCATTTTTATATCTCCTTTCAAATTTAAGCCTCAAAGGGGAACTTATAATTCAGGCCGCACTCATCGCGCAGGGCCATAAATTCTTTCTGAATGGTCTCGCCAACAGGAACACCCTTGTCCTTGCGATCCTGCCATGCCAGCCATTCCTTTTCGCCGGCGGTGTAGATCCGCTCAGCACCGGGAGCCTTGGTGGAATTACGCAGGGCACGCAGAATGTCGCCGGAGGTGTGCTGGAAGGTATCCAAACCCATGAAGAACTCAGGGTTGATAACAAAGAAGAAGTGGCCCAGACGGTACATGCAGTTGTTGCCGTTCTCGTCCTTACCGGAAAGTGCCTTGGTGTGAGGACCGCCTGCCAATGCAGCGGAAAGGATCTCAACGATGGTGTTGAAGCCGTAGCCCTTGAAGCCGCCGGTCTCTTCGCCCAGACCGCCGATGGGCAGCAGAGCGCAGTTGCCCTTACGCATTTCGCTGAGGATCTCAGCAGACTCGGTCATGGTGTCGCCGTCCTTGGTGACAACCAGACCTGCGGGAGTGGGCTTGCCGCTGCGGGCATAGTACTCGATCTTGCCGTTCTGCACGATGGAGGTAGCACAGTCAAAGTTGAAGGGGAACTCCTCGTCAGTGGGCATGGTGAAGGTCAGAGGATTGGTACCCATCATGGGCTCAACACCAAAGGTGGGAGCAACAGAGGGACGGGCATTGGTGCCGGTGATGCCGATCATGCCTGCCTTTTCAGCCATGGTGGTCCAGTAACCTGCGATGCCGTAGTGGGTGGAATTGAAGATCGTACCGCCAGCCATGCCGTAGACCTTTGCCTTTTCGATGAGCTTCTCCATCATTCTGTAGGAAGCCACCATACCCATGCCGTTATGGGCATCCATAACCACAGTGGTGGGGGTCTCCTTTACGATCTCGCACTCGGTAACGGGCAGCAGAGTGCCATTCTTAATGCGATCCAGATAGATGGGCTTGAAGCGGTTGCAGCCATGGCTTTCAATGCCGCGGCGGTCAGATTCCAGCAGGACATCTGCACAGATCTTTGCATCCTCTTCCGGTACACCGTAGGCTTTGAACACATCAATCATAAAGTTGTTGATGAGCTCCCAGTTTACATAGGGTCTTGTTTCCATTTGTGTCTCCTCCATTTATGTTAATATTTTTTATTCGTTCCACAAAGTTGTGCATCCGGTGGAGATTGCAAGGGCTCCACTACCTAATGCTGCGGTAACCTCCTGCCGGGTCTCGATCAAGCCGCCGGCAATCACAGGCACAGAGCAGGAAGAAAACTGCTTGATGATCTTCGGGATCACACCGGGCATGATCTCAATAAAGTGCGGAAGATTGCTTTTCAGCGTCTCCTGGATCATGCCAACGCCTTGCGAATCCAGGGCAAAGAAGCGCTGCACAGTTAAAAAGCCCAACTCTTTTGCCATGCGAATGATGTGACCCTTGGTGCTGATGATACCGTCGACACCACAGCTTGCCAAAAACTGCAGTCCTTCCCTATCCTGCTCGATTCCGGCAGCCATCGCCAAATGCACAAAGAGCACTTTGCCGGCAGCATGTGCCTGCTCGGCACGCTGGCGGATCGTAAGCAAATGGGGCTCCAGACTAAAAATCACATCCACCGGAGAATCAAGCGCGGCTTGAAATTTGTCTTCCTGCACCGCGGCGATAACCGGAAAATCTTCCAGCATATTTGTCAGGTCACGGCTATGCATTTTCTCGCCCCTTTTCCGCTAAATAATGCAAAAAGAGAGCAGAAACACCCCATTAAAAGATGTTACTACTCTCAACTCGAACACAATATACCAAATCCTGCCGCATTTGTCAAGCAGAGAGTTTTATTTTTTGCTTTCCCATGCATTTAGGTAATCCCAAAACACACGGCACGTATCCTTGTGCGGTGTATTGGCGATCCACGCAAAGAACACAGCGTCTTTTACATCAATACAATCCTTTACAAAGGGTGTATCTTCCATATGAATGGCAACGGGGTAACGGGAGCCGTCGTCCAGTTCAAAGTAAACCAAACGGTCTTCCATTTCCTGCAGCTCCTCTGCCGTAAAGAAATCCCGCAGATCCATAAATATGTCCTGGGTCAGATAAAACTTCAGCGCTACCTCATCAAGGAACATATAATCAAGACTCTTTGCGCTAACCATTGCTACCGTGCCCATGGCAGCATTATAGTTATAATCAAAGCCCTCCACTGAGGAAAAAATCTCCTCAAAATAAGTGGCAGACAACTGCACCTGCTGTCCTTTTTTGCCATCCAGATGATCAAAAAGGTCTTCCCGCAGATATGCTGTGCCCTCCTTGGTCAAATCCAAGTTGGCGACAGTGCCGGAGAAAATCGTATCGATCTGCGCATTGAACAGGCTGACAACCACGCCCACAAGAATGATAATACCTACCAGCGCAAGCAGCATATGCTCTTTATAATAAGTCCAAATGTGATCAATGCGCTGAGAAAAAGTCATGGGTTTTAGGGTTTCAAAGAAATTGTGAAGGCTTATTTTCAGCTTTTGTATCATTGGGCTTCCTCACTTGCTCCCTGCTGGAGCTGCTCCATATCCTGCTTGATCCTTATCAGCGGATTTTTCAGCAGGACCGTGGCGATCAGCGTGCTGAAAGAAAAATAAATCAAAAGAAAAACCATGATAAAAAAGAAAGGATCAAAAAATGCAAATTTCAAGTACAGCAAAACCAATGCAGTCGGAAGCCACATCAAGACAGCCACACCTGCCGTCTGCAGCGGTGCATAAATAATTAAGTTTATGGCGTTTTTCAGCCACTGGGTCACAGGTCCGGGTATATAAACATTTAGCGGAATTAACGCGCCGCAAATCACCAAAGCGATCAGCAAAAACAGCCCATGTCCGGCAACGACAAACGGACTTTCGCCCAGAATCGCCATCATGTTAAGTGACATTTCTACGATCACAAGCAGACAAACCGTCCATGCCACCGTTCCCCGCAGAAAACGGGTCTTAAATCCCGCTTTAAACCCGGCAAACCAGCCGTCGCCCCGGATCGCATAACGAATGGCGCTGTAAAGACCTGCCCAAGCCTGCCCAATGGTCACCACCGGAATGCAGCAAATAAGAAAAAGAGCATTTATCATGGCAGCGTTGCTGGCAACCTGCAGCAGCTTTCTCCATTTGGGTTCATTTGTTTCCAAGATAGGCATCTCCTTTACCGCTATGAATACAATATCTAATTTATTTTATCATTTTCCGCATAGACCGTCAAGCCTTAGTAAGTAAAAGCAGGCAACTTTCACTTGCGAAAGTTGCCTGCAAAATTATTCCTCATTGTCCATGGAAAAATAGGGTCCATCGGTGCGGAAAGGAGCCAGCGGCAAGCCGGCAGCATTGTGGATGTGTCTTCCAAGATAGCTTTGGTCAAAGGCATAGCGCGCCAGTACCGGCTGCTTAATTTCCGGATTGGAAAGAATCAGAAGATTATCTTTAAATTCCAGATCCGCCTTCTTGAGTTCCCCGCTTTCATCTGCTACGAAAATATCCACAACCGTGGGATAATGGCAGATCAGCCCCTCACCGTTTTTCAGGGTAATGTATGCCTTGCCATCCTTGAACTCTGCCTTCACCGCAACCGGCTGATCCGCCAGCACGGGATAGCCGTAGGAATATTTCAGTATTTTTAAGGCTGCTCTGTGTGCCATTTGTGCCTTGTGGAAGGAATGAATATTGTTGGGATCGCCCAGCTCCATGGTGGTCACCACATAATTATCCTGCCACAGACGCTGCGCAAGATACTGCTGCTCTCTCGTATGGGCAAAATTCAGCTTGGAGTACTCCCCATCCGTTACGATGGTAGTACTATTTTTCCGGGTGTAGCCAAAGCTTGCCAGCTCAAAAGCGTAAAATTTAAGGGCTTGGTTTTGGAAACACTCACGTATGCACTGCATATAAGCGTGGTATTTTAGTGCATAGAATTCGCCTTGGTTAGACTCGCCTTGATACCACATAACGCCCCGCATTCCATAAGGCGCAACACGCACAGTCATCGCTTCATGCAAGCAGCCTGGATTGACAGGATGCAAATCATACGGACCGGAAGGAATCGGACCGTAGCCCTTGCGCTCCGGAAACAGAATCGTGGCGCGGATGCCCATTTGCCGGGTCTTTTCAATATAATCCGTTTGGTCTTCATCGCACACACGATTGCAAGACTCCAACGCTTTCAGATAAGCTGCACGGTACGCAATCATATCCGTGTTCGCAACGGCGGCATCGTGGGCATCTATCACTTCCTGCATACCGGGGACATTCTGCAAATAGCTGCGCCCGACCCAATGCTCGATCATAGTGCCGCCGTAGTTGCAGGAGATCACGCCTACCGCGCATCCAAGCTTTTCCTGGATTTCCTTTGCCGCAAGATAGCCAATGGCAGAGAAATTCAACACCGTTTCCTCGCTGCAAAGCTGCCAGGGGGTATCGGTTTCGGGGTTATTGTTGAAATGCCAACCGGAAAAACGCACATCTCTCAGCGGTCGTCTGGAAACAGTAAACAGCCGCAGCTTGTCATTGTCGGCATGTTTTGCAAATTCAAAGCCATGCTCAATGCAGAAAAGAGGCATTTCCATATTGGATTGTCCGGCTGCAAGCCAAACTTCTCCTACATAAATATCACGCAGGACTGTCTTTTCCCCGTTCAGCGTAACTTCCATCTCATACGGACCGCCATAGGGCATAGCCGGCAAGGTAACAAGCCAGTTTCCGCCGTCAGATTCTGCCGTGCCATAATTGCCGCAAAAGCTGACCTCTACCCTGCCCGCACCTTCACCGAAAATGCGGATCGGCATATCTGCCTGCAGCACCATATGGTCAGTAAAAATAACAGAAAGATTCATGTTGATCCCTCTCTTTTCTTGATAGTTTGAGGATACAACAGTTGCAAGAAAAAGTCAATCAAGCCCGGCAATTTGTGCCGAAAATTATGCATTCAAATAACACAAGGACTTGTTTGCAGTTTTGCCTCGGGTTGGCGGCAACACTCGGTACGGTATTATGCTACGACCCATTATTGATAACTGCCAACAATCCTGCGGATTGCGGTCA
The DNA here is from genome assembly GCA_045540575.1 of Faecousia sp. Classification (GTDB taxonomy): domain Bacteria; phylum Bacillota; class Clostridia; order Oscillospirales; family Oscillospiraceae; genus Faecousia. The sequence goes on along the minus strand of JAZQHM010000067.1, from coordinate 4,315 downwards.
GTTATCAATGGACTTTCCCACGGGCTAAAAATTACTCAACGGTTTGCAATTTTTGCAACAGTCTGCGGACTGGTGCCGCCCTTTCAAGTCCTAGTGCTGCAAAAAAGTCCAACAGCAAGAGCTGTTGGACTTTTTTGGCAGGGGCACAAGGACTTGAACCCTGAGCCTACGGTTTTGGAGACCGCCGCTCTACCAATTGAGCTATACCCCTATATATAAAAGGCAGAAGCCTAAATTTGTGTGGTGGGCCCTCAGGGATTCGAACCCGGGACTATCCGGTTATGAGCCGGAGGCTCTAACCAACTGAGCTAAGGGCCCATAAAGTCACAGGTGCCTGGGCACCATCACGAGGTGTATTGTACCACCTGAAAACCATTCTGTCAAGTCATTTCTGAGGAAAATTCACCCACCCCGTTTGGGGTGGGTGAATTGTGTTACATTGGCTTGTTAGCCGGAGATCGGCTGCAGCGTATAGGGGCTGCCGGCAGACCATTGATAGCCGCTCTTTAGGACCATTGTGCCACCAGAAGATGTCTTCGGTTTATAATTCACAAATGTACCACCATTGATGTTTAGCACACCAACAGGGGTGCCGTTTGTATAACAGAACACAGTATCTTCGTAAAAGCCGGTAAACGTACCGCCGTTGATAGTCGTGCTGCCGCTATTGAAAATAATCCGGGAATTGTTGCGGCTGTGCTCCGTTGCCTTCACAAAGCTGAAGTTACCTGCATCGATGGTCAGATATGCATAGCCGTTTCCATGGTTTACGCGGAATACACCGGTATTATTTGCCGCACCGGAAGCATACCGGGCAATAATTCCGCCGTTCTTCTGCACACTGTTGTCGGTAATGCGCATTTTGGATTTCACCAGGCTGATCAAATGGGTTGCGCTTGTCTTTTCGATATTTGCTGTGATGGTATGACCATTCAGATCCAGTGTGAACTCTGTCATTTTATCCGAAATCGAAATGCTAAAGTTCGAATTACTGACAGTAATGTCACTGGTCAGATACACGCTCTTTCCATCTTGCAGATATTCTTTCAAATCACTTGCATTATCAACCGCCAGATCCTGTCTTTCGGATACTACATACCAACCATTATCCTCGGTAAGGGTTACACCTGCGGGCAGGATTTTTCCGGTCCAAGCCGCGTCATAGGAAGGTAGTTTGTTGAACTTGCCACCACTGAGGGTAATATCCTTCACCCCATACATATAGATAACATTACCGCCAATTTGATTATCCAATGTTGCATTGATCTGCAAAGTACCATTGGAATGGATCAGATTACGTTTTCCGGATGTAGGAATCTGTGCGGTATTATCGCCCATAACGTAGCTGACCGTAACACCATCCTCCAGCGACAGTGTATCTGTGCTATTTACGCGGAACAGATAACCCGCCGCACCATTATACACCGCCTTAACACTGCCGGATTTGACCGTGCTGCTATCCTTAATGGTCAGCACAGTACTACCACTAAGTTGGATAACCTGATTGTCACTATTCGTTTTGAAAGTAACAGTAAAGCCATTGAGATCAATTACAGACTCGCCGCCAACCACTTTGATAAAGACACCGGTAGCATCGGCATTTGTGCTATTGTCATCAAAAGTGATGTCATTAATGAGCCAAGCCTTTTCGCCGGAGGTCATAGCGGCCTTAAGCTCTGCAGTACCGCTGACCTTCTTATAGCCTTCGGGAATCGCAACAATGCTATACAGTTCCTCCCCTGCCGGCTTCATTATAATGTAGCCGATTTTCCAGGTTATGGTTGCCATGTCCATAACAGGAACTCTGCTGAACTTACCACCATTAATAGAAACCGCTCCGGTAATACCGTAAATGGTCTTACCGTCAACTGCATTGACAAATGTGCCGTCGTTGATCACAACACTGCCATCAGAATCGATCAAGTTTAGTTCTGCAGCCGGTGTACCGGTATAGCTGCTATCAAAGGCATACTCAATCGCACCGGAATCCACGGTCAACACGCTGCTTGCCGTTGCGACCTTAATCACAGAAATAGCGGTTGTGCAGTTATTGTTATAAACTGCGTTGATCTTGCCGTTCTTCTCTGCAGATGTATCACGGATGGTAAGGTTCGAATCATTCAGCGAGATAAATGCACCCATGAATGCATCGTCCATAGTTACATTCAGCTGCTTTCCGTTGAGATCCAGAACTGCGCTTTGACCGTTCATAATGACAGCAGCGTCCACCGTCAGATTATCGCCAAGCTTTACATTTTTCCCTGCTTCCAGGGCCTCTTTCAGGCCCTGGGCAGTTGTAACAGATTGGAACTCCTCAACGTGATACATATTGTCCTCGCCGAAGATCACATCGTAATTCGGAGCAACATAGGCAGCAGGACTATTCTTGAAGATACCGCCGCTGATCGTACAGTTTGCAACCGTCGTCACATTTACAGCAGCATTGAAAGTACCGCCAGTGATGGTCAGACTACCCTGATAGCTGTTGACGGCGCTGTTAAATGTACCGCCGTTGATGGTTACGCTGTCAAGATCGTTGCCGCCGGCATGAGTGGCATTACCACTGGATGTATAAGTACCACCGTTGATCACCAACTGACCTCTGTCACTGACGCGGAAGATCATGCCGTTATTTTGCACGATGCCGCCGTTACCGCAGACTGTCAGTGTTGCAGCACTGTATACATTAATGCGATTGGTATTGGCAAAGGTAATGGTATAGCTGCCCAAATCCAGTTTCGCATCCTTACTGCAGGTAATGCTGTCCAGATCGTAGGTGATATCCTGCGCCAAAACCACGCTGCGTCCGCTTTCAAGCGCACTCTTCAGCTGCTGGGCAGTGGTTGCCTGCACGGGAGGCAGAACCTCGTACCAGGTCTTACCGTCGCCATCAATACCCATAACCGTATCGTGAGTATCGGTATTCACACCGTAAGCAGTAGGATCAGAGCTGAACTTACCGCCAACAACGCTCATGCCGTCAGCCGCGTAGATGGTACGGGCACCGTCATTGCGGAATGTGCCGCCGTTAATGGTCACCTTTCCGGAACCGCCGTTCCAAATGATCCACTTGTTGAATGTCGTTGCTGTAATGCCGCTGTAAACACGCTCAAATGTGCCGTTTTCAATAACCAGCTTACCAGCTGCCACGCGGAACATTGCTGCATTTTCAGCATCCTCAAAGACGATTTTTTGGGTGATGGTGCCGTTGCCGGTAACCGTCAAATCGCCGGTTCCCATCAATTCAAAGAACTTATTTGCTGCACCGTTGGGAACATAGGTAATCGCATAGCCGGCAAGATCCAGCTTAACCGTGTCTGCAATCTTGATGATGCTGGGAGCCTCTGTTCCGGCGGCTTCATCAAGAATATCAGCTGCAATATATTCGATATTGCCGGTCAGAATGACATCTCTGCCCATTTGCAGCAGATCATGAAGTTGCTGGGCTGTACCTGCCTCGAAGGGACCTGCAGGTTCGCTGCCGGGAAGCACCTGGAACATTCTGTCGGCATCAGGTCCGGACAGCCAGTAGCCTTCTGCAACCGTTACCGGGCGATCGAAGATACCGCCGGTGATGGTCAGTGTACCCTGGTAGCTGTTGACCATGCCATGGAATGTACCGCCGGTGATGGTTACGCTGTCAAGATCGTTACCGCCGGCATGTACCACCTTGTCGCTGGCTGTAAAGGTACCGCCATTGATCACCAGCTGACCTCTGTCGCTGACGCGGAAGATCATGCCGTTATTCTGCACGATACCGCCGTTGCCGCTGACTGTCAGCTTTGCAGCGCTATAAACATCGATGCGCTTATCGTTTGCAAAGGTGATGGTGTAGCCATTCAAGTCAAGGCTTGCATCCAGCCGGCAAGTGATATTGGTATCCAGATCGTAGGTAATGTTTCCGGACAGAATAACATTCTTTCCTGCTTCCAGTGCATTCTTCAGTGCCACTGCGGTATCGATCACAGGAACAGGCTCAACGCCTTCCTTCACATGATACATACCGTCTGCTTCCGGTCCGGACAGCCAGTAGCCTTCTGCAACCGTTACCGGACGATCGAAGATACCGCCGGTGATGGTCAGTGTACCTTGGTAGCTGTTGACCATACCATGGAATGTACCGTCGGTGATGGTAACGCTGTCAAGATCGTTACCGCCGGCATGAACAACATTACCGCTGGCTGTGAATGTACCGCCGTTGATCACCAGCTGACCTCTGTCGCTGATACGGAAGATCATACCGTTATTCTGCACGATACCGCCGTTGCCGCTGACTGTCAGCTTTGCTGCGCTATAAACATCGATGCGCTTATCG
>JAZQHM010000066.1:0-42634 GCA_045540575.1 Faecousia sp. | reverse complement strand
CGGTTACTTTCATTCTTTGACCTGCCTTTCATATTTGATATATCCTCAAAGCCTTTCACGGCATTTGGGCAAATAAAAAAAGCGGGAATGACCGTAACCATAAATCTGGCGTCCATAGAGTTCCTATGAACCAAAGTCATTCCCGCTGGGCATAAGCCCCATATTAAAACAAAAAATCCAGAGATCCACTGCCAATGGGCATAGTGGTTCCTCTGGTAACAACGTACAAACTTAACAGCGTGTGCAATGCGGAATCCGCTACAGCTTTTGATGCTGTATTTCCCTAACGGGAAGGCGCACATAAATCAATTACACGGTCATTCTAACACAACATATAGTTTAAGTCAAGTGCATTTATACAATATGTAGTTTCTCATAATAATTTTTCGAGGTTGCAGAAAAAAGAAATGAATTCTTTATTTCTTTATTACATCGGTTTCCCCTTGCACGAGCCGTATGTTTCTGCACCTTGAAAACAGCATACCTTATCCAAAGGAGTTATACAGGAAAAGTGGAAAGTGTGCGGTGATCTTTGTGAGCACGCCCTCTTTAGAATGTTCGCACAGCGGCACCTGAAAACGCGGTGTAAAGCAGCGCAGGAAATGACCTTATGATAAGGGCTTTTCGCATAGAGTCAAGTACTTTGTGCATATTCTAAATATCAAGGAGGTGAATGCCATTTGAGTTCAATTCCTGTAAAAGAACCCGAATTCCAAGAGAATCCTCGGACTATTACAGAGAAAGAGATAAAGATACATCATATAAACCCTTCATTCCCAACAGAGGAAGCAAGGGAAACGAAAGCAAAAGAAATATCTCAAGCACTTTACAGTGTTTTTTCGAAATATCAATAATTTTGTTGAAAAATGTATTGCCGCCTGCGTATATATATTATATGCTGGCGGTTCTTTCTTTATGAAAGGAAAAAACCATGATTAAAGAAGATTCCATTTACGCAAGACAATCTGTGGATAAAGCTGATAGTATATCCATAGAAAGTCAAATCGAATTCTGTAAATATGAAACGAGAGGTGGTCCATACCGAGTATATAAAGACAAAGGTTATAGCGGCAAAAATACAGATCGGCCTGAGTTCCAACAAATGTTAACCGCAATCAGAAACGGTGAAATCAAAAGGGTCATATGTTATAAACTTGATAGATGTAGCAGATCGATTCTTGATTTTGCAAACTTAATGGAAGAATTTCAAAAATACGATGTTGAGTTTGTTTCTTGCACCGAAAAATTTGATACTTCTTCCCCAATGGGCAGAGCAATGTTAAATATATGTATTGTTTTCGCACAGCTTGAACGGGAAACTATACAACAGCGTGTGTTTGATGCTTATCATTCGAGAAATAAGAAAGGATTCTTTATGGGTGGCAAAATACCCATGGGATTTAAAACAGAACCATTCTACTTAGAGGGAAAAAAAACAGCTCGATATACAATCAAAGAGGACGAAGCAAATATTCTGCAATTTATGTACTCAGTCTATCAGGATCCAATGGCATCCCTTGGTGATGTTGTAAAGGCATTGAATGATGCTGGAATAAAACACCCAAAAAAGGAAGATGGTCGATGGACACGAACACATATCGGACGAATGCTACATAATCCCGCTTATGTAAAAGCAGACCTCGCCGTCTACGAATTTTTTAAAGAAAACGGTGTCATTATCCACAATCCACCTGAGGATTTTATCGGGACTAACGGCTGTTATCTATATTCTGAAAAAGGAAAAACACACCCAAATTACCGCTTGGAAGGACACCACCTTGTTTTAGCTCCTCACCTGGGATTCGTCCCATCAGACATATGGTTAAGGTGCCGGAAAAAGCAAAAACACTCCGGTGAGACAGTACGGCAGAATAAGATAAAAAACACGTGGTTAGCTGGAAAACTAAAATGTGCGAAATGCGGATATGCCTTAGTCATTCAAAAGACAGTTAAACCAAGTGGTGCCGTATTTAGATATGTGATCTGTTCCGAGGCCAATCAGGCAGAAAAAAGATGTGACGGTGTTCATGGTCTTAAAGCAGATGCTGTGGAAGCAATGATATTCGAGCAAATGAAAATCAAATTGCAAGAATTTTCGTCATTATCTGCCCCGCAAGAAATCAGCATAGACCCAGAAATAACACAGCTAAAAACACGTATTGCACGCTTAGATCAGGATATTGAAATTGCAACGCAAAAAGCAATGGAGGCATCCGGAGCTTTAATAAAGTACCTAAGTGATAAAGTAACATCATTAGATGACGAACGCACTCAATGCATAATTAAGCTAAATGAATTGCAATCTGCCCAAGCAACAAAGAAATGCGACGTTGCTCAAATCAGCAACTATATCTCCAAATGGTCAGAGCTGACCTTGGAAGATAAAATGATTGTAGCTGACGCTCTCATAGACAAAATCAGGTTGTCAGAACACGAAATCAGCATCAAATGGAATATCTGATGTTGGTTTATAACCTGTACCATTCGGCGAGCAGAAGGGGCTTCTTACGGACATCGGCACGGAGGAATTGGGGCATCTGGAAATGATCGGTGCCATCGTGCATCAGCTGACCCGGAATCTGAAGGAAAAGGACATTGAGGGCACACCTTTGGAGCAGTATTTTGTTGACCATACTCTCGGTGTCTACCCCACTGCAGCCTCCGGTTTCCCCTGGTCTGCCGCATCCATGCAGGTAAAGGGAGATCCCATTGCAGATCTTGCCGAGGATTTGGGTGCAGAGCAGAAAGCCCGGGTAACCTACGACAATATCCTCCGGCTTTCCGACGATCCGGATGTAAACGATGTTATCAAATTCCTGCGGGAACGCGAAGTGGTGCATTTCCAGCGCTTCGGAGAATCCATGCAGCAGCTGCGTGAAAAGCTGAACCAGAAGAATGTGTATTATATGAACCCAGCCATCGATATGTAAAAAATTGCCCCCGGAAAACCGGGGGCTAAACCTTTATTCTGCGAAAGTCATAGAGCCAAAGCAGCAGCTGCGATGGAATGTAAAGGGCTCGCGAAGCACTTCGCTCCAGGAAAGGTAGTAACTGGGGGTAGACAGATCGGAGCAAGCGTAACAATTTGCACGAATCGTCATTCCCGGCATAACCGTAAAGCTGGGGAAAATGCGGCGAATTACAGAATAGGGAATCTTATAGAAGATCTCCCAGCCGTCATCGGTCTTGGCGATTTCGTGGGAGAAAAGATTCTCACCGTTGCCTTCCGGAAGCATGCGCATCAGATCCTCAATTCCCGTGCCAGTGCCGAAATAGTAGCAGCCATTGGAATTAAATTCCAAATTGATATACCGGTCATCACCGGCTACCGGCTGGAAGAAAAACTCAAGGCAGCTATCTTCACAAGGTACGCCGTAAGGTCCCTGCTCTACCGCACGAATCTCCTTAACATATGCGCGAAGATGCACCAAGATACCGGTATCATCATAGCAAATCTGTGCAGTTGCGGCAATATCATCCGGAGTCTGAAGATATTTGACCTCCATAGAAAGAGACGGAATATGATCCCAATCCGGTTTGCCGTTTACGCGGGTAATTACATATTGCTTCATGCTATTTCCTCACCTGCTAGGATAACCTTTTTCACATTCATCCAGTTGTCAACGATCACCAGATCTGCGCGGTAGCCCTTTGCAATTATACCGCGATCGGTAAAGCCAACTGCCTTGCAAGGATTGGTAGAAGCATAGCGGAAAACATCCACGATGGATGCACCGGTGTGCTTCATCATATTCCGGCAGGCAACCTCCAGCGTCAGCTTAGAGCCGGCGATTTCGCCCATCCAGTCAAAGCAAAGGTCATTAACACCATCGTAGCCCTCAGGCTGAGGTCCGTCGAATACACAAGCATCGGAGATAAGTACCAGGCGGTCTTCGCCCTTAATGCGGCGAACCAACCGCTGCATGTAAGGATCTACATGAATGCCACGGCTATCGCAGATCATTTCTGCAAAAATGTCCTTATTATAATTCACGGTTTCATCGACACAGACACCGCGGCACTCGGGATACTTGGGCAGGTCGCCGGTGGCATTGGTGTGGTGGGTGCCGATGCAAAGGCCGTAAGGCATCAGAGCCTCGATCTGCTGAGGACTTGCCTCACTGTGTCCCACAGAGAAACGGACATAGGGGTTATAAGCCTTTGCGTCACGGACAAAGCTTTCGATATTTTCCCGCTCCGGAGCAACAACCCAAACCTTAACATCATCCCCCGCCTTTTCGATAACGGGCATATAATCCTTAGGATTGACAACATCCTTCCAGGGATTGTTTTCCCGGTCAGCACCGAATTTGGGATTCATGTAAGGGGCTTCCATGTAAAAGCCCGCCATGCTTGCACCCTCAGGAGTCAGCATTGCTGCTTTGACAGTATCCAGCTGCTTCAAAAGCTCCTGCTGATTGGAGCTGAAATACAAAGTGGGCAGAACAGTCGTCGTGCCATGGGCAAGGTTAAACTGAGCAGCATAAATGGGATCCTCGTAAAACCACTTGCCACCGCCGGCATGGGTATGGATATCCACAAGACCGGGACCCACAAACTGACCTTCCGCATCGATCACATCGCAGCCTTCCGGAACCGAAATATAACGCATTTCGCCAAAATCAACAATTTTTCCATCCTCATACAGCAAGATACCCTCTGTGATCAGATGGTCCTTCATAACGATAGTCGCATTGATAATCGCTTTCATAATACCGCTTCTCCTTATCTCAAGCTGTTAAGTAGCTTCTTGCCCTCTTCAATGAGCAACTCCGCAACGCCAGCCTTAAATTTCGAAGACCTTGCTTCGTAGCCACCTTCATCATATGCCTGCTTCACAGGGAAATATCCCGCACCGGCATCGGTAAGGCACATGGGCATGACCATATCCCAACCCTCTGCCTTCTTAAGCTCTGTGCCGATCTGCGTAAAGGGCTCACCGGGAATCGTCACCATAGCCACATTGCCAACAGCGATGGCGCTGACCGGTACATCAAAGTAATCAGGACCGTTTTCCAGCATGACCTTGCGACCTGCATCTGCCACAATCGTCGTCAGCATCATGCCCTCATAAGGCAGTTCGCTGTCACGACCGGCTTGATGCAGATCATTGATACGGTGTGCTTCAGGAAGCTCCTCGGAAGTGGGTCTGTTGGAAGGAATCCGGACGATCTTGGTTGCACTGCGGATCGCGGTTTCATCAAACCATGCAACCTTGTCATATACCTGCAGCACTGCACCGGCAACCACGTTGCCCATATGGCGGGCATGACCGTAACCGCGGTCAACATCGTCAAAGTCGCGGGTCATATCGTTGGAATCGCCGGGCTTCGGCCAGACATTGACATGGTTTACATCGCCCTGCGCACCGTTAAAGAATACGCAGCGGGTATTGTCGAGAGCCTTTTCCACCATGCGGCGGGTAAAACCGGGCCAGTCAGCACTGATCTTGCAGCCGCCGACGGTATCCGGATGGTCACCGAAGTTCACATAGACAATGGACTTACCGCCCTGCTGATCAATACGCAGAACATTTACCCGCTCGTCAACATCGCCCAAAGGTGCAAGAATGTCCGGGTTGTTCACGCCGGGATTGGTGCGGATGGAGCCGTCCTTCATGCGGAATCTGCGAATAAATGCAATGTTGGGCGCATTGCCGACCGCCCAGCCGATCTTGGATTCCTTCCGATCTTCCAGTGCCATGCGGATGGCATCTGCGGTCTTCTTCACAAGATAATCGGTATACTCCAAAACCAGAGGATCGGTATGCTCGGGGTCAGCATGAGGCGCTGTGTGAGAATGGGTTGCGCTGACATGGATGCACGATGCGTCAATTCCCGTTGCCTCGGCTGCCTTCGTGCGAATTGCAGTAGCAAGTGCCTCCGGCATTGCGCAAAGATCGATCGCCACAAATACGGCAGTGTTACCATCGCAGGTAAGTGCAACGGCGTTTGCTTCCATTTCATCGAGAATACCGTCTGCTAATCTTACCTTGAAGTAACCCCGCAGACCGATTCCCAGCATCGGTGTAACATTGGTACGACCAAATCCGGCAAATAATTTAGACATAATTTACCCCTCTTCATTTCTGCCGTCTAAACACAACTAAACGGCTTTATTTATAATCATTTTAGTCCTTTAAAATAATTTAGTCAATAGCTATACAGTAGGATTATTCAAAATTATACAATTATTTTTCCTTTTCTGATAAAAAAGCACAGCTGCTTTGCAGCTGTGCCAGAAGATTTAATTAACCAAGTTTTGCAGCAAGTTCCTTCGCCTTTTCCGTAATGCGCCAGTATTCGCCGGCTTCCACCCAAGCCTTATTCACAAGGCTGCTGCCAATGCCGACACCCACAGCACCGGCTTTGATAAAGTCAGCCGCGTTATCTGCATCTACACCACCAACGGCAAGGAAACGAACATTGCTCAGCGGTGCGCTGATTGCCTTCATGTACGCTGTCGCATCACCGATGCAGGGGAATAATTTAACAAAATCAGCACCACTGGCATGAGCCTTCTTCACCTCTGTGGGAGTATAAGCACCGGGCAAAGATACAAGACCCATCTGCCTTGTCATTTTAATAACATCCTCATCAGCATCCGGAGAAATAATGTACTGCGCACCTGCGTTCATAGCTGTGTATAGAAGCTCCACGCTGGTAACCGTGCCAGCACCGACATACATTCTGTCCCTAAATTCTCTGCTTATGGCACGAATCGCATTTGCTGTATTGACAAAAGTTTCAGGCTTATTAAGGTTGAAAGTGATTTCAACCAAAGTAATACCACCTTCATACAGTGCCCGTGCAACCTCCATAGCTTGATTCTCATCTGCACCGCGAACGATTGCGATGATCTTCTTTTCCAGAATCTCATTGATGATCTTCTTGCGCATGGGAATTTCACTTGGATACATCATGGTATAATTCCTCCGTTTCATAATCGAGAATGGATCAATTAGCTTTATATCAATATATTAAATCTGTGGTCATGAAAAGTCAATAAGCCATTGACTATTTTTCCAATATAAGGATATAATACTATGTAAGAGTCAGGAGGGATCCTATGATATTTGCACTGCTCATAATTCTGATTTTCATACTTGCATTGTCCTATTACACCTACTACATCTGTTTCCACTCCCCTGCAAAACGCAAGGAAGATCCCTATGAGAAAATGGATGGCGCGCAATATAAGGAAGTACACGACAACATCTATGCTTCCACAAGGATCATGGACAAAGCTAAAGCGAAACAGATTGAGATCACATCCTTCGACGGTCTTACCCTGCAGGCTCGGTATTACCATAAAAATGACGGCGCACCGGTGCAAATCCTTTTTCATGGCTATCGCAGCCACCCTCTTCGCGACTGCGCAGGCGCCTACATGCTGGCAATGAAAATGGGATTCAATGTATTAGCCGTGGATCAGCGTGCCCATTGTAAAAGTGGAGGCAGAGTAATAACATTCGGTATCTGTGAGCGACACGACTGTGTCAGCTGGGCAAACTATGTCAGCAGTCATTTCCCCGACTCCCCTATCATTCTTGGTGGCTTATCCATGGGTGCTGCAACGGTTTTGATGGCATCCGAATTACCGCTTCCTCAAAATGTCTGTGCAATTATGGCTGATTGTCCCTATTCCTCTCCAAAAGCGATCATTCGTAAGGTTTGTAAGGACCGGAAGATCCCTGCCGCCCTCGCCTACCTATTCATTTGGCTTGGCGCACGGCTTTTCGGAGGATTCTCCTTGGAGGATTGCAGTGCTGAAGAAGCTGTCAGAAAATCAAAACACCCCATTCTTCTGATCCACGGCGAAGATGACCGATTTGTTCCCTGTGAAATGAGCAGAAGAATCTATAAAGCTTGTGCAAGTAACGCTCAGCTGCATACATTCCGACAAGCCGGACACGGACTATGTTATATGACAGACCCGCTGCGCTACGAAGATATCGTAACACGCTTTCTATGGGATGTTCCGGCACTGAAGCCACACATGGAGCAAAGCACTTATGTGCAAAAAGAACTTCGCGGCGAAATAAAATACTGAAAATAAGGCACAGATTTTGTGCCTTATTTTTTTCTTTGACAATATTTATATGGGCTGATATAATATACTCAAAGACATGATAAGGAGGTTTTTCTATGAAAAAGAACATCATCACCATCAGCAGACAGTTTGGCAGCGGCGGACGCACCGTAGGTCATCTCATAGCGGAAAAACTTGGCATTCCTTTTTACGATAAGGAGCTTGTTGAGCATGTGGCGCTGGAATCCGGTTTTGCCCCCAAATTTGTTGAAGAGCACGGTGAGCATGCTCCCGGAAAAAGCCTTCTTTCTTACGCTTTTGCTCCTCAGGGTGTTCCCGGTGTTATGAACGGACTTTCCACCGCCGATTTCCTTTGGAACATTCAGTGCAGCGCTATTTTGCAGCTGGCTGAGCAGGGTCCCTGCGTTATCGTCGGACGCAATGCCGACTACATACTCAAAGATCGGGACGATGTGTTCCACGTTTATACCTACGCAGACATGGATTTCCGTGCTGACCGAATCGTTCGTCTTTATGGCGAATCCGAAAAGAGCCCTCAGGCACGTCTGCAGGAAAAAGATAAGCGCCGCAAGCTGAATTATCAGCACTACACCGGAAGAACCTGGGGCGCTGCAGAGAACTATGACATCTGCTTAAATACGGGTCTGATCGGCGTTGAAAATGCTGCTGACATTATTGTAAATATTCTCAAGGGTTTTGAATGAGAGCAAAACCGGCACTGCAAAAGCAGTGCCGGTTTTAATCATTGTTTCGGGTATTTCAGCGTCATGGGAAGACATGCAAAGGAAGCAAGCAGGAAAAGAACAGAGCCTTCTGCGACACTGTCGAAAATACCAAGCCGACCCAAATCAAACACAAAGAATCGAACCACGATCGGAATTGCAAAGGTTGCAACGAACAAGGACTTATTTCGCAGTGTGCCCGCAGTTGAGAAAATTACGATTCCTGCTGCAATGGCATACCACGCAAGTGCCAGAATAATACGGATAAAGCTACCGGTATAAAAACTCCAAATGATCAAAAGCACACAAAATGCGGCCGCAATCAAGCCGTATGTGCCAGGCGCGTTTCTATGCACACCGTACATCAGCACCACATACATACTGCTAAGAGCCAGCGGCACAAGGGCGCAGAACAGAAAACCAAAGAACCCGATATCTGCAAAATTTTTGATACCAAGGTAGTATACCGCTCTTAGAAACAAGGATACTGCCATAAGACTTGCAGATGCTTTCGCCCATTTACCGTTCACATCCATGGACACGCGTTTTCTCTGTCTTGCTTCCATAATAATCGCCTCCCCGCGTTAAACTTCTGCTGTTTCTTTGTCTGCAATGTGGATGCTGACGCCGTTTACCTCAACATCCTCCTCTGCACAAATCAAAATGTACTTAACACCGCCGATGATCCGGGTTTGGATCAGATCCGTTCTGTCCGGCGCGACCTTGATCGATACATCCGGTGTCTTAATCTCAAAATGACGGTGATCGATGATGTTCTTGGGATGAAGATCTGCTTCGAAACCGAATGCCTCATCATAATCCACGCTGAACTTCGCAATGTGAGGCTCGGAGACGCCGCAGGACGACAGAACATCTTTTACCTCATCCTTGCTCACCATAAGCGTATCAGCCACCATACTCTCCTTGTGCAGCTCAATACGCTGGCAAATCTGATCATGGACTGTCTGCACCAAATCCAGATTGCACTCCTCTTCAAGGGTTCTGCCCAAAAGCGCCTCAAAGGACTTCTTCTGCTCGTAGGCGGGCTTGGGAATCTGGGTGTTAAACATAGCCGCAACGAAGGATTCGTGGCTCTCCTTGGGGCTGTGGGTGTAGTAAAGGGCATTATAGATGTTTGTGCTGCGATTGTCGAATGCCGGGAACAGGAATCCGAGCTCCGGGGCAGAAACAGCGTTTGTAATGCCGCCGTCATGAAACTCCTTATCCTCGGGAATGTAGTGAAGCTTTGGCTGCAGCTGCTTCACGGGACAGACCGCGCAAAGCAGGAATGTGTAGGTCTCATCCGCTCTTGCATTGTCATTTTCCCCATCCCTGCTCTTAAAGGGCACATCGTAGCTGTCGCAGCCGATGAGGATCAGATAGTTCTCATCCAAAGAAACAGACTCGATCACTTTCTTATAAAAACGAATCCGCAATTCTTCGTCCGCGAGCGCGGTCTGGCGAAGCTGCATCAAAAGGGTATGCTCTTCGCTGTTACCAACTTGAGAAGTCTTAAAGTTGATGTCGATGAGATTCTTACCAATGGTGCCGGAAAGGCTGCGCTTTAAAAGCGCAAAATACTTTTCTCCCTCATTTTCACTCATCATGCCGGTGCTCTGCTTGAACTCGGAAATGATTTCCTTGCTCGTATTCACATAGCAGCCGTAAATTGCGGTCATATTGCTGCGGTCACGGCGGATGTGCCGCCGGATCTCGCTGATTTCACGAATATTCATAATTACCTCGTAAGTGTAGCCTCCGGATTACCGGAGGCTCATTTTAATCCCAAAGACATTTCCAGTTCTGAACAAAATATTCAATACCGGAATACACCGTTGTCAAAATAATGATGCCGGTTATAATGCTACCCAGCACAGGGATCGTTGGAAATGCCATCCATGCGCAAAGACCGATCATGGTGCTGGCGGTTTTGACCTTGCCGCTCCAACCGGCAGCGATGACTTTGCCCTTGCCAACAGCGATCAAGCGCAGGCCGGTAACTGCGAATTCCCGGGTTAGCACGATCATCAGCGCCCAGGCAGGCATTCTACCCCACTGGGTGAACATGACCATTGCCGCAATCGTTAAAAGCTTATCTGCCAGCGGATCCAGAAACTTTCCAAAATCGCTGACCTGATTCATTTTTCTGGCGATTTCACCGTCAACAAAGTCGGTAATGCTGGCAAGAATAAATACTGCCAGCGAAAGCCACATCCAAACATTGGGCTGACCGCCGCTTAAATACATCAATGCCATGTATGCGGGGATAAACGCAACACGCAGTAATGTAATTTTACTTGCCAAGGTCATAGTTTACTCCTCCACTACAAAGCCGGACAGATCTCCGTCAATTACACCGTCGATCTGCACATTTACGAACGTTCCTTCTGAAAGGTCATCCTCCGTTGCGATCCAGACTCTGCCGTCGATCTCCGGAGAGTCTGCATAACTGCGACCGTAATACTGACCGAACTCCTCATCATAGCCGTCAACCAGAATTTCAAGGGTCTTCCCCATCATGGATTCGCTGTACGCGTCCATGATACGGGACTGAATCGTGCCGATCTGCTCAGCACGCTGCTGGGCAATGCTGCTGTCCACGAATTCCATCTCGGCAGCGGGTGTACCCTCCTCCGGAGAGAACGCAAACGCGCCAACACGGGGCATGTTCTGCTGCTTGAGGAACTCACAAAGCTCTGCAAATTCTTCTTCACCCTCACCGGGAAGACCGGTGATGACACTGGTACGCAGTACCAAGCCGGGAATTCTGGCGCGCAGCTTGTCAAACAGCTGCTCCAAGAATACGCGGTCACCACGGCGATTCATCAACTTCAGGATCTTACTGTTGCAGTGCTGAATGGGAATGTCCAAATACTTAACGATCTTAGGCTCTGACGCCATAACATCGATAAATTCATCGTCGATTTCATCAGGATAAACATAGTGCACACGGATCCAATGCAGTTCCTCGATTTGGCAAAGCTGACGCAAAAGCTCCGGCAAGAGCCGCTTGTGCTCAGGAAAATCCGTGCCGTAGCGGCTGGTATCCTGGGCAACAACCAACAGCTCCTTAACACCGCTGGCGGCTAACAGCCGCGCTTCATAAAGAATATCATCCATTTGACGGCTGCGGTATTTGCCCCGCAGATACGGAATAATGCAGTAGCTGCAGCGGTTGTCGCAGCCTTCTGCGATCTTTATGTAGGCATAATGCTCCGGTGTTGTAAGAATCCGTCCGGTCTCCTGCTCCGGCGCGTCGATGGAGCCAAATTCAACAACAGAATTTTCCTCCAATAACGCTTCAATAGCAGGAACGATTTCCGTATAGCTGCCAGTGCCAAGAATGCCGTCAACCTCCGGCATTTCCTGCATGATCTCCTCCTGATAGCGCTGAGAAAGACAACCGGTAACCAGAATCTTGCCGACCTGCCCTTCTGCTTTCAGAGCAGCGGTCTGCAAAATGAAGTCAATCGCCTCGGTTTTGGCAGAATCGATGAAACCGCAGGTATTGATTACAACCACATCCGCACCGACAATGCCGCTGCAAACTGTGTGACCTGCTTCCTGCACGCGGTACATCATCCGCTCGCAGTCCACTTGATTCTTGGCGCAGCCAAGACTGATAAAGCCAATATTTGCCATGAAAGATCATTCCTCCGGGAATTCATCAGTATCAAAAGAAAGCTTGTCAAGGACACGGCGGATGGTGCCATAGCTGTGACCTTTGCGAATCAGCGCATCGATGGCACGGCGCACTTCTTTTGGGTCGCTGTCCGCCGTGAGCTTTGATGAGAGAAAATCCGTAATTGCATCCGATTGATCGGGATAATCCGTCAAAGCTTCCTCCCAGTACTGCTTGGGAATCCGCTTTTCATAAGGCGCCTGCTTGGCACGGGATAAGCCGTAACCCTTGGAAATGCAGCGGGATACAACCTGTTCAGCGGTCTTCCTGTCGTCAATGAGAGAAAGCTCCGCCATCCATTCAACAGCTGCCCTCGCCTGCTCCGGGTCCTCCCCTTTTTGCACCAGGCGCTGCTGCAAGTCCTTTTTGGAAACGGAGGACGCCGATACGATACGCACAGCCCGCATTTTTGCAGACATTTGCCCTGCTGCGTTGCGCAGATCACCTATCTCAGAATCCGTCATTTCCTTGCCAGTATACAGAGCAAAATCCTCTACCGTCTGCCGGTAAAGCCGCATAACGCTGCCGTCAGACAGCTCTACGCGGTAGCGTCCTGCACGATCCGGACTGGTGACAAGACGATCAATCCTCATCATCAAAATCGTCAGCGCTTACTGCAATGGGACGCTCTGCTGCCTTGGCAGGTGCTTTGGGCGCAGTTGCCTTCATAAGGTTCTCACGGACCTTTGCTTCCACTTCTTCCGCAACATCAGGATTGGACTGCAAATACAGCTTTACGCTGTCCTTGCCCTGACCAATGCGCTCCTCGCCCATGGAAAACCAGCTGCCGGACTTTTGCACGATGTCCATTTCCACAGCCAGATCAACCAGTTCGCCCCATTTGCTGATGCCCTGACCGTACATAATGTCAAAGTAAGCCTCACGGAAAGGAGGTGCGACCTTATTCTTAACGACCTTAACGCGGGTCTTGTTGCCGATGACATTGCCGCCTTCCTTAATGGACTCTGTGCGGCGCACATCCAAACGGACGGAGGAATAGAACTTAAGCGCATTGCCGCCGGTGGTGGTTTCAGGGTTACCGTACATCACACCGATCTTCATACGCAGCTGGTTGATGAAAATGACAACACAGTTGGTCTTTGCAATGGTACCAGCCAGCTTACGAAGCGCCTGGCTCATAAGCCGTGCCTGCAAGCCAACAAAGGTATCGCCCATTTCACCTTCAATTTCCTGCTTGGGAACAAGTGCTGCAACAGAGTCAACCACAACAGCATCCACTGCGCCGCTGCGAACAAGTGCATCGGTGATTTCCAGAGCCTGTTCGCCGGTATCCGGCTGAGAGACCAGCATATTGTCCGTATCGACACCCAAAGCAGCCGCATAAACGGGGTCAAGGGCATGCTCTGCGTCCACAAACGCCACTTCACCGCCCATTTTCTGAGCCTCTGCCAGAATGTGCAGAGCAAGAGTGGTCTTACCGGAGGATTCCGGTCCGTAGATCTCAATAATTCTGCCCTTGGGAACGCCGCCGATACCCAGCGCAGCATCCAGTGCCAAGGAGCCGGTGGGAATCGCGTCCACATTCATTTCCGGCTTGTCGCCAAGGCGCATAACGGTACCCTTGCCGAAATTCTTTTCGATCTGAGCAAGTGCAGTCTGCAGAGCCTTCTTCTTATCAGATGCGGGGGTAGGTGCTTCATACGCTGTTTTCTTCGTTGCCATATTAATCTTCCTTCCTGAGCTGTGCGATCACAGCCCTCTCTCTGTCATTATAGTCTCTGGAGCGTTCCAGAATGGTATACCCGTTCATTTCCAAAATCTTGCAGACATCGTCACCTTGCCCCATGCCAAATTCAAAGCAAAGGTAGCCGCCGGGCTTTAAAGCCTGCTTATAATTTTCCGCTATAGCGCGGTAGAATATAAGTCCGTCATCGCCCCCATGGAGTGCCAAATGGGGCTCGTATTTTTTAACACTTAGGGGAAGTTCCAGCATTTCCTGGGAGGTGATATAAGGTGGATTCGATACGATCAAATCAAATTTTCCCAAAAATGCAGAAGGCTTTGCCAATGCATCTGCCTGAACGCAGGTAACCTTGCCCGTCAAATGGTTGCGGGTGATATTTTTCTTCGCAACCGCAAGGGCATCTTTCGAAATATCCGCCAGGGTCACCCGTGCATCCTTGACACGGCTTGCAACCGCTAGACCGATACAACCGGAACCGGTGCAAAGATCGAGAATCCGGGGATCTTTTTTGAGAAATAGTGCTTTGTTAATGGCAAGCTCTGCTACTGCACAAGTGTCATCTCTCGGAATTAAGACATTCTTGTCAACATGCAGCTGCAACCCGTAGAACTCCCACTCACCCAAAATATACGCAAGTGGCTCACCGGAAAGGGCTCTGTGGGTAGCAAAATCCATCGCAGCACAGACTTCTTCCGAGGCATACATCTCTCTGTTGGTCAGCACCTGCTCCGGTGTTTTTCCGGAAACATGACATAAAAGCTGCCGGGCAATAAAGCTTGCAGAATCTGCGTCCTCTGTTGCCATTAAAATGCGTCTGGAGTCCAAATATAACTGTGAATAGGTCTTTACCAACGGTCTGCACCCTCCTGCTCAGGAAGAACAGCCTCCACTGCGGCAATGCCTACCTCAATCATGCCGTCATCGGGCTCATATGTGGTAAAATTCTGCATCCACATGCCCGGTGCGGTCAAAATGCGGGTAAATTTGTTATCATGGCGACCTGCCCAGCGGTTGATTTCATAGGTAATGGAAACAACCAGCGGCAACAAGATCAGCTTAAATGCGATCATCACAAAGCGGAACAGCGCGCCACCGCGCATCGCAGCAAGTCCGGGAATAATAGTAAGCAGCAAGGAAGATGCAATAGAGAAAACCAGAATGGAGATCACCATAACCACAAGCAGGAAGCTTGTGCCGCACCTGGGGTGCATACGGGTCTGCATGCGTACATTCTCAACTGTTAAAGGTAAACCTGCTTCGTAACAGCGAATGGTCTTATGCTCCGCACCATGATAGGCAAAAACACGCTTCATTTCTTTCATTCTGGAAACCAGCAGCATATATGCCATAAAAATCGCCATGCGGATTACACCTTCAAATAGGTTAAGCATCAATGTGCTGTGAATCCATTGATCGAAAAAGCTGCTTATCACCATGGGAAGCAGGAAGAAAAGAACAACAGAAAGCCCCAGGCCCATAAAGACGGCAATACCAACCACAGCCTTTTGGAAGCCCTCATTTCCCAGCTTCTTTTCCAGCCACATATCAAATTTTGACGGTGCTTCCTCCTGCACCATATCCTCCGGTGCAAGATCCGCAGAGCGCATCAGTGCCTTCACACCGCAGACCTGAGAATCAAAGAAATTTACAACACCGCGAATCAGCGGTTTTGTAAGGATGGAATCCTTGGGTCTTACTTTTCTTTCTTTAATTTCGACCTTCAGCTCTGCTCCGTTTCTGACAACCACAGCATCCTTTTCCGGACCGCGCATCATGATGCCTTCGATCAAAGCTTGTCCGCCGATCATGGTTTTAAACTGTTCGCAGCAGGGCTGCTCTTGCTTCATTTCAGACATAGTTTTCCTTTCCTTACTGGCTAAGCGGCAGTGTGACAGTAACAACCGTACCGCCATCCGGCGCGTTATCCAGCGTCAATTCGCCATTGTGCATTTGTACGATCTCATCGCTGACAGCAAGTCCAATGCCGGTCCCCCGTGCCTTGGAGCTGCCTTTATAAAACTTTTTCTTGACCAGCGGCAATTCATCTTCCGGGATTCCGGGTCCGTGATCGCGAATCTGCATAACAACAAAATTGCCGTCAATGGCAATGGATGCTTCTATTTTTTCCCCTTCGCCACCGTGCTTGGCGGCATTGTCCAATATATTTAGAAATACCTGCCGCAAACGTTTGGGATCGCAGGGTATTTCCGGAATGTCATCGTCGGTATCGTGATAAATCAGCTGAATACCGTCCTGCGAGAGACGGCTGCTGTACATATAAACCGTATCCTCAAATTCACAGCGAATGTCTGCCTGCTCCATATTCAGCGTCATTCTGCCGTCCTGAATGCGGGTAAAGTCAAGCAAATCGACAACCATTTCCGTCAGCCGTTTGGCTTCCCGAAGAATGATCTTCATGCCCCGTCTGGTGTCTTTGTCCAGCGTTTCATCACCCAGGAGGGTCTCACTCCAGCCTGTAATGGCTGTAAGAGGTGTACGAAGCTCGTGAGAAAGGGATGAAATGAAATCCCGTTGGATCTTCTCGTTTTGATTGATTTGAAAGGACATCTCATTTATAGTGTCCACCAACTCACCGATTTCATCGTCATATTTCGCCTGGATCTGGATGCCGTAACTGCCGCCCGCAATGCGCTTGGCTTTTTCCGTAATTTCAGCAACAGGAACGAGGATCGAGTGAATGTAATAATTACTGCTAAAAAGCACCACAAGAACAACAGCAACCAGCGCTAAAAGCGAAACCACAGCAGTAAAGAAAATCTGCCGGTCAACCACCTGAGTGGAGGAAACATACCGAAGAACACCGATCACTTCTCCGTTGCTGTAGATCATCGGGCTGGAAATTGCGATGATATGTTCACCGGTTGCCGGGTTTCTGCCTATGAATTTACCAAAAGTGCGGGTATTGAGCGCATCCGTAATGTCTTTTGTAGTAGGTGTTTCCCCTACCCAGCTGCCGTAAGATGTGGCAACGATGCGCCCGTGGGTATCGATGAACTGCAACTCAAGCCGGTTTTTATCCGCAAAGGATTTCGCGTAGTTAATGCAGGACTGGTAGTATTCCTTGTAATTCTGATTCAAATAATCAGCAAAAAAATCTGTAGTAGACTGTGCACGGTAGCGAAGATCTGCTTCCATAGAGGAATAGTAATAGGCAGCAAAGGCAATGGTAACAATGATCACACAGACCATGCCCAATGCACAGACAACGCCAACCGTATTCATAAGCCAGCGCTTTTTCAGTCCGCCTACCTTTTTCATTACAATTCCTCAACTTTCAGGGGATCAGTTGCCCCATTTATAACCATAACCCCAAACGGTTGTAATATAGGTCGGGGTTGTTGCATCGTCTTCTACCTTAATGCGAAGACGGCGGATATTTACATCCACGATCTTCAGTTCGCCCTCATATTCCCTGCCCCAAACGGTGGCAAGAATATCCTCACGGGACAAGGCCCTTCCCGGATTTTCCATAAAAAGCTTCATAATGGCATATTCCACCTGGGTCAGACGAATCCGGTTTCCGTTTTTCTCAAGGGTGTGATTGCGGGTGTTCATCACGAAAGGACCTTGATTCAACAATTCACTTACAACCGGCTTATCACTGCCAAGGCGGCGGAACAGTGCATCAATACGGGCAGTGAGTTCTGCAGGAGAAAAGGGTTTGGTCACATAATCGTCTGCGCCGGTCATAAGACCGGTGACCTTATCCATCTCCTGAGTCCTTGCCGTAAGCATAATGATGCCAATTTTTGTTCCGGCAGCACGGATCCGGCGGCAAACCTCAAATCCATCGATATCCGGCAACATAACATCCAAAATTGCCACACCGACTTCAGGGTGCTTTTCCAGCTTATCAAGCGCTTCCATGCCGGTGCCGGCTTCAATCACTTCGTAGCCGGCGCGCTTTAAATTGATAACCACAAAGCTGCGGATATTTACTTCATCTTCCAGAATTAAAACCTTTTTCATTTCCATAACCCCTTATGTTTCGCCCGTTTTCCAATCCTGCAGGATCAGATGGAAGGCGTCAATCAGACTATCCTTAGTCATATTGTAGGCAGCGGAAGCTACCTCCAAGTTCGCCGCGTAGATAACAGATTCGTCCCGAAATACCACAAACCTGTTACCTTCCTGTGCCAATTCCTCCCGCTTTTGTCCGGTAAGCATATGAATGGTCATCAGTTTTTCGGTAGTACCATTTTTTTCATCAAAAATGCTGAATTCATAACTGTTGCCCTTCTGAACGACAGAAAAACGGGATGCCAAAGTGCTGTCCAGCTGCAAATACCATCCACCGACAAAATTGTGATAAGTAAACATCTTATCAACTTCCGTTCCATCGGGCATCATGGAATACCAGCGAATGATGTGCTGATCTCCGGTTTCTGCAGAAGGCATACTAATCAAGCTTGGTAGTTCCAAAATACCGTCCGAATCGATGTCGTCTGCGTAAACGTAGTAATTTCTCAACGTTTGCACGCTGGTTCCGGATTCATTGGAGAACGAAACATTTGTGAAAGCATCATCGATTACGGCATAAACATCCGTAATGATGGCACTGCCCATCACATCGCTGGCAACGAATACTGCCGTTTTGCCGTCTTCCAGTTTACCGGGAATAATACGCTTGAGCTTATCCGCAGGAGCTGACATATTCACTTCCGTAGATCTTGTCATTTGCCCATCCGAAAAGCTGTAAAGCTCTGCAATACCGTTATCCGAATCCGAATCGCCGGGTTTGAGAAGCAAAAGCTCCGCCATACCGTCGCTATCAAGATCGTTACAGGAAAATTTCGAGTAATTTGCTGTCAGCATTTGCTCCATTTGCCCATCAACCATGGTATACACAGACACCGATCGAACGACCTGGTCACTGACCTGTCTGCCAACTACAATTTCGTTACCGGGCCTGCCGTCCATACGTACATATTCCACCTGCTCAAAGGCAGAGCCGTTGCACTCAATGGTATCGGCAAGGACGTATTCATCGTCAACCTCCGTGAAAATGAATATCTGTAGAGGCTTGTCTGAAGCACCTTTTGCAAAAAGAATGTATTCATGGGCGCCATCGCCGTTAAGGTCGGACATCTGCACAGTTTGCTGATGCTCACCGCTGATGGGAGCGCAGTATTCCAATCCTGACATCGCCTGCTCCATCACACTCTGCAGATTGGTAAATTCCTCAGAACGCTTAGGCAAGCGGTACATATCGTATACGGAACTGTTGCACGCGCAAAGGAGCAAAAGCGCCATTACGAGCAAAAATAAACATATCCATTTTCTTTTCACGGCGATTCACTCCTTTCAAACGGATATTATAGCATAAACTTGCCAAAAAAGAAAGCTATTTTACCACAACGTTTGCTTCGCCCAAAAGATTTTTAAGCTCAGCGATCATCCGCGAGTCAAGACTTGCTTGCGCGCCACGAAGCTTGCGGGTGTCAGCAAAGAAAACCTTCACCTGGGAACTCCCCGGGAACATGTTGACGATGGCTTTCACCTTTTGATAACGAGGATCGTCCTCCCCAGTCAGCTGAAGCCAAAGTGTACCCTGCAAAACCGTGGGGGGCTCTTGTGGCATGTTAAGCACCGCTTCATCGGCGTAATCAGAGATCGGTCGTGCCCGGTTAATGACGATCTGCGCTTCCTTGTCGTCACGCATAGAAAGTCGTCCGGTGATAACAACCGCACTATTTTCCCGCAAATAGCCGCCAAACTGGCTCAAAACATTGGAAAATGCCAACATTTCCATAGAAGCGGTATCGTCCTCCACAGTAACATAAGCCATCATGGAGCCGGAACGGGTGGTCTTCATCTTCATGTTCTGAATAATGCCCGCAACGCTGACGATTTGATCGTCCTTGAAATTGCTTTCAGAATCCAGCAGCGTACCAATGGACACAACATGTGTATTTTTCAGATACTGACGGTAATCGTCCATGGGGTGACCGGAAAGATAAATGCCGGTGGTTTCCTTTTCCATTGCCATCATGTCTGCACGGTTGATTTCCGGCAAGCTTGGAATCACAACATCTGCTGCCTTATCATCCTCGTCCAGCATGGCAAACAGACCCATCTGACCCTCAAGATTCTTCTTGCGGGATGCCCCGACGCTGTCCATCATGGTGTCGTACACAGCAAGCAATTCGCTGCGGTGGTAGCCGAAGCAATCCATAGAACCGCACTTAATAAAGTTTTCAACTGCCCGCTTGTTGAGTTCACCCTCGCCCATGCGCTGCAGAAAATCCTCAAGGCTGCGGAAAGGTCCACCCTCTGCACGCTTGGCAGCCATGCTGCGGATCAGCCCTCTGCCAACATTTTTAACCGCACCAAGACCAAAGCGGATACTGTCGCCTTCCACCGTAAAATGATCGTCGGAATGATTAATATCCGGCGGCAAAACGGGAATTCCCATATCCTTGCACTCAGCAATATAGCCGGAGATCTTGGTAGCAGAATCCAGCACAGAGGTCATCAGTGCCGCCATATACTCCTTAGGATAGTGGCACTTTAAGTAAGCCGTCTGATAAGAAACGACTGCGTAGCAGACCGCGTGGGCCTTGTTAAAGGCATAGTTCGCAAATTCGACGATCTCGTCGTAAATAGACTGAGCAGCTGCCTCGCTGACACCCTTGGAGATCGCGCCGGGGATATTTTGATCCGGATCGCCGTAAACGAAAACCTTACGGTTTTCCTCGATGATCTTCATCTTCTTTTTGGAGATGGCTCGACGAATATTGTCCGCCTGACCCATGGTGTAACCGCCAAGGCTGCGGAATATCTCAATAACCTGCTCCTGATAGACGATACAGCCGTAAGTAACCTTCAAGATCGGCTCCAAAAGCGGTGTTTTGTAGCGTATTTTTCTCGGATCAAGCTTATTGGCAATGAACATGGGTATGGAATCCATGGGACCCGGGCGGTACAACGCTACAATAGCCGTCATATCTTCAATGGATGTTGGCTTCATATTGATGCAGACACCGGTAATACCTGCAGATTCCAGCTGGAACACACCTTGCGTCTTACCTTCAGCCAGCATGGCAAAAGTGGCGGGGTCATCATCGGGTACTTTGTCAATATCAAAATCCGGTTGATACTTGCGGATCTGTGCCTCAGCATCCTCAATAACCGTTAAGTTCCGAAGACCCAAAAAGTCCATTTTGAGAAGACCCAGCTCCTCAATGGTAGTCATCGTGTACTGTGTAACGATGGTATCGTCATTGCGCGACAGCGGTACATAGGTACAAACCGGCTGGGCTGTAATCACAACACCTGCTGCGTGGGTAGAAGTATTCCTGGGCATACCCTCCAAGCTGCGGGCAGTATCGATGAGCTTGCGTACCCGTTCATCTTCATCGTACATTGTTTTCAGCTGGGGAGAGATCTCCAAAGCCTTGTCCAGCGTAATATGCAGCTCATTGGGCACAGCTTTGGCAACAATATCCGTTTCCGCATAGCTAAAATTCAGCGCGCGACCCACATCGCGAATCGCGCCACGGGCAGCCATCGTACCAAAGGTTGCGATCTGCGCAACATGGTCAGCGCCATACTTTCGCATGACATAATCGATAACCTCACCACGGCGCTCCTGGCAGAAATCCGTATCGAAATCAGGCATGCTGACGCGCTCGGGATTTAAGAATCGCTCGAAAATGAGGGCATATTTCATGCGATCTACTTCCGTAATGTGCATACAGTATGCAACAATGGAAGCAGCGCCGGAGCCACGACCGGGACCTACCGGAATGCCGGTTTCCTTGGCATAGCGAATGAAATCCCAAACGATCAGGTAGTAGTTGACATAGCCCATTCGGCTGATAACGTCAATTTCATACTCCAGCCGGTCAATATATTCCTGAGGGGGATTCGAATAGCGCTCCTCAAAGCCCTCGTAACAAAGCTTGCGGAAGTACTTTTCATTGGTGTAACCCTCCGGCACAGGGAAAGACGGCAGATGATACTCGTGGAAAATAAATTCCAAATTGCACATATCTGCAATCTTCACTGTATTTTCAAAAGCTTCGTCGCAATTTGGGAAAAGCTGGCGCAGCTCCTGCTCGCTCTTTAGGTAAAACTCCTCACCGGTGAATTTCATTCGGTTGGGGTCGTCCACTGTTTTGCCGGTCTGGATGCAAAGCAGAACATCCTGCATGGCTGCATCCTCTTTGCGCAAATAGTGGGCATCATTCGTAACGACCAGCGGCAGACCGGTTTCACGGGCAATCCGCATAACACCTTGATTTACCGAAGTTTGTTCCTCAATGCCGTGGTCCTGCAGTTCAAGGTAAAAATGGTCTTCACCAAAAATATCCGCCATTTTCAGCGCATATTCCTTAGCTGCAGCATAATCCTCTTCCATCAGATACTGAGGGACAGCGCCGGCAAGACAGGCAGAAAGGGCTATAAGACCCTCATGGCGCTCCTTCAGCAGATCAAGGTCCACTCTGGGCTTACCGTAAAAACCGTTTGTAAAGGCCTCAGAAACCATATAGCAAAGATTTTCGTAGCCGGTGCGGTTTTCACAAAGCAGCACCAAATGGTACGGATCATTATCAATGCCATGCACACGGTCTTCCATGGTGCGTCTTGCAACATAGACCTCGCAGCCGATGATGGGCTTGATGCCGGCATCCTTTGCAGCCTTATAAAAGTCAATACAGCCATACATAACACCATGGTCTGTAATGGCGATAGCGCTCTGACCCAATTCCTTGACACGGTCCATCATGCCGTTAATGCGGCATGCACCATCCAGCAGGCTGTATTCTGTATGGACATGCAAATGTACAAAGCTCATGATACAACCTCCTTCGACAGTTCTATCAGCTTTTTAAGGCGATGATTCATTGCAGGTTTTGTAATGGGCGGCTCCATCATGGAAGCAAGCTCCGTTAAGGATACCTCAGGATTTTCAAGCCGCGCAGTAAGGGCTTGCTGCAGCTTTTTGGGCAGCTGCTCCACAAGTCCCCGTTCCTCCAAAATGCGAATGGCAGCCAGCTGTTCCTGAGCAGCCTCCACTACCTTGGATGTGTTGGCTTCGTCGCAGTTGCAGCGACGATTTACCTTGTTGTTAAGTTCCTTTTCAAGCCGCGCCTCCATAATGCCCATTGCGGCAACCGGCGCGCCCAAATATGTCAATAAATCCTCAATTTGCTCGCTTTGCTTTACATACAGCACCTGTGCGCCGCCTCTGGTTGCGGTCTTCGGATAGAATCCAAGAACCTCTTCCAGCAGCGCATAGGTCTCACGGGCAACACTTTGATGGGTGGTGGTAATCTCCATATGATAGCCTTTAATGGGGTCTGTCACAGAGCCGCCGGCAAGAAATGCGCCCCGCAAAAAGGCAGCTTTACAGCAATCATCCTCGACGATAGGCAAATTCACATGCAGTGATAGTGTATCCGCCATGTCAAAGCCAAAGGATTCCATGATAATGTCGATTTTCTCGGGATCATTGATCTGAAAAATCAGTTTTCCCGGAGATTCCAAGCTGGGAAATGTATCAAATGTCACATCAAATGCTCTCTTAAAAAGCTTCGGCAGATTCTGCGCAAATTCACGGCTCTCCGTAATGATGCGGATACCGTCAGCAGAAAAACTGTTGCAGTAAAGCAGAATACCAAAGCATTCGGCTAAGGCACAGCAATGCTTTTGGGGCAGGGCTCTGCAGACTTCTGCTTTTGCAGCGCCAGAAAATGAGATAGCCATGAAGAGCCCTCCTTTCGAAAATTACCAAATTCGTACTTCCGGCTCAAGCCGAATGCCGGAATTTTCATAGACCATATCAGAAACCTGTTTTAGCAGCTTGCGGACATCAGAAGCAGTTGCACCGCCTAAATTTACAGCAAAACCCGCGTGCTTTTTTGAGATCGCAGCGCCGCCTACCTGATAGCCCTTAAGTCCTGCGTCATCAATCAGCGCAGCAGCGTAGCCCTGGGCAGGACGCTTAAATGCTGAGCCGGCGGAAGGCAGATCCAAAGGCTGGGATGCAGAGCGCTTTGCCATCAATTCTTTCATCCGCGCTTTAATTTCTTCGGAAGGCTTAGGCTCCAGAGAAAACACAGCGCTGATCACAATATCACCGGTCTCTTCCAGCACACTGTGCCGGTAAGAAAATTTCATTTCTTCATTGGATAAAGTAGAGATATTTCCTGCTCTATCCATAATCTCCACACTTTTTGCCACCTGGCAAATCTCGCCGCCGTAAGCACCGGCATTCATATAAACACCGCCGCCCACCGTACCGGGAATGCCATGGGCAAACTCCAAGCCGGAAAGCTCCATATTGGCTGCATATACGGCTGCCCGGGTCATGGTCACACCCGCCATAACACGGATATGGGTCTCATCCAAGCGCTCCATGCCGTCAATGCAATCCTTCAGGCAAACAACTACTCCTGCAATCCCCTCATCCGGAGCAAGAACATTGGTACCAGCACCAAGGATCGCACATTTGCAGTCCAAAATAGCGGACTGTTTCAGCACATCTGCCAGCTCTTCCCTACTTTTCGGGAATGCCATGATCTCAGCAGTCCCACCGATCCGAAAGGATGTGTGAAGGGACATAGGCTCATTGTATCTCAAAGCGCAAACTGCGGGAAAATTCTTCTGTAAAACCGTTAATTCCATCATAAACGCCTCCGGGTGTATGATATCTTTTATACTATATCATACCAAGATCAAATATGCAATTGTTACAAAATGAAAATTTCTTAAAAAAGAAAAAGCAGCCGCAAAAGCGGCTGCCTTATACTATGCAAATTATTTCTCAACGATTTCCAGAACTTCCATGGGACATGCCTTAACGCAAATGCCGCAGGCGATGCACTTGGATGCAGGATTCTCGGGTTTCAAAACCATGACCTTCATGGGGCATGCTTCCACGCACTTGCCGCAGGAGACACAATTCTTCTTGTTGATCATGTACACGCCTGTCTTGGGATTCTGAGTAATCGCATCATGCTCACAAACCTTCATGCACTTACCGCACTGAATGCAAACATTGGGCTTTGCGCCGCCATTCTTGCCGGCAACGATCTGAATGCAGGAATAGTCGGGATGGAACTCCTTATAAAAAGCCTTGGAGCAAGCATCCACGCAAGCCAAACATGCCATACATTCTACATTTTTCTTAACAGCGAGCTTCTTCATAACGGACAAACTCTCCTTTATGTATTTATATCCCAGTTATTATAATGCCAATTTTTGAAAATAGCAATCCCCAAAAATAAAAATTGCGGATTTTTCCAGTCTAATTCCGAAATTGAGGGAAATACTATGTCTGTAAACTGAATATCAGGAGGATCAATATGAAAAAATTGATTGCAATTACACTGTGTTTCGTCCTTACCGCAGCAGCATTGACTGCCTGCCGCAGCAAAGATCCGGAGGAAACCAACAGTCCCACACAATCCACAACCGTTCCTGCGACACATCCGACCGTTCCCACAACCATGCCAACAATTCTGCCGGACCCCATGCCGACGGACGACACCACCGGTACTATGGATGCCACCGGCGGTACGGATTCCGGCGCACCCCGTCAGAGCGGCAGACCTATGCCCATGCGCTGATCTTACTCAGGCATCTGCCTGAGTTACATATTCAGACCAATCAAGATTTACTTTTCCGTCTTCATCAACGATGCAGGGAATACCGATATACCCTTCCCTTCTGGCATCATCAAATAGTGCAGAACTATCGCGGATGGAAAGAAAGGTTTTCAAATTTGCAAGGTTATCCGCAAAATCATAAAATTCAAACGCAACATTTGCATGATTCAAATCGGCAACACACTGCACACAATCCTTGCAAAGCATAGATCCGTAAATTTTCAGCATAATTTCCTCACAAAATCGTAACGTAACGGGTAATATTTTTCTTTAAGCGTTCTGCAGCCTGCTTCGCTTGCTCCAGATAGTCCTTTCCGTCGGTTTCTGCTGCTTTCCATGCAGCCGTAATGGAAGGACCTGCGCAAATGACCGCGCCGTAGCCAAATCGGTCGAATGCATAGCTGCAGTTTTTCGCATTACCGCTGGGGTAATCAATGCCGTCAACCAGCAGGAACATGGACTTCTGCTTCATCCGCAATGTCTGTAGACTTTGGGGTGCGCCGGCGCTGACAAGCGCGCCGAACTGAGAATAGGCGCATCTACCCAGCACCGTTTCGCCAAAGCGATTGACGATCTCCGCAACCGCACTGTAAAACAACCGCGTTCCGCTCATCATGTCCTGCAGCTCCATAGCAGACTTATTGGGAGAACGAACGATTGCAAATACATTCTTTCCGTTTTTGCAATAAGGCAAAAAAGGCTTCAGGGCATCGCTGCCAATATATGCGTCAATTATAAGAGCGTCACACGGATACGCATCTGTTCCAAAAATGCCGTCAGCAATCCGGTCAGCGCCCCAGGGCGAATGGATCTCCGGTGCATCCAGCACAACATAGTACCCCATCTCCCCTGCTTCCTTCAAAAGCGCAGAAAGAACCGTCAATCCCTCAGCGCCCAGCAGCGCAAAAGCACCAAAGGGAAAACGGACTGCAGGAACAAAGTCCTTCAGCTGAGCCATCAACTCACGGCAAAAACGGGCATAGGCAGGTAAAAATCCCCCCTCTTCTTCCAGCAAATGGGGCGGAATGCATTCCTTTTTGATACCAAAATCCACCATTGCGGGATTTCTTAATTTCCGGATTTTTTCGTGCAAAACATCAATCGCCATATGTGCACCTCCTTGTTGCTCCCATTATATCACAGGATTCTACGAAAGCGCAATACTTTCCTGCCAACATCCCCAACCTTTCGGGCATACTAATGTCGAAAGGAGGGAGAATTATGAAGATGAAAGGTTGGGCGATCACAATGGGCATCGGTGCAGCAGTCGGTGCGGTGGCGGTGATGATGCTGCCAAAGCAATCTACAGCGCGAAAACTGGTGAACAAAGCAGCCGACAAGGTCGAAGATGCCGCCTGGCTCGTGGGCGACAAGATCAATGACGCTCTGGATATGTAAAAGAAGCCCCGGAAGATTCCGGGGCCTCGATTATTTGGTTTTCAATTCGATTCTGTCGTCCTTGACGGAAATCTTGATGGAAGAAATGGGCTTTTCAAAGGATTCGATGATCTTCTCAGAAATGGGATCCTCCAGATCTCTCTGAATCGTCCGGCGCAGGTTTCTTGCACCATAGGTCACAGAAAATGCTTTCTTCACAAGATACTGCTGCAGGTCCTCGCTCCATGTCAGCGTCAAGCCACGGTCTGCAAGATTCTGCCGTAGCTCCTCCAGCATAATATCGGCAATGCCAAGGAAATTCTCTTCCGTAAGGTGATTGAAGGTAATGATCTCATCCACACGGTTGATAAATTCCGGACGCAGGAACTGGCGAAGTGCCTTCATAGCCTTTTCCGATGCCATCTGATTATCTGTCCTGCCGAAGCCCATGCCGCCAACCGTGCCTTCACTGCCTGCATTGGAGGTCATGACGATGACAGTATTTTCAAAGTTAACCGTTCTGCCCTGGGCATCGGTGATCCGTCCGTCATCCAGCACCTGCAGCAGCACATTCAGTACATCAGGATGCGCTTTCTCGATTTCATCGAAAAGGACAACGCTGTAAGGCTTACGGCGGATCTTCTCAGTCAGCTGACCGGCTTCATCATAGCCAACATAACCGGGAGGCGAACCAATCAGCTTGGAAACCGTATGCTTTTCCATATACTCAGACATATCCAATCGGATCAGACTGTCCACGCTGTCAAACAGGTCATCTGCAAGGCGCTTTACAAGCTCCGTTTTACCGACGCCGGTAGGACCGACAAAGATGAACGATGCAGGTCTCTTTTTCGCGGAAATACCAACTCTGTGCCGGCGGATGGCACGGCTGACAGCGTCAACTGCTTCATCCTGACCCACGATATGTTTCTTCAGCCGCTCAGACAGACCACTGATCTGCTGGTACTCTTGAGCCTTGATCTTGGAGGCAGGAATCTTCGTCCAAAGCTCAATGATCCGGGCAAGATTTTCCATTGTAACAGCCGGAGGCGGTACTTGCTCCAGTTCCTCGATTTCTGCCGCCAGCTGGCACAGCTTACTGCGAATATGGGCAAGCCGCTCGTAGTTTTGATTCTCCGTATCCTCGTTAAGCATACGAAGCTCCAGCTCGTAATCGTCCCGCTCCTTTTTCTTTTCAGCAAGCAGGGAGATTTCCTTGCAGCGAAGATTCAAATCAGAACAGGCTTCATCCAAAAGGTCGATCGCCTTATCCGGCAGGAATCGGTCGGTAATATAACGCTCCGACAACACGACACATTGCCTTGCGATTTCCGGCGAAACCGTAACGCCATGGAAATCAGAATAGGCTTTTGCAATGCCCTGCATGATCTGCACAGCCTGCTCAATGGAAGGCTCAGCAACACTGACGGGCTGGAAACGACGCTCCAGTGCAGCATCCTTTTCAATGTGCTTACGGTATTCATTATAAGTTGTGGCGCCAATTACCTGGATTTCACCCCGGGACAGTGCGGGCTTCAGGATGTTGGCAGCGTTCATAGAGCCTTCCGCATCGCCTGCGCCCACAAGATTGTGGACTTCATCGATGACGAGGATAATATTGCCGCAAGCCTTGATCTCGCTGATCAGACTCTTCATACGGCTTTCAAACTGACCTCTGAACTGCGTACCTGCAACAAGGGCGGTAAGATCCAGCAGGAAAACTTCCTTATCCTTCAGTTTGTAGGGAACATCCCCTGCTGCAATTCTCTGAGCCAAACCTTCTGCAATAGCAGTTTTACCAACACCGGGCTCGCCGATCAGGCAGGGATTGTTCTTCTGCCGGCGGTTGAGGATCTGAATCACACGCTCGGTCTCCACATCTCTGCCGATGACTTTGTCCAGCTTACCCTCTCTTGCTCTGCCAGTAAGATCCATGCAGTAGCTATCAAGGAACTTGTGTTTTTTATTGCCCTTCTTGCCCTCTGTTTCCTTGCCTTCCGGCTCTTTTTCCTTACGGGCAGGATGGTTCGGCGCAGGAGGATTCGCGCTGCCAAACAGCTGATTCAGCAGCGGGAAGGTCGCAGTACGGCTATCCATTTCATCGTCGTCAGAATCACTTTCACTGCCTTCGATCTGACCGAACATGCTGCTCATCTCATCGCTGAGATTGTCCAGATCATCGTCAGAAAAGCCCATCTGCTTTACCGCCTGGTCGATTTGGGGAATGCCCAAGCTGCGGGCGCACTTAATGCAGTAGCCCTCATTCATCGTAACGCCGTTTTCGATCTTGGTAATAAAAACGACGGCAATATTCTTTTTGCACTTGGTGCACATTTTCGGTTGCATAGTATCACTCCGTTTCTACGGGATCATATCATATTCGCAAAACAAATTTGCGAACAAAAATTAAACAATGGGTCTATCGGGCGTACATTCAAACATTTCCACTCCGTCATCATACCAAAGGTGGGTCATGTAAAGACCACCGGGCGGCACAGTAGGACCGGCAGCAGTCCGGTTACCGGAATCCAGGATCGCGCCGATCTCCTCCGGCTTGATCTTCCCTTCCGCTGCATAGACAACTGTGCCTGCCATGGCGCGTGCCATGTTATACAAAAATCCGTTGGCGCACACACGCAGAATGATAAGGTCACCGTCCCGCTCAATATTATAATAATATACGGTGCGGACAGTAGATTTTACCTCTGTACCAACGCTGCGCACGGCAGCAAAATCATGGGTGCCCACAAATTGATCCGCAGCTGCCTGCATCACCTTTTCGTCAAGATGCTTGGGATAAAACCAAGCTCTGTTGACATAGAAAGGGTCTCTGACCCGGGAATTGTAGATCAAATAGGTGTATTCTTTCTTCGCACAAGAGCCGATGGCATTGAAATCCTCATGGACTTCAAATGCCTTTGTTACAACGATATCTTCCGGCAGATGGGTATTTAATGCGTAAGGCAGCCGCTCACAGGGAATGGTGGATTCCGTGCGGAAATTGGCAACATAGCATTTCGCATGGACACCCGCATCCGTTCTGCCGCAGCCGGTAACATGGACATCTTTGCCGGTTACCATGGCAATGGCTTTTTCAAGAGTTTCCTGCACCGTTGCAAGGTTTTTCTGCATCTGCCAGCCGTGATAGGCTGTGCCGAGATAGGTCAAAAATAACGCAATATTACGCATACACTACCTCACAAGCCAAAGCTTCGCAAAACGCACACACCTGCAAGCACCAATGCCGCAATGCCATAAGCACAAAAATCTACTCTGCGGTAGCGAAGCAGCTTCATTTTCGTTCTGCCCTCACCGCCGTGATAGCAGCGGCATTCCATAGCAGTTGCCAGCTCGTCAGCCCGACGGAACGCGCTGATAAACAGCGGAACAAGAATCGGAACAAGGGCTTTGACCCGCTGGGTAAGAGAGCCGGTTTCAAAATCCGCACCTCTTGCCTTTTGGGCAGACATGATCTTATCTGTTTCCTCGATCAAGGTAGGAATAAAGCGAAGAGCGATGCACATCATCATGGAAAGCTCATGCACCGGGAGTTTAATCACCTTCAGCGGTGAAAGCAGGGATTCCAAACCGTCTGTCAGCGCAATGGGAGATGTGGTGTAGGTCAGCAGGAATGTACAGGTAATCAGCATCAAGATCCGCAAAACCATGAACACAGCCCGCACAATGCCCTCGGGGTAAATGGTAATCACCCAAAAATCGACCAACGGTTTTTCGCCGGTGGTAAAAAACAAATTCAAAAAGCCGGTGAAAATGAGGATAAACAGCAGCGGCTTCATGCCCTTAACAAAGGACTTGGCAGGAATTCCGGAAATTGCGATGCAGCTGAGAAGAAATACAAGCATCACCGCATAGGATGCCCAGTTTACAGCTAAAAAGAGCGCAACGATATAAACCACCAAAACCAAAAGCTTCGTTCTGGGGTCTAAGCGGTGCACGGCGGAATTACCCGGGAAATACTGACCAAGCGTGATGTCCTTAAGCATCCGCAGCACCCCCTCTCAGCGCCTTCAGCGAGGCAACCGCCTGCTCCATGGTATACACGGAAGGAACATCCAAGCCAAGCTGCTTCAGGTGCAGAAATACCTGGGTGATTTCCGGAATGTCAAGACCCATCTGTGTGAGCTCTTCAGCACGGGAAAAAACTTCATCCGGCGTTCCATCCATAGCAAGATGGGCTCCATTCATCACAAGCAAACGGTCTGTCAGACGGGCAACATCGTTCATAGAATGGCTGACCATCATGACAGTGGCATTTTTCGCCCTGCGGTAGTCTTCAATATTTTTAAGAATATCTGCTCTGCCTGCGGGGTCAAGACCGGCAGTAGGCTCATCCAAGATAAGGATCTCCGGCTCCATGGCAATGACTCCGGCGATGGCAACTCTGCGTTTTTGACCACCGCTTAAATCAAAGGGAGAAACCTCCAACTGAGCATCCGTAATGCCAACGAATCCAGCTGCTTCCCGTACACGGCGATCGATCTCTTCCTCGGAAAGACCCATATTTTTTGGACCAAAAGCGATGTCCTTGTATACCGTTTCCTCAAACAGCTGGTATTCCGGATACTGAAACACCAGCCCTACACGAAAACGCGCCTGCCGTGTGGTCTGTTTATCAGCCCAAATGTCTTTTCCATCCAACAAAATCGTACCGGACAAAGGCTTCAAAAGTCCGTTCAAATGCTGCATAAGGGTGGATTTACCGGAGCCGGTATGGCCAATTACGCCGATAAACTCCCCACGCTCAACAGAAAAAGACACGCCATCAAGCGCCGTGTGCGCAAAAGGCGTACCGGCGCTATAAATATGTGTTACGTTTTTGACCTCTAAAAAAGCCAATTTTCTTTCCTCCCGGACGCGTCAGACCTTCACCTTTTCATAAAGTATCTGCGCGCATTCTTTCGGATCCAATCTGTCGAGGGGAAGATCAAATCCGGATTTATTAAGTTCATAGCAAAGCTCCACTGTTTCCGGAGCGCCAAGTCCAATGCTGTGCAGCAGCTCCACATCTGTAAAGACCTGCTGAGGAGTACCGTCAGCTGCAATGCTGCCTTTATTCATAACCACAACACGCTGAGCCTTCGCAGCCTCGTCCATGTGGTGGGTAATCAGAATAACGGTAATCCACTTTTCACGGTTGAGCTGCATAATGGTCTGCATGACTTCCTTACGACCTCTGGGATCCAGCATAGCAGTAGGCTCGTCAAGCACGATGCACTTAGGCTCCATGGCGATAATGCCGGCAATGGCAATACGCTGCTTCTGTCCACCGGAGAGCAAATGAGGCGCATGCTCCCGATATTCATACATGCCAACCTGCTTCAGCGCGTTATCCACTCTTCTGCGAATCTCCGGGCTGGAAACGCCCAGGTTTTCGGGGCCAAAAGCCACATCCTCTTCCACCACATTGGCAACGATCTGATTATCGGGATTCTGGAAGACCATTCCGGTGCAGCGTCGAATCGCAATCAGCTTATCATCGTCCATGGTGTCCATACCAAAGACATAGACCTTACCACCACAGGGCAGTAAAATGGAATTAAAATGCTTGGCAAGGGTGGATTTTCCGCAGCCATTGCCGCCTAAAACCGCAACAAAGCTACCCTCTTCGATCTCCAGGCTCAGGTCTGTAAATACGGCGACGCCGGGCGTGTTATCCACGCCCGGATACGCAAAATTCAAATGTTCAACACGAATCAAGTCGAATCTCCTCCCATTAAGGGGTCCAGCGACCGGTGCTGCCGCAGGGCAGCATAATACCCGTAGATTTTACCGGCAGTCCAAGCTCCCCTACCTCGGTGTGACCGCCATGCTTTTCGCCAAACACAACATCGGAAGTATAGCCCACAGCAGAGGGTGCAAGTCCGGTAGTATAGGAATTGATAATTACGAACAGAGGGTTATCTGTCAGCAGCTTTGACGTTTCCAGCAGGAACGGATAGAAGCTGGTTTCCATCTTCCAGATCTCGCCGCTGGGACCTCTTCCGTAGCTTGGAGGATCCATAATAATGCCATCGTAGCGGCGACCTCTGCGGATCTCCCGCTGAATGAACTTACCGCAATCATCCACAATCCAGTGGATCGGTCTGTCCGCAAGACCAGATGCCTGCGCATTCTCCTTTGCCCAGGCAACCATGCCCTTGGACGCATCCACATGGTACACTTCCGCGCCACCGGCTGCAGCAGCCAATGTCGCACCGCCGGAATATGCAAACAAATTCAGCACCCGAACCGGACGGTTGGCAGAAGCTACCTTATCCCGGATAAAATCCCAGTTGGCAGCCTGCTCGGGGTACACACCCGTGTGCTTGAAATTCATGGGCTTGACATTGAAGGTCAGATAATCCTTATATTTGATCTGCCAACGTTCCGGCAGATTATGGTCAGACCAGCGACCACCGCCGGTATTAGAGCGAAGATACCGGGCATCATACTTTCTCCATGCAGGATGCTGCTTCGGAGTGTTCCAGATAACCTGCGGGTCGGGGCGCACGAGGATATACTTTCCCCAGCGCTCCAACCGTTCGCCGTCGGAAGTGTCAAGCACCTCATAATCCTTCCATTCATCGGATAACCAAATCATGGCTTCCTCCTTACTCTATTTCTGTAGTAGGTTCCTCAGTCGGCGCCTCAGTAGCAGGGGGCGCCTGGAAGCCGGGATGGCTCTGTAAATAGGCCTCCCAATCCGCCTTTGTATGCTCAGTGCAAACGATATACGGCTCGCTCAGTCCCACATTGGCATTATTCAGCATGCCGTGGAAAATACCGGGTTGACCATTACCGTCTACGAGATAAACATAGTCATCACGCAGATAATTATCATACAAGCCGTAATCAGATGCCATAACAATGGCATCCACTTCCGCTGCCGTCATCTTCAGCAACGCCTTTTTGGTCAAAGTGGTCTTACCGACGGCAGCAAAATTCTTGCAGTACTGAGTAGCAACACCCTTGCCGCTTCCGCAGAAGTCAACCAGAACATGCTTATCGCAACTTTCCTTAGGCAGATCATCCGGCAAAGCGCTGGCAGAGCTGACACGCTTCAACTTTTCTGTACGGACGTCCTTGCCGCAAGCATCGGTTGCAAGCTTACCGGAATCCATGCAGATTTTAACTGTTACAAACTCGCTGTCATCATACAAAGGGACCCTCTTAAGTCCCTTATGAACAGGCTGCATGACCTTTTTGAACAGCTGAGAAGCAGGGTTGCCGCCATGGACCATCTTAATTTCTTCCGGAGTCCGGTAACCGCACCAAACTGCAGCCGTATAATAGTTGGTATAACCGCAGAACCAACGGTCCTTCCAGCCGCTGGTAGAACCGGTCTTACCGCAAATATCCTGACCCTCGAAATCCGCCTGATGACCGGTACCGCCGGCAACCGCGGCATCCAGACAATAATTCAGATAATTGACAGCCTTTTCACTGAGGATCCGTTCAGAAAGCTGACCGTTTTCAAGAACCACCTTACCGTCACTGTTATAAACCTTCAAGAAGGTACGGGCAGAACGGTAAACGCCTTCATTCGCAAAGGTAGCATATGCTGCAGCCATATCACGAACCGTGACACCGTGGGTAGGCGCACCCATTCCGAGAGGTGACCAATCGATGTCGCTGAAGACAGTACCAGCACTGTTAACAAAGCGGTTTGTAAGTGTGGAAATACGGAACTTATCCTTGGCAAAATTAAAGCTGTAGGTCAAGCCGATCTTATCCAGCGTGTTAACAGAAACCGCGTTAACAGAATCAATCAGACCGCCCTTGATAGTACGGCTATAGGAATAGCGCTTGTCATCATTTTTGGGGAAAGAAACCGGCTTGGCTTCCTTCTCCTCATCTTCACTCTCGACGGGAATATACTTAAGAGGCAGATCCTTAATCACCGTTGCAGGAGAAATAACACCCATCTCAAATGCCGGTGCATAAACGGTCAGCGGTTTCAAGGAAGAACCGGGCTGCAGCTTTGCATCCGTAGCACAGTTCCAGTCATCAAAGCCTTTATCATTGCCGACACCGCCTGCCATAGCAACGATATCACCGGTTACATTATCAATAATCACAATACCGGACTGAAGCTGCTGAACGCTCTTGGTTTCCGGAATTTGCTCCAGGTCCTGATAGATCTTATCTACATTTTGCTGCACATCATAGTCAAGGGTGGTATAAATATGGTAGCCGCCCTGACCGATCAGCTTTTTGTAAAGCTTTTTGGTTTCGGAATTCCATTCAATACCGTCCCGGTGAGCCATTGCTTGAGCAACATCTTCCAGAACCGTATCCACAAACCAGGAATATACCTCCTGGGAGGCATCTTCACCGATTGTGGTGACAGTACCGCACTCCGGGCAGTAGTAAAGACCGTCATCCTTCTTTTCAAAAGTAGCGACCTTTCCGTGATACAGGCACTCCGGATTGACACAATCAGCAACTCTGTCCAGCTCATCAATTCCGTCTTTCAGAACGATCTCCTGAGCCAGCGCCTCCTGATATTCCTCTTCTGTCAGCCAGCCTTCATTACGCATGACCCAAAGGGTATTGGTCATACGCTCCTTATTCTGCTCCATACCGGTCTTTCCTTCGCTGTCCAAACGGGTACGGTAGGGGTTAAACTTAGAGGGGTTGTTTGTAATACTGATAAGACTTGCGCACTCCGCAGCGGTCAAGTGCTCAAGCTCTTTGCCGAAATACTTTGCAGCTGCAGCCTTGACACCGGTACACCGGTTGCCGAGGAAGATATAGTTAAGGTAGTATTCCATAACTACGTCTTTATCGTATCTGCGCTCAAATTCCGTGGCACGGAAAATCTCAAGGATCTTACGCTGAACCGTAACATCGTCAGCGCCCTCATCTTCAATCAGCAGCATATTTTTAATCAGCTGCTGGGTAATGGAGGAACCGCCAAACTGGTCACCGGAGCCGATAAACATATTGATACAAGCCTTCACGGTCGTAAACCAGTCAACACCCTGGTGCTCATAAAAACGCTTGTCCTCAATGGCAACTGCAGCATGAATCAGATTTTCCGGGATCTCATCAATACTAGCCCATTCGCTTTCCGTATCGGCATAAATTTTCTGCAGACGCTGGGGATTTCCCTCTTTATCAATATAGTAAGCATAAGAGGTCTGATTCAGGTCAAAGCTTTCCAGCTGGACACCCGCCTGGGGCAAAATATCACCCTGCAGGTACTGACCAAGCAGACCAACAAAAACAACAGCACAAACCACCGCGATCGCAAGGACCGTGGCAAGTGCAGCAGCAATCACTTTGAAAACCGTGTATACCGCCGTCCAGCCGCCGCTGAGGATCTTCATCCATCCGGCAGGCTTCCAAAGCTGACGGGATACTCTGCGCTTTCCTTCATTATTATTTTCATAATCCATGCCATTACCTCCAAATATAACGCAGCCAAAAGGCCAGCACGGGAATAAATATAGTATGCTCTGTCATATGTGCATAATAACACTCATAGCATTATAACATATAATGACGCAAAACGAAAGCCCTAAATTATTAATAAAGAAAGAATTTTCGGTCATACTACCTTTGTCGGAAGTGCGCACAAGATTTCTCTTGATTTTACATGTGTCATAAAGTAAAATAAGAGCATAGAATAAATCCGGAGGAAACAGAAATGGCAGATTTATTTGGCTCTGATTTTATGACCATCGTGGATGAAGACGGCACCGAGTACGAACTGGAAGTTCTTTCAAGCATTGAATATAACGGTGCAACCTACCTTGCAGTGATCCCCGCAGACGGTACCCACGGTGAAGGCAGCGATTATGAGGTCAGTATTTTAAAATCCATCGAAGAAGATGGCGAGCCCATTCTTTGCGCCATCGAGGACGATGCAGAGCTGGAGGCAGTTAACGATCTGATCATGGATCAGTTATACGCAGAGGAAGAATGAGAAACTTCCTGCTTGGTGCGTGATGTGTCCTTTTGGACCCACATTTTATAATACGGGATGCCTATATTTCGTACCGGTTTGCAGACCTCCCGTCTGCGCTTTGACGTATGATGGACGTTGGGAGCAGTAAAAGTACGCAGCGGCAACCCACCTGCCATTTGGTGCAGGTCATAAATGGATGCACACGGCCAAAGCGGGGTTTTTATAAGCGTGAAAAGCAGTTGCTTTTCACGCTTTTTTTGTAAACTTTTTTCATTTTTCGATAATATTGAAAATAAATACTTGCAACATTGACACAAATCGGTTATACTATCCAAGTCTATGCGCGTATAAGCGCTTTGAACCACTAGGACAATGAGAGGAAATGATTAAATGAGCGCATCCGATAAGAAGAAGCTCCGCAAAGAGCAAAACGCTGCTGCATTGACCGAAAAGCAGCTGAAGGAACAGAAAGACGCTAAGAAGCTGAAGGCATATACCACAACATTCGTTGTCGTTATGGTGCTTGTTGTTGCACTTATGGTCGGCATTCTTGTCCGTACCCCCATTGCCGGTGCAATCAGCCGTGGCACCCACTCCGTTACCGTCGGTAATCACGAGTTGAGCACCGCTGACATCAGCTACTACTATGTGGATACCATTCTGAACCACTATAACCAGTACGTAAATAACTACGGCGAGAGCGGTCCTATGTACGCACAGTTCATGGAGGGCATCAACTTTGCTGCTCCCGTGGGCGATCAGATCAAGGATAAGGAAAATAACCAGTCCTGGGCTGATTACTACATTGAAGAAGCTATCATCACTGCTAACCGCGCCTACGCACTTTACGACAAGGCTATGGCTGATTCCGAGTTCAAGCTGAGCGAGGACGATCAGAAGTATCTTGACAGCTTTGAGGATTATTTGGAAATGTCAGCTGCCATGAGCGGCTATTCCAGCGTTGGCGGTTATCTGCGCGGTCGTTACGGTGCAGGCGCAACCCTGAAGGCATACAAAGAGTATTCCGAGGTTTCCCTGATCGCTGCTGAGTACTACAATGCACATCAGGAATCCCTGGATTACACAACTGATGACTTCGATACTTATGCAAAGGATAAGTACTACGAGTACTCTTCCTTCTCCTACGCAATTTATGAGCTTGCTGTAACAAAGTTCCTGCCTGAGGGCACCACCATTAAGGACGAAAACGGCAAGGAATCCGTAACCTACACGGATGAAGAGAAGAAGGAAGCTGAAAAGAAGGCAAAGGAAGCTGCCGAAGCACTGGCTGTTGCTGAGAACAATACCCTTGAGCTTCTGAACGAAGCCATCAAGGCCATGGAGATCAACAAGGACAATAAGAACGCTGCAGCAACCGAGAACAAGGACACTCTTTACACCAATATCAGCAACGAAAACATTCAGAAGTGGCTCAGCGATTCCGCCCGTAAGGAAGGTGACCTGACCGTTATTGAGAAAGCTACCACTACAACCGACGCTGATGGCAAGGAGACCAAGACCGTCAACGGCTTCTATGTTGTTATGTTCCAGAACAGAAATGACAACCTTATGAAGCTGCAGAACGTCCGTCACATTCTGATTCAGTTTGAAGGCGGCAAGACCGACGAAGAGACCGGCGAGACCATCTATTCCGACACTGAGAAGGCAACTGCCGAGAAGAAGGCAAAGGATGTCCTTGCTGAGTTCGAAAAGATCGCAAAGAAGACTCCCGAGGCATTCGGCGATCTGGCTAAGAAGTACTCCAAGGATACCGGCTCTGCATCTAACGGCGGTCTGTATGAGGATATTTATCCCGGTCAGATGGTTGAAGCTTTCAACGACTGGTGCTTCGATGAGAGCCGTAAGGCTGGCGACACCGGCATTGTGCAGACCGAGTATGGTTACCATGTAATGTACTATGTCAGCGCTGACGAGCTGTCCTTCCGTGACTACATGATCGAAATCGATATGACCAACGAAGAAATGGAAAAGTGGGCAGATAAAATCGTTGAGGCTGTGAAGGTCACAAAGGTTAACCTGGACGGCATTAATAAGGATTACTTCCTGCACTAATCTGTTAAATAAAGACCGGATCGATCGATCCGGTCTTTTTTATGCATAAATTTGCCTCCTGCGGAGAAAATTTCCACAGGAGGCGATTTTTTGAAGAAAGAAATTATGCTTACAACCATGGCGGGAGCAGCTGCAGGTGCTGTCAACGGTCTGTTTGGCGCAGGAGGCGGCATGGTTCTTGTACCGCTTTTAACAGCGCTGACTGATATTGATGACGAAGCCATCTTCCCTGCCTCTGTATCCATTATCCTTCCGATCTGCATTGTATCCTTAACTTTCGGTGCAATGAATGGTGTATTTGCGTGGCGGAAAGCAATCCCCTATCTCATCGGCAGCGCAGCCGGCGGTGTGATCGCCGGAATTATCGGGAAGAAAATCCCGGTAAAATGGCTTCACAGAATCCTCGGATTGCTGATCTTATGGGGCGGGGTGCGATATTTATGCTAGAATCCTTCCCTATCGCCGTTGCCATTGGCACAGTATTAGGTATCTTGGCAGGACTCGGCACCGGTGGCGGCAGCCTGCTGATTTTATGGCTGACATTTGCATTACAAATGGACAATCCAACAGCAAGATCCATTAACCTCATGTTTTATATCCCGTCTGCGTTGATCGCGTGCATCTTCCGCTGGAAGCAAGGCAGTATTTCGGTCAGAAAGGTTCTGCCCGCCATTATTTCCGGCTGCCTATTTGCCGGTGTGTTTTCTTATATCAGTAGCTTGTTAGATGTACAGCTGCTAAAAAAACTGTTTGGGA
Source organism: Faecousia sp. (assembly GCA_045540575.1). GTDB lineage: Bacteria > Bacillota > Clostridia > Oscillospirales > Oscillospiraceae > Faecousia. The sequence goes on along the minus strand of JAZQHM010000066.1, from coordinate 2,718 downwards.
TACTATTGCTATTTGTCGGCGCACGAGAGCTCCTTTACCGGCCACGGAAAGCCAGATAGCCCTCCAGAATCAACGATGCTGCCACAGCATCCACCGTATTCTTCCGCTTTTTGCCATGATAATTATGCTGGGAAAGAATGTTATGCGCCTCAACGGTGGTACGGCGCTCATCCCACATAACGGTTTTCAGCCCGGTGGCTTCTTCCAGCTGCCGGGCAAATTCTCTGCACAGCTCTGCTCTTGCGCCTTCCGTGCCATCCATGTTACGGGGCAAACCCACAACGATCTCTCCTACGCTGTTTTCCTTCGCCATGCGAACGATGTCTGCAATGGCTTTTTCCGTATTGTGGCTGTTGACCACTGCGGTAGTGCCCACAATGGTACAAAGAAGATCCGAAATTGCCACGCCTGTACGCGCATCGCCATAGTCGATTCCCATAATCTTGTGCATAATATTATTTCCTTCCGATTTTTTCTATATTATAATGCATTGCACGGCAAAAAGAAAGCAAAATTTATCCGTTCAGCAGCCAAATCATATAATTCAGGTATCCTGCAAATGTGACCCACAGCAGATATGGTATCTGCAGAATTGCCGCAAGCTTGTCTGTTTTGTAAAAACTGAGGATCATCAAAAGAATCAGTACCCATAAAAGCAAAAGCCAAATGAAAGCAAAGCCAAAAGCCTGGGCATTAAAGAATATCAGACTCCAGAAAAAGTTCACGATCAGCTGCGCAATATATAGATTCAGTCCCCTGCTCCGCTCTGCACTTGCTGGACTAAGCCATACTCTTGCCGCACTGACACCCATGAGAGTATAAAGAATCGTCCATACGATTGGAAACACAACCGCCGGCGGTGAAAGTGGCGGTTTCGCCAGCGTACCACTATATAGATCTGTTCCACCGGAGGTCAAAAATGCGGCAAGTAAGCCAACTCCGACAGAAAGCAAAATAAAGAGAATATAGATTTTCCAACTGACTTTTTTCAAAATGTATCACCTCAAAATACCATATGCGGCATTTGGGCATGTCTATTCTGCGTTTCACACAAAAAACTGGTGCAATAATCAGTAAAAAACACCAAATTTTCGCAAAAAAGTTGTTGACTTGGCAAGATTCCTATGGTAGAATAAATTCACCTGCGAAAAAACGGGTTTTCTTTTTGTGCCCATTTTTCAGCCCCGGGGCGGCATTGTAGTGGCCGCTTCCTAAATTTCTTACTAGCCGGGGTCATGCAGGGAGGCAATTATTTAAGGAGGTGCCGTTATGCGCGTTAAAGTCACTTTGAGATGCTCCGAGTGCAAGCAGAGAAACTACAACACCATGAAGAACAAGAAGAATGACCCCGACCGTCTCGAAATGAAGAAGTATTGCAGATTCTGCAAGAAGCACACCGTTCACAACGAGACCAAGTAAGGAGGGTCCACAATGGCAGAAGTCAAGAAGGAAAACTGGTTTAAAAGAGCCTTTGGTGCCGTCGCCAGATACTTCCGCGAGCTCAAGAGCGAGCTGAAGAAGGTCGTATGGCCCACCCCCAAGCAGGTTCTGAAGAATGCCCTGATCGTTATCTGCTGCGTTTTGGTAGTTGGTGCGTTCATTTGGGTTTTCGACCTGGTAGCCGGTACCCTGGTCAATGGTCTGATTGGCCTGTTCCACTAAGGTAGGCGCCATGGCAGAAGCTGCAAGATGGTATGTTGTGCATACCTATTCCGGTTATGAAAACACCGTGAAGGCCACCATCGAGAAGACTGTCGAGAGCCGTCAGCTGCAGGATCAGATCCTGGCAATCTCCATCCCCATGGAGACCGTCACCGAGATCACCGAATCCGGTGTCAGCAAGACCTACGACCGCAAGGTCTATCCCGGCTATGTCCTCGTAAAGATGGTCTACAGTGATGACACCTGGCATGTCATCCGCAACGTTCGGGGTGTCACCGGCTTTGTCGGCACATCCAGCAACGACCCCACTCCCCTTACTGATGAAGAAGTTTACGCAATGGGTGTTGAGAAGAAGGAAATCGTCGTTAACTACGAAGTTGGCGATACTGTCCGGATCCTTGACGGTCCTTTGAGTTCCTTTACCGGTACGGTGGACGGCATTGATGTCGATCAGAACGCTGTCAGCGTGATCGTATCTATGTTCGGCCGCGAAACTGCTGTCGAGTTTGAGCTCGATCAGGTCGAGGTCATTTCCCAATAAACGCATCGAACCGATTTGATCGGTTGGAACGTGGGAGGGGCATAGCCCCGCAAAAAATGCGCAAAGCGCATACTACCACATTTTATTCAGGAGGTGCTTATAATGGCACAGAAAGTCACTGGTATTATCAAGCTTCAGATCAATGCCGCTAAGGCAACCGCTTCCCCCCCTGTTGGTCCCGCTCTGGGTCAGCACGGCGTTAACATCGCCGCTTTCATTAAGGAATTCAACGCCCGTACCCAGGCTATGGAGGGCTACAAGATTCCTGTCGTCATCACTGTTTATGCAGACCGCAGCTTCACCTTCATCACGAAGACTCCCCCCACCCCCCTGCTGGTTCTGAAGGCCGCAGGTCTGGAGAGTGGCTCCGGCGTACCCAACAAGACCAAGGTCGGCTCCATCACTGCCGCACAGGTCACCGAGATCGCCAAGACCAAGCTGCCCGATCTGAACGTTAACACTCTGGAAGCCGCCGAGAGCCAGGTTCGTGGCACTTGCCGCTCCATGGGTATCAC
>JAZQHM010000065.1:0-4064 GCA_045540575.1 Faecousia sp. | reverse complement strand
TGAGCAAATTGACAGTTGATAATTGACAATTGTCAATTAGAGGTATTTGCATACGCAAATGATTGAAATAAGTCCGCAAAGCGGACACCATAATTGTCCATTGTCCATTTTCAATTGTCCATTCGGCAGCGCAAGCTGCCCGATAAACCGCAGCGTGTACAGCAAAAGACCGCCCAAAGGCGGTCTTTTTACTCTATTGTGCCCAGTACACCGTCCTGATATACCTGGGTGACGGTGACTGTGCGGATCTGATTGTGCAGATTCTCCCCTTCCACATAAACCTTTACATAGTTGGGGCAATGACCGGTGAAAAGCCCGCTTTCCGGCTCTTCAAACAGCACCTGCTGCTTGGTGCCGATGAGCTTTTCCCGATAGCTGCGGCTCATTTCCTCCGCCACGGCAATGGCTGCGCGGCTGCGCGCTTCCTTGGTGGCATTGCCCAGCTGCCCCGGCATTTTATCTGCCGGTGTTCCCGGACGGCGGGAATAGGGGAAAATATGCATATCCGCAAAGCCGCATTTTTTTATAAATGCCAGACTTTCGGCAAATTCCTCCTCCGTTTCTCCGGGGAATGCCACGATCATATCCGTTGTGATGGCGCAGCCGGGGAAATATTTCTTCAGCAGCGAAACACTTTCGTAGTAGCGCTCGGTGTCATACTTGCGCTTCATGCGGCTCAGCACCGTGTCGCTGCCGGACTGCATGGAAAGATGGAACTGAGGGCAAAGATTATGGTGTTTCACCATTTCTTCGCAGAATTCCTTGGTGATCACCCGAGGCTCTAAGCTGCCCAGCCGCACCCGCAGATCCGGTACTGCCTTGCAAACCGCCACGATCAGCTCCGTCATATGAGGCTTTCCGGGTAAGTCTGCGCCCCAGGAAGCGATCTCGATGCCGGTAATGACAATTTCCTTATAGCCCTTTTCCTGCAGCTGCTTTGCCTGCTGCACCGCCAAGTCTACCGGCGCGGAGCGAATGTGTCCGCGGGTATAGGGAATGATGCAGTAGGAGCAGAAATTCACGCAGCCGTCCTGGACCTTCAGCATAGCCCGGGTGCGCTCTGTCAGACCGCCGGCAGGCAGCACCTCGAATTCTCTGCGCTTTAACGCTGCATCGATGGACTCTTTTTGCTGCTTTGTAGCGATGGCTTCCAGCATCATGTCCACAAATTCCTGCCGATTTGCGCTGCCGCCCAGCACATTCACCCCAAGCTTTCGCACATCCTCAGCAGCATGCTGGCTGTAGCAGCCGCACACACCAATCACCGCGTCGGGATTTTCCCGGCGGCAGCGGCGGATCACAGCCCGGTTTTTCTTGTCGGCAACGGCAGTAACGGAACAGGTGTTGATGATATAACCGTCACACTTGCCGTTAAAATCCCCGACCTCATGCCCCCGAAGCACAAAAAGCTGCTCCATGGCTTGGGTTTCATATTGATTTGTCTTGCACCCAAGGGTATAGAATCCAAATTTCATGACATTTTCACCAAAATCAAACTATCGGTTTTGTATTAATCGTCCAAACCGTCAATTGAAAAATATCCCGCATTCCGTTATAATAAAAATAACTTTTGGGGTCTTGCTTCCCCATTATACACGATTTTACTCTGTTTGTACAGAATTTTACGAGGTATAAATTTATGGAATTTAGCATTTGGATCCGTTCCTTCCAGGAGGTTCAGGAATTCATTAAGCTTGCCACGGTGCAGCCCTTCCGGGTCTTCGTCGGCAACGATTCGCAAAATGCGAATGCTACCAGCTTTATGGGGCTGGTCAGCCTGGACCACCGCCGCCCCCTGCGGGTAAGCGCCGACTGCGGCGAAGAAGAATTCGCCCTGTTTCGGCAGAAAGCTGCCAAGTTTGCAGCAGAATAATTTTCGGCTCTTTTGAGCACCGTCCCGGGAATACCCGGGGCGGTTTTTTTGCAAATTGCAGTTTATGGAGCAGATAACCGGAAATCCTGTCATCCCGAGCGACCGAATGGGAGTCGAGGGATCTACGCATTAACATGGCTGCTAAGCAGAAAATCGGTGCGAAGATCCCTCCACGTGGCTTTGCCTTGGTCGGGATGACAACATTGTTAAAGATTTGGAACTGCCCGCCAAACGAAAATTTGAAAAACAGGCTTTGTCTTGCTTTTTGTTCACAGGAATGGTAGAATGAAAATACTTATTACAAGGAGGTGCCAAAGTGCGCAGAATCCTTATTTTCATACTGTGCCTTATGCTGCTTGCCACAAATGTCAGCGCAGCCGGCATCTCCGGCTGCGTCAGCGATACGGTGGTGGCGGAAAACGGCACTTGCGAAGTAACGCTGACCTTGACCCTTACTATGGACGGACCGGTGTCCTCTCTTGTGTTCCCCCTGCCGGGAAATGCCCGGAACATTACCGTCAACGGCTCTACTGCCCGCAGCTCTTATTCCGGCGGCTTGCGAAATGTCAAGCTTGATAAATATGTTTCCGGTGCTGGCACTTATACGCTGGTTATGCGCTACGACTTGCCGGATACCGTTACGGCAGACGAAAAAGGCAAGCTGACCTTGACGCTGCCGCTGCTTTCCGGATTTTCCTATCCGGTAGAAAACATGCGCTTTACCGTAACGCTGCCCGGTGAGGTTGCCGCAAGACCCACCTTTATCAGCACCTATTATCAAGAGGCAGCCGAAACCATTATGACCGTCACCCGCCAGGGTGCTTTGATTTCCGGCACCGTCAACGAACGGCTGCAGGACCACGAGAGCCTCAGTATGACCCTTGCAGTTACGGAAGAGGAGTTCCCCCAGTCCATCGCCAAACAGTTTTCCTTGGATACCGACGACCTCATTATGCTGGGCTTTGCAGCGCTGGCACTAATGTACTGGCTCATCGCCATGGGCACCAAGCCGCCTCAGAAGCTGCGGCGGGCGATGCCGCCGGAGGGCATTACCGCCGGCGAGGTAGGTTGCCGGGTGACCTGCAGTGGTCTGGATCTGACGCTGATGGTGCTTTCCTGGGCGCAAATGGGCTACCTTCTTATTCAGCCCGACGAAAACGGACGGGTGCTGCTGCACAAACGCATGGATATGGGCAACGAACGCAGCGACTTGGAAAACCGGTTCTTCCGCAACCTCTTCGGTCGGCGCCGAATTGTGGATGCTACCGACTATCACTACGCAAGGCTTTGCGGAAAAGCTTCCCAAACCAAGCCGGGCATGCGGGAAATTTACCGCCGCAGCTCCGGAAATCCTATCGTTTTCCGGGTTTTGGCTGCTTTGATCGGCACATTTGCCGGCGTTTCCATGGCTACCGCCTTTGTCCGGGATACCGGCTGGCAGATCGTGCTGGGCATTCTTTTAGGTCTTGTGACCTCGGTTGCTTCCTGGATCATTCAGACCGCCGTCCGCTCCCCTTACCGAAGAGACAAGCTGCCCATCTATGTGGCACTGGCTGCCGGCGGCTTGTGGCTGGTGATCAGCCTGTTTGCCGGGGAATGGTTTATCGCATTGATCGTTATCGCCTGCCAGCTCCTCGCCGGACTTGGCGCCGCTTACGGCGGACGCAGAACGGAAACCGGCAAACAAGACATGGCAGAGCTTTTGGGGCTGCGGCGCTATCTCAAGCATGCAGATCCGGAGGAACTGCGCAGGATTCTTGACTCCAATCCGGATTACTATTACACTTTGGCGCCCTATGCCTTGGCGCTGGGTGTTGACCGGGCATTTGCCCGTCAACTGGGCGGTACGCGCCTGAGCCAATGCACCTACCTGACCACAGGCATGGACGGTCACATGACCGCCCGGGAGTGGAATCAGCTGCTGCGGGACACGGTGGATGCCATGGACGCGCTAAAAAACAGATTGCCTATTGATAAACTACTGGGAAAATAAATTTGTGGGGAGGGTTTCGACCCTCCCTTAAATTTTGGATAGACAAATTGCGGTTTATGGGGCAGCTTGCGCTGCCGAATGGACAATTGAAAATGGACAATGGACAATTATGGTGTCCGCTTTGCGGACTTATTTCAATCATTTGCGTATGCAAATACCTCTAATTGACAATTGTCAATTGTCAACTGTCAATTTGCT
>JAZQHM010000064.1:0-25835 GCA_045540575.1 Faecousia sp. | reverse complement strand
GAGTATGCTTGCATCAAGGAGCTGATGGACGCTGTTGACGACTATATCCCCACTCCCGACCGTAAGGCTGACCAGCCCTTCCTGATGCCCGTTGAGGACGTCTTCACCATCTCCGGCCGTGGTACTGTTGCTACCGGTCGTGTTGAGCGTGGCCAGATCAACAAGAACGACAAGGTTGAAATTGTCGGTCTTCGCGACGAGAAGAAGGAAACCGTCTGCACCGATATCGAAATGTTCCACAAGCTGCTGGATTACGCAGAAGCTGGTGACAACATCGGCGCTCTGCTGCGTGGTGTTGACAAGAAGGAGATCGAGAGAGGCCAGGTTCTGTGCAAGCCCGGCTCCATCAAGCCTCTGACCAAGTTCGCTGGCCAGGTTTACGTCCTGTCCAAGGAAGAAGGTGGCCGTCATACTCCCTTCTTCAACAACTATCGTCCTCAGTTCTACTTCCGTACTACCGACGTTACCGGCATCATCTCCCTCCCCGAAGGCACTGAGATGTGCATGCCCGGCGACAACGTTGTTATGAACGTCGAGCTGATCACCCCCATCGCCATCGAGAAGGGCCTGCGTTTCGCTATCCGTGAGGGTGGCCGTACCGTCGGCTCCGGCGTTGTCACCGAGATCTACGAGTAATCTTAGATTCTGACAAGTAATTTAAGCCCCGACCGTAAGGTCGGGGCTTTTCTTTCTTAAAAATATTCTTTTTTGCCTTGGCAGGTCGTGGATTATCTGTTATACTAAAGAAAATGTTACAGAAAGGTGATGGAAGTGAAGGAACTCTGGTCTAAGATCAAAGAAGCGCTGGTGTCGGCACTGCCGATCACTGCGATCGTATATATCATGTCTTTTACGCCGCTTTTTAACTTCTCGAAGAATGAACTGATCACCTTTACCATCGGTGCGGTGTTGCTGGTGCTGGGCATCGGCTTGTTTAACCTTGGTGCAGACCTTGCCATGACTCCCATGGGCACAAATGTGGGTGCCGGTCTTTCCAAACAGCGCAAGCTGGGTCTTTTGCTGACGGTTTGCTTTGTTCTTGGCATGCTGATCACCATTGCAGAGCCGGATTTACAGGTTCTTGCCAAGCAAGTCAGCGCGGTGATGAACGGAACGTTGCTGATTTATGCGGTTGGCTTTGGCGTTGGCGCGTTTTTGGTGGTTGCGGTCATGAAGATCGTTTTCAAGCGCTCCCTTTCCCAATTTTTAATGCTGTTTTATATGCTGCTGTTTGCGATTGCCTTGATTTTGGTGGTCAATGGCAACGAAAAGCTGCTTCCTTTGGCTTTTGATTCCGGCGGTGTTACCACCGGACCCATTACAGTGCCTTTTATTATGGCACTGGGTGTCGGTATTTCCAGTGTTTTGGGTGACCGTAGAAGCAAGGAAAACAGCTTCGGTCTTGTGGCGCTTTGCAGTGTCGGACCGATTCTGGCGGTGCTGGTGCTGGGTATTTTCTCCAGCAACGATTTAAGCTATCAGGTACCGAATTATGCGGTAAGCGGCGATATTTTAGGTGCATTTTTGCACACCGCTGCCCATACGGCAAAAGAGGTTGCCATTGCACTTGGCTTGATTATCGTTTTCTTCCTCATTTGCCAATTTGCATTCTTAAAGCTGCCCAAAAGACGGCTGCTGAGGATCGGTTTGGGTGTGGTGTTTACGTATGTGGGACTGGTCATGTTCCTAACCGGTGTCAATGTGGGCTTTATGCCCATCGGCTATAAGCTGGGCTACGAATTGGCGCAGTGGAACAAAGCCTTTTTGGTCATTTTCGGTCTTGCCATGGGTGTACTTGTGGTCCTTGCCGAGCCTGCGATCCATGTGCTCAACCAGCAGGTTGAAGAGGTTACCGGCGGTCTGGTCACAAGAAAAGCCATGATTACCGGTCTTTGCATCGGTGTTGGCGCGTCCATTGCTTTATCCGTGGTGCGTATCATTTTCGACTTTTCCCTGGTGTATTACATTATTCCCGGCTATTTTATCTCACTGGCGCTTTCACTGTTTGTTCCGCCGGTGTATACTGCCATCGCTTTCGACTCCGGCGGTGTCGCCAGTGGCCCCATGACTTCCGGTTTCATTCTGCCCTTTGCTACCGGCATTTGCGTGTGCTTGCAGGGAGAAGCTGCTGTGCTGCGGGATGCTTTTGGTGTCGTGGCGCTGGTTGCCATGACACCGCTGATCACCATTCAGCTGCTGGGCTTCCGCTCTATTATCGATCAGCGCTTGAAGGAGCGCCGTGCCATGAAGCGGATCCTGGACGCAGACGATCAGCAGATCATCAACTTTATGTAAGGAGGGGCTTGGTTTGGCGAATACGGTAAATGAATCTGCAATCAAAAAGCTGAAGCTCCTTGTTACGGTGGTCGACCGCGCCAAGGGTGAGTTTTACTTAGATGTGATCAGTCAGTTTGAGGTCAACTGTCAGATGGCGATGCAGGGTATGGGCACAGCCCACTCCGAGTTGATCGATGCGCTGGGCTTGACACCCCATAAAGCGGTGATTTTCAGTGTTGTCCGGGAGGATAAGGTTGAGCAGCTGATCCATACGCTGGAAGACAAGTTTGCAACCATTAAAAACGGTAAGGGCATTGCCTTTGCCGTGCCGCTGAGCAGTGTCATCGGCGTGAATCTTTACCAGTTTTTGAGCAATAACCGTCAAGGAAGGGGAGAATAAGATGAAAACCGAAAACCATGAAGTGATTTTTGCCATTGTCAATTCCGGCTTTGCGGACGATGTGATGGATGTGGCACGGCAGCAGGGCGTCCGGGGCGGTACGATCTTAAATGCACGCGGTGTTGCCAAGGAGGATGCGGCTGCGTTTTTCGGCATTACCCTCCATGCGGAAAAGGAAATTCTGATGATGGTGGTGGAAAAGGACATTCGTGATAAAGTCCTCAATGCTATCTATAAGGAAATGGGCATGGCGAAGGCAGCTCAGGGCATTGCATTCTCGCTGCCTGTCAGCGATGTAACCGGACTTGTGCAGCAGGAAGAGAAAAAGAAAGCAGAATAACGCAAAAAGCATCGCTCATTCGAGCGGTGCTTTTTTGTTACGGCGCAGGTCTATAAGCCGGGTTCTGTCTTGACAGCCATCTATCTAGTCCTGCAATCGCTTGCAGGATCAAGCCGCCTCCTCGAAGCGGTCGGGCAGACCTTGCGGAAGTGACAATCTAATAAACCGGCGGTTGTCAGCGGATCTTTTTTGCTGTAAATTCGTTGCAGCTTCTTGAAATACCGTGAGTATTCCTGCAAAGCTGCGCCTTTTTACATCAAATAATCTCACACTGCCAATCCGTGGCTATTAAATCGTCCCTTCCGCCGCTTCTCCACGGCGTTGCTCCGGATAGAGTTTACAGCACCTCCATGTTCCCATGAGGCGGATGGGTTATCAGCCCACCTTTTCACCTTTCCCCCGCAAGCGGGGTAGTATGTCTCTGTTGCACTTGTCCTGGGGTCACCCCCGGCAGGCGTTACCTGTTATCCTTGCCCTGTGGAGCCCGGACTTTCCTCACCTGCGCCCCGTTGGGAGCGCAGCCGCGGCTGTCCGACCTGGTTGCGCAGTTATTGTACCGCAGGAATAAGCGCTTGTCAAATGTCTTGCAAATTCTTTTTTTAGGGGGTATACTATAAAAAAGCAATAAGCTCAGAGGTGTGATTATGGCAACACGATTTGAAGAATATTTTCATAATTTGAGAGGCAAGCGCATTGCGGTGCTGGGTCTAGGCGTCAGCAACCGCCCGCTGGTGCGTCTTTTGCTGGAATTCGGCTGCAATGTGGTAGGCTGCGACCGCACACCCCGGGAAAAGCTGGATCGCGATGTGCTGGAGCTGGAGCACATGGGCTGCAGATTGAGTTTGGGTGAGCGCTATTTGGACGGCATCGAGGCGGATGTGGTGTTCCGCACACCCGGCATGCACCCCGGCAATCCGGTTATCCGCGCCATGGCAGTACGGGGCGCCAAGGTGACCAGTGAAATGGAAGCCTTTTTCCAGGTGTGCCCCTGCAAGATCATTGCCGTAACCGGCTCGGACGGCAAAACCACTACCACCACCCTCATCAGCGAAATGCTGAAAGCCCAGGGTAAGACCGTGTGGCTGGGCGGCAACATCGGCACGCCCCTGCTGCCGCTGACCCGTAAGATGGGCGAAGACGATTTTGCGGTTGTGGAATTGAGCTCCTTCCAGCTGATGGATATGCACCACAGCCCCTGCCGTGCGGTAATTACCAATCTTGCGCCCAACCATCTGGATGTGCACAAGGATATGGCGGAGTATGTTTGGGCAAAGCAGAATATTTACCGTTTCCAAAGTGCGGAGGATCTGCTGATTGTCAATGCCGACAACAGCTTGACGAAAAAACTTTCCGGTCCCGGAAAGACCCACAGCTTCTCCCGCCTGGAAGACAGCTACATATCCCTTAAAAACGGGGTGATCTGCCGAAATGGGGAAAATGTATTGCCGGTAGAGGATATTTTGTTGCCCGGTGTCCACAATATAGAGAATTACATGGCAGCCATTGCCGCGGTGGAAGGGCTTGTCAGCGATGAAAATATCCGCAAGGTGGCGAAAACTTTTGGCGGTGTGGAGCATCGCATCGAGCTGGTGCGTATCAAAGACGGCGTAAGGTATTATAATGATTCTATCGCATCTTCTCCCAGTCGCACCGTTGCGGGCTTGCGCAGCTTCACGGAAAAGGTGATCCTCATTGCCGGCGGCTATGACAAGAATATCCCCTACGATGTGCTGGGTCCGGAGATTTGCGCGCATGTGAAATTGCTGATTCTGGGCGGCGCTACCGGTCCGAAGATCCGTGCTGCCGTGGAAAAATGCGACGCAGAAAAGCCGGAAATCCTGGATTGCGCGGACTTTACTGCCGCAGTTCGTGCGGCGGTGCAGGCGGCAAAAGAGGGCGATATCGTTCTGATGAGTCCGGCATCTGCTGCCTTTGACCAGTTTAAAAACTTTATGGTCCGGGGCGAATACTTCAAGAAACTGATTATGGAGCTTTGATATGGATATTTCCGGTTTAACAAAGGCTGTCCGGAAGGCGCTGCCGCCAAAATACTGCGGCGCGGTGATCGTGGCGGCAGGAAATGCCTCCCGCATGGGCGGTATCGATAAGGTCATGGCACCTATTGGCGGTGAACCTATGATCGTCAGAACGGCGCGGGCTTTCCAAAACTGCGATGCCATTAAAGAAATCGTGATCGTCACCCGGCAGGATCTGGTTGGAAAAATTACGGATCTGTGCCATGGCTTTGACAAGGTGCGCACGGTGATCGTTGGGGGCAATACCCGGCAGGAATCGGTTTCACTGGGACTTCGTGCGCTATCCGGGGAAGTGAAGCTGGCGGCGATCCAAGACGGCGCGCGTCCGCTGATTACCGATGCGGTCATCGACCGGACGGTCCGCGCAGCCAATACCTACGGCGCAGCTGCTCCTGCAATCCCCGTGAAGGATACCATCAAGGTGGTGCGCGGCGGCATGATTGCGGCAACACCGGACCGGAAAAGCTTGCAGGCGGTGCAGACCCCTCAGGTTTTTGACATTGACCTTTTAAAAGCCGCGCTGAAAAAAGCGGCAGATGATGGTGCAGAGGTGACGGATGATTGCTCTGCGGTGGAGCGGCTTAAAATGTCCGTAAAAATCGTGGAAGGCGACGAGCGGAATATCAAAGTTACCACACCATTGGATTTAAAAATCGCGGAACTCTTTTTGGAGGAAATGCAATGAGAATCGGACATGGATATGATGTGCATCGGCTGGTGGAATGCCGGGATCTGATCATCGGCGGCGTAAAAATCCCGTATTCTTTGGGGCTTTTGGGTCATAGCGATGCGGATGTACTGCTGCATGCGGTGTCGGATGCGCTGCTGGGCGCGGCAGGTCTTGGGGATATCGGCAAGCATTTTCCGGATACGGATCCTAAGTATAAGGGCGCGGATTCTTTGCAACTGCTGCGGATCGTGGGAGAAAAGATCGCTGCTGCCGGCTATCGGGTCAGCAATATCGATGTGACCATGATCGCACAACAGCCGAAGCTGCGTCCCTATATCCCCCAAATGGAGGAAAATATTGCTTCGGCTTTGGGTTTGGATGTGTCCCGTGTAAATGTGAAAGCCACAACCGAGGAGCGCTTGGGCTTCACGGGCAGCGGCGAGGGCATGGCTTGCCATGCGGTGTGTCTGCTGGAAGAATAATAACCGGACGGTAAAGACCGTCCGGTTTTTCGCACCCTTTCGACGAATTCAGCATAGGCTGACCCGGGAGGGATTGACATGAAAAACAACTGGCTTATTACGTTCCGGTCAGTGACATTTGCCCAAAAAGCAGAGCGGGCGCTAAACAAAGCAGGGATTGCCTGCACCATGCGGCGCACACCCCGGGAGCTTTCTCAGCGTGGGTGCGGCTATTGTCTGCGGCTGCGGGGCGCGGATGCTTTGGCGGCGGTGCTTTTGCTACAGGAAAAGCAAATCGCTTACCGCAAAACCTATGCAGTTACCCAAGAGGGGCATATCGAGGAACGGGAGTTATGATCTACCTTGACAACGGTGCGACTTCCTTTCACAAGCCGCCTGCCGTCCGGCAGGCGGTGATGAAGGCTATGCTTTACTGCGCAAATCCGGGACGGGGTGGATATGAAGCAGCGCAAAACGGGGCGAAAATTGTGTATCGCTGCCGGGAGTCGGCAGGTGCGCTTTTCGGCTGCCAGCCGGAGCAGGTGGTATTCACCTTCAACTGCACCCATGGCTTGAATATCGCCATACGCACCCTTGTAAAACCGGGCGACCGGGTGGTGATCTCCGGCTTTGAGCACAATGCAGTTACACGTCCGCTACACCTTTTGGGGGCGAAAGTAACGGTGGCAGGCAGGTCGCTTTTCGATTGGGAGGATATGCTGGAAAGCTTCGAAAATGCTCTAAAGCAGGGGCAGGATGCGGCGATTTTTACCCAGACTTCCAATGTGTTTGGGTATATTTTGCCTGTCCAGCAGATGGCAGCGCTTTGCCGGCAGTACGGTGTACCGTTTATCATCGATGCAGCCCAATCGGCAGGGAGTTTGCCGGTGAATTTGGAACAGTTGGGAGCGGACTTTATCGCAATGCCGGGGCATAAGGGCTTGCTTGGTCCTCAGGGGACGGGAATCTTGCTGTGTTATCGTTTGCCGCAGCCACTGCTGGCGGGGGGTACGGGCAGCGACTCTGTGCTGCAAAGTATGCCGGAATACTTGCCGGACAGAGCAGAGGCAGGCACTCTGAATGTGCCGGGGATTGCCGGTTTGAATGCGGGCCTGCAGTATCTGCTGCGAACCGGAACAGAAAGCATTGCCCGCAAGGAGCATCATGTGGCGCAGCACTGCGCCCGACAGCTTGCGGATATGGGCTTTGCTGTGTTTTCCGGTAAGCCGCAAGGAGGAACGGTATCCTTTCAAACGAAAATGGACTGCGAAGAAGCGGCACAGCTGCTTGCGAATCAAGGAATCGCCGTCCGTGCAGGACTACACTGTGCGCCCCTTGCCCACGAAAGCGCAGGAACGCTGGAAAGGGGAACGGTTCGTGTCAGTTTCGGACATGACGCGCAGATGTGGCAGGCAGAGGCACTTTTGCATGCAATTCGCCGGGGAAAGTTGCGCTGAACCAAAAATATTTTCGTTTTTCTATTGCTATCACGGCGACAATCCGCTATAATAGAACGGATAATAGGCTTGTTATGCGGTTTTTGCGAAAGCCTGAAAAACAAAAGGAAAAGAGGGTGTGCGGTTATGGATGCAGTAAGAGAATTTTTTCTGCAATTGGCGAATATGCATCTTTCGGATTATCTGGATATTTTAATCGTTGCATATTTGTTGTATCGGCTGTTTCCGCTGTTTAAAAACACCGGCACGATGCGCATTGCCGGTACGGTTGTGGCAATTGTCATTATCGCTTGGGTGACAAAAGAATTGGAGCTGCACACCTTCAGCTTTATTTTGGATCAATTCCTGTCCATTGGCTTGTTGGCACTGATCATTCTGTTCCAGCCGGAGCTGCGGCGGATGCTGGACCATTTGGGCAGCATGCGGCTAAGAAAGCTCTTTGGTCTTGCCAAGCAGGAGCAGGAGATGGAGCCCATCATCAGCCAGACCGTGCAGGCGTGCGAGGTCATGAGCCGGGAAAAGGTGGGTGCGCTGATCGTGTTTGCCAGGGACAACCGGCTGGATGAGTATTTCAAGACCGGCACCGTCATCGACGGTCAGGTGTCCGAACAGCTGATCCGCAATGTGTTCTTCCCCAAAGCAGCTCTTCATGACGGCGCGATGATCATCCGCGACGGCAAGGTGGCTGTGGCAGGCTGTGTGCTGCCGCTGTCGGATACCGACCGGCTCAGCGCTGACCTTGGCACCCGTCACCGGGCAGCTGTGGGCATGAGCGAAGTGTCTGACGCGGTGGTGATCATCGTCTCTGAGGAGACGGGAACCATTTCCGTGGCTGTGGGCGGCATGCTCAAGCGGCATTTGGCACCCCAGATGCTGGAAAAACTGTTGACCAACGAGCTGTGTCCGGCAGAAGCACCGGCTCAGACGAATCTTGTGGTCCGTCTTCGTCAGAAGCTGAAAAAGAAGGAAAAGGAGGAGCAGCCCGATGAAAAGTAAGATTTGTTATGCGCTGCTGTCACTTCTGATTTCCTTTGGTCTTTGGGTGTATGTGATCACTGTGGTCACTCCGGAATCGGAAAGTACATTTTATAACATTCCCGTTGCGTTCAGCAACGAAGCAATTCTCAATGACAACGGTTTGATGATCCTTTCCGAGGATCAGCCTACCGTTACGCTGAAGCTAAAGGGTAACCGCAGCGATTTGAACAATCTGAAGAATTCGGATATTACGCTGCTTGCCGACCTTTCGAGAGTTGTGGGCGCAGGACAGAAGCGCCTTACCTATTCTGTTGCCTTTCCCGGCAGCCAGTCCTTTGAGATTCTGGAACAAACACCTAAGGAGATCCAGATCGATGTTGCAGAATGGATCAGCAAAGATGTGAATGTGGTGGTTTCCTACGAGGGCTCCACGCCTCCTGAGTACATTGCCGATACAGACGGTGTAGAGCTGGATAACCAAAGCATTACTATCACCGGACCCAAAAATACCGTGGACCAAATCACGCAAGCGGTGATCAATGTGAATCTGGAAGGTCAGAATCAGACCATCACCCAAAGCTGCCGGTACACACTGTGCAATGAAGCCGGCGAGCCGGTGGATGCAGAAGGTGTGCAGACCAGCGTTGCGGAGATCCAAATGACGCTGCGGATTCTGCGGGTTAAGGAAGTGGCATTGCTGCTGGAACTGACCTATGGCGGCGGTGCAACGGAAAAGACCACTGAGATCAAGATCGACCCGCTGACCATTAAGGTTGCCGGCAGCGAAAAGCTGCTGGAGGATCTTAACAGCATCACCCTTGGTGCTGTAAATCTGTCAGAACTGCTGGAAGATAAGGATCTTACCTTCCCCATCAATCTGCCGGAGGGCGTGGAAAATATTTCCGGTGTGACAGAAGCAACGGTGTCTGTTAAGTTCCCGGGCTTGAAGGTGAAGACCTTGAAGGTTACCCGAATCCTTGCCAGTGGCAGCGCCAATACCCATGTCGCACTGGCAACGAAAGTATTGGAAATCACCGTAAGAGGCTCGGCTGAGCAGATCGATGCACTGGACGCCCAGGATGTTTATGCCCGCGTGGATTGCTCAAATGCAGAACTGGGCGAGGGCAAGTTTAAGGCGCAGATCTTTATCGGCTCGGAATTCAATACCGTCGGTGTGGTGGGTACGTACTATGTTTACGCCACCTTAACCCAGAAATAACCCATGGAGCAGACTGTAAAAGTCCGTGCGGTGTATCCGGACGGCAGGGCGCAGGTGGTCCATCTGCGGGAAAGTGCCTGCTCCGGTGATTGCCATAAATGCGCCGGCTGCGGCGCTCAGCAGCAAGCTGTAGTTTTCGATGCGGTCAATGCCATCGGCGCGAAGCCCGGCGATACCGTAACGGTGCGCACAGAATCCGGTCCTGTGCTTATGGGCGCGGCGGTGCTGTATATGATGCCGCTGGTGCTGTTCTTTGCAGGATTTTTGCTGGGGGCATCGCTGTGGGAAATGGGCGCGCCGATTGGCGCAGCCGCATTTGCCATCGGTATTGCTTTGGCAGCGGTCTATGACCGGAAAGTGGCAAGAAAACGAAAAACTGTTTATACCATTATCGGGTATGCTATGAATACCCGGACAAAAGGGGATAATGACCTTGATTAAAAGCATGACCGGCTACGGCCGCGCCGTAGAAACGGTGAATGGAAGAGAGTTTACGGTGGAGGTTCGCTCCGTCAACAACCGGTATTTGGATTGCAATGTGAAGCTGCCCCGGCTGGTATCCTTTGCGGAGGATGCCGTCAAGCAGGCGGTGAAAGCCTCGGTTTCCAGAGGAAAGGTGGATGTTTACATCTCCATCAAGTCGGAAACCGCTGAGGACACTGCAATCAGTTTGAATAAAACTGTGGTAGAAGGCTACCTTGCTGCCATGCGGCAGATGGTGGACGAGTTTGGTGTCCATGATAATATCAGCGTGGCAACGCTGGCGCGGATGCCGGAGGTGTTCACCGTTGAAAAGCCCGAGGTGGACGAGGAGCAGCTGCTGAGTGACCTGCTGAGTGTTGTGAACACAGCACTTTCTAACTACGACGCCATGCGTGCTACCGAGGGTGCGGCGCTGGATGCAGACCTTCGCAGCCGCGGCAACACCATCCGGGAATTGGTTTCTCAAGTGGAGCAGGGCAACGGACAGACGGTGATCGATTACCGTGCCCGTCTGGAGGCGAAGATCAAGGAAGTTCTGGAAAATACAACAATCGACGAAAGCCGCATCCTTACAGAAGCAGCGATCTTTGCGGACAAGGTGGCGGTGGACGAGGAAACCGTTCGCCTGCGCAGCCACCTGGAGCAGATGGACAATATGCTCACCGCCGGCGGCGCAGTGGGTCGGAAGCTGGATTTCCTGCTGCAGGAGATGAACCGGGAAAGCAACACCATCGGCTCCAAGTGCACCGATGTGAAGCTTGCCCGCATTGTGGTGGAAATTAAGGCGGAACTGGAAAAGATTCGTGAACAGACTCAGAACATTGAGTAAGAGGGAATTATGAAGCTGATTAACATTGGATTTGGCAGTATGATCGCTGCAGCGCGGCTGCTGGCTATCGTTTCACCGGATTCTGCCCCTGTCAAGCGTGTGGTGCAGGAGGCAAAGGAGCGAGGCATGCTGATCGATGCGTCTTACGGACATAAAACCAAATCGGTGATTTTGATGGATACGGATCATGTGATCCTTTCTGCCTTGGAGCCGGATACCATCCGGGAGCGTACGGAGGAAAAGAAATGAGCAAGGGAAGACTGTTCGTGATCTCCGGTGCCTCCGGTGTGGGAAAGAGCACAGTGCTCTCCCGCGTGATGGCAGCACGGGAGGATCTGAAGTTCTCCGTTTCCGCTACCACCCGCAGCCCCCGTCCCGGTGAAACCGACGGCGTCAGCTACTACTTTGTCAGCAAAGAGCAGTTCGAGGAAATGATTCGGCAGGATGCTTTTTTGGAATACGATGCCCATATGGACAACTACTATGGCACCCCGGAAAAGCAGGTGGATGAAAAGCTGAAAAGCGGCAGCGTGATTCTGGATATTGATCCCAACGGTGCATTCAACGTGAAAAAGAAGCGCAGCGATGCGGTGCTGATTTTCATTGCGCCCCCGTCCAGTGAGGAGTTGGAGCGCCGGCTGCGTGGTCGGGGCGACACCTCGGAAGAGCAGATGCAGCTGCGGCTGCAGCGGGCACGCTGGGAAATGGAGCAAAGCAAAAAATACGACTATATCGTTACCAACAGCCGGGTGGAAACCTGCGCTGAGGAAATATTACACATTATCGCAAATGCTTGCGGTGAAGAATAATGGAGGAAATTGATTATGCTGTACCCCCCTGTAGCAGACCTTTTGAAGGATGTTGAAAGCCGTTACCTGCTGGTAAATGTGGTGGCACACCGTGCCCGCCAGATCGCAGCAGAGGCTGAAGAATTTAATGAGGAGCTGCCCGAAAAGCCGGTTACGCTGGCAATCCGGGAAGTTGCTGACGGCAAGCTGAATGCAAGTCTTAAGGACGAATACATGAACTAATGTAAGGAGGAAAGGGCTATGATCGCAAAAATTGCCGTAGCAGCGGCTGCCTTTGCCATCGATAAGCCCTATTCCTATCGGGTCCCGGATACCATGGCACTGCAGCCGGGTGTTCGGGTCATCGTGCCCTTTGGCAAGGGCAACCGCCGGTGTGAGGGTGTTGTGCTGAGCGTAGAAACTAGCAGCGAGGAAAACCTGAAATCGGTGGAGCGCCAGCTGGATGATACTCCGGTGCTGAGCAATTATATGCTGCGCCTTGCTGCTTTTTTGCGTCAGCGTTACTTTTGCACCATGTATGATGCGGTGCGCTCTATGCTGCCGGCAGGACTTTGGTTTCGGAGCAAGGACACCTACCGGCTTACGGAGGACCGCAGCTGGCAGGAAAAGGATGTGCGGCAGCCGGACGGGCTGGCGATCCTGCAGTTTTTGACGGATTGCGGCGGAGAAACTTCCGGGGAAATGCTGCGCCAGCTGATTCCGGAGGAAGAAAAGCGGCAGAAAGCGGTAGCGTATCTGGTGCGAAAAAAGTGGCTCGTGGATGAGACCGATTATTCCCGCCGGTTAAATGACAAAACAGAAAAAATCGCGACCTTGGCGGCATCCAGCGAGGAAGCCATGGAGTATGCCAGCCGAAATCTGCGCTCGCCCATGCAAAAGGCGGTGCTGGAGCTGATGTGCGCCGTGGGAAGCGTGGCGGTGAAGGAACTTTGCTATTTCACCGGCGCCAAGAGTGCCACCGTTAAGCGCCTGGCAGAATTGGGATATTTAGAGCTGACCGACCGGGAGGTTCTGCGCTGCAGTGAAATCAAGCCTGCAAAGCTCAGCGGACCTTT
This sequence comes from Faecousia sp., assembly GCA_045540575.1. Lineage (GTDB taxonomy): Bacteria > Bacillota > Clostridia > Oscillospirales > Oscillospiraceae > Faecousia. Next base: position 12,821 of record JAZQHM010000064.1, on the reverse strand, counting down.
GCAGCTTAACGAAGAGCAGCAGGCGGCATTCGACGGTTTGCAGCAGCAGATGTCCGGGGAGATTCCGGGAGTTGCGCTGCTTTACGGCATCACCGGCTCCGGTAAGACAGCAGTTTATTTAAAGCTGATCCAAGCCTGTCTGGAAGATGACAAAAGCGCCATGCTTTTGGTGCCGGAAATTGCGCTGACACCCCAGCTTTTGAGTCTGCTTGCCGCCCATTTCGGTGATCAGATCGCGGTGCAGCACAGTAGTCTTTCTGCAGGTGAACGGTACGATCAGTGGAAGCGGATCCAAAGCGGCGAAGCCCGCGTGGTGGTGGGCACCCGCAGTGCGGTGTTTGCGCCTGCGGTTAATTTAGGATTGCTCATTTTGGACGAGGAGCAGGAACACTCCTATAAATCCGAACAAAGTCCCCGCTATAGCGCCAAAGAAGTGGCGCTGTGGCGCGGTTATAAAGAAAAGGCACTGGTGCTTTTGGGCTCTGCCACACCCAGCATTGAAACCATGTACCATGCCAAGCAGGGCGATTACCGGCTGTATACGCTTAAAGAGCGCTACAACGGCAAGGCTCTGCCCGCGGTGCAAATCGTGGATATGAAAGAAGAAGTGAAAAACGGCAACGATCTGGCGATCAGCTATTTGCTGCAGAGCCGGATCGGCGATGCTGCCGACGCGGGGAAGCAGTCGATTTTGTTTCTCAACCGTCGAGGCAACAGCCGTTTTGTTGTGTGCGTTGACTGCGGTGAGACACCGGAGTGCCCCCGCTGCAGCGCAAGACTTACCTATCACAGCGCCAATGAGCGTCTGATGTGCCATTACTGCGGACATTCTCAGCGGGTAAGTGACCGCTGCGGTGTTTGCGGCGGTCCTGTGAAACGAGTGGGCACCGGAACGCAGAAAGTGCAGGAGGAGCTGCAAAGTCTGTTCCCCGGCATGCAGATCGCCCGTATGGATTCCGATACCGTCAGCGCGGTGAATACCCACGAGAAAATCTTGGAAGACTTCCAAAAAAACCGCACTCCGGTGCTTATTGGCACCCAAATGGTTGCCAAGGGCTTGAATCTTCCGGATGTGACCTTGGTTGGCGTGCTGGATGCGGATATGAGCCTTTATTCCGGCTCTTACCGCGGGGCTGAGACAACCTTTAATATGCTGACCCAGGTGGTAGGACGGGCAGGTCGCGGCGAAACTGCCGGACAAGCGGTGATCCAGACCATGGTGCCTCAGCACAAGGTTTTGGAGCTGGCTGCAAAGCAGGATTACGACGGCTTTTACGACATGGAAATTCAGCTGCGCAAGGTGCAGAATCTGCCACCCTTTGCGGATGTGGCAACGGTCACCTTTTTGGGGCAGGACGAAGGTCATGTACTGCGGGGTGCTGCCAAATTCCGGGACAGCCTCAATGCCTGCCTGAAAGACCCCCGCTACAGCGGACTGGAGTATCAGCTTTTGGGACCTGCGCCCTGCGCTGTGCCGAAAATCAATTATAATTACCGTTACCGTTTGACATTGCGCTGCAGCATGACGAAAGATATGCGTCTGCTGATTGCCCATCTTCTGCGGCAGTTTAGTAAGGACAGCGCAAATCGGGGGGTATCTGCCTTTGCCGATGTCAACGGCTATGACGAATGAGAGAGGATAGAAAATGGGATTGCGGAAAATACTGACAGATAAGGAGCCTGCGCTGCACAAGGTGTGCAAGCCGGTTGAAAAGTTTGATCGCAAGCTGCACAAGCTGCTGGACGATATGGCTGAGACCCTTGCCGAGGCAAACGGCGTGGGTTTGGCTGCACCCCAGGTTGGCATTTTGCGCCGGGTGGTCATTGTGGACACCGGTGAGGGGATTTTGGAGCTTGTAAATCCCGAGCTGATCGAGACCGATGGTGAGCAGGAAGGCGCAGAGGGCTGCCTCAGCGTGCCCGGTAAATACGGTCTTGTCAAGCGCCCTTACTATGCAAAGGTCCGCGCCCAGGATCGCAACGGTGAGTGGTTCGAAGCCGAGGGTGAGGAGCTCATCGGTCGGTGCTTCTGCCACGAGCTGGATCATTTGGACGGCATCCTCTACACTCAGGTCATGGAGCGCTTCCTTACCGAGGAAGAGTTGAATGCCGAGGATGAGGAAGAATAACTCCCTTGGAGGGAAAGTATGAGAATCGTATTTATGGGTACGCCGGATATTGCGGCGACCTGCCTTAAAAAATTGATTGCCGACAACTTTCATGTGGTCGGTGTATACACCCAGCCGGACCGTCCCAAAGGACGGGGCATGAAGCTGGTGGCTTCTCCCGTAAAAGAGGTGGCGCTGAGCCACGACATTCCCGTTTTCCAGCCGGAAAATTTCCGGGAAGAGGAAACGGTAGAGCAGCTGCGCGCTCTTAAGCCCGATGTGGTGGCGGTGGTGGCTTACGGTCGGATCCTGCCCCAAAAGGTGCTGGATATTCCGCCTAAGGGCTGCATCAACATCCACGCAAGCATTTTGCCCAGTTATCGGGGCAGCGCCCCTTACCAGTGGGCGGTGCTGGACGGCTGCAAGGAAACCGGTGTGACGGCGATGTATCTTTGCCGGGAAATGGATGCCGGCGACATCATTGAAATTTCCAAGACCCCCATCGGTCCGGATGAAACAGCCGGTGAGCTTTTAGACCGGCTTGCGCAGTTGGGTGCGGAGCTTTTGAGCAAGGTAATGTGCTGTATGAAGACAGGCAATGTAAACTGCTGCAAGCAGGATGCTTCTGCGGCAACCTATGCACCGATGCTGGATAAAACCATGTGCCCTATTGATTTTACAAAGACAGCACAGCAGGTCCACGACCATGTGCGGGGAATGAATCCCTGGCCCGTGGCGACGATGGAACTGCATGGCAATAAATTTAAGGTGTATTCCACAGCCATCGTCAGCGGAAACGGTGAGCCGGGCGAGATTCTGGGACTTACCAAAACCGGTCTTATGATCGCCTGCGGCGAGGGCGCGGTGGAGATCCGCATTTTGCAGGCAGAAGGCGGCAAGCGGATGGCGGCACCGGACTATTTCCGGGGACACCCTTTGGAGGCGTAACATGTCCGCAAGAGAAACAGCCCTCAGCGCGCTGATCGCCTGCCGCAAGGAAGGCGCATGGTCCAACGGCATACTCAAAGAATACATTGCCCGGGACCGGCTGGATTCCCGGGATGCTGCGCTGGCGGCAAGGCTGTGCTACGGTGTGCTGCAAAACAGAGCCTTTTTGGATTTCTATCTGAAGCAGCTGCTGACCGGAAAGCTGAAGGATCTGCATCCTGCGCTGCGGGACATCCTCCATCTGGGACTTTATCAGCTGTATTTTATGGATAAAATTCCGGAGTCTGCTGCAGTTAATGAAGCGGTGGAGCTTGCCCGGAAGTACTGCAAAAAGCAGCGCTTTGCGCCGGGTCTTGTGAACGGCGTGCTGCGAAATGCCGTGCGCACCAAGGGCGACCTAAAGGCACCTACCTCGCTGGAGGATAAATACAGCCACCCTAAAAACCTGGTTACCCTTTTAGGAAGCTACGTGGGAAAAGACAAGCTGGAAGGGATGCTGGCGGCAAATAATTCGGTTGCACCTACGGTGGTGCAGGTGAATACCCGCCGGATTACATCAGAACAGGTGGCTGAAAAACTGGCAGACGAGGGTGTGCAGGCAGAGCCCCATGCTTGGCTGCCGGACTGCCTGGTTTTAACCGGAACCGGTGATATGGAAAAGCTGCCCAGCTTCCGGGAAGGACTTTTCTATGTGCAGGATGCAGCTGCGAAGCTCAGCGTGCTGTGCGCGCAAATTCCGCAGGGCGCAAAGGTTCTGGATTGCTGTGCAGCACCCGGCGGCAAAAGCTTTGCTGCGGCGGTGCTGGGTGCAGGGGAAATTACATCCTGCGATATTTACGAGCATAAAACCAAGCTGATCGAAAACGGCGCTCAGCGCTTAGGCTTTTCGAATATTACAGCAAAGCAGCAAAATGCTGCGCAGTTCGTTGCCGATTGGGAAGAGAAAATGGATGTGGTCATTGCAGATGTGCCTTGCTCCGGCTATGGCATCATCCGCAAAAAGCCGGACATTCGTTTCAAAGACCCGGCAACTATGAAGGATCTGCCCGATCTGCAGCTGCAGATATTAAAAAACCAAGCCCGGTATGTAAAGCCCGGCGGTACGCTGCTGTATTCCACCTGCACGCTGGTGTGGGAGGAAAACGAGGGCAATGTACGCAGGTTTTTGAAAGAAAATGACGAATTCTATCTGGAAAAGCTGGCGCTGCCGGCTGTATTTCCGGAGAACACCACCGGCATGCTGCGGCTTGTGCCGGGGGAATATGACACAGACGGTTTCTTTATTGCAAGACTTCGGAGGAAAGCATGAATTTAAAATCCATGACCCAGCCGGAGATCGGTGCGGTCTTAAAGGAATTGGGACAACCCGCCTTTCGGGCAAAACAGGTGTATACCTGGCTTCATAAGGGTGTGCGCAGCTATGAGGAGATGTCCAATCTTCCCAAATCGCTGCGGGATCTGCTGTCAGAAAGATTCCCCATCTGTGCGCCCAAGGTGGTGCGCAAGCAGGAATCCAAAAAGGACGGCACCATCAAGTACTTATGGCAGCTTTCAGACGGAAACTGCGTGGAAACGGTGCTGATGCGCTATCACTACGGCAACACCGTCTGCATCTCCACAGAGGTGGGCTGCAAAATGGGCTGCGCTTTTTGCGCGTCTACGCTGGGCGGTCTTGTACGAAAGCTGGAGCCTTTTGAAATGCTGGATCAGGTACTGTTTACCCAGATCGATTCGGGGCTTCCGGTATCTCATATTGTGCTGATGGGCATCGGTGAGCCGCTGGACAATATGGAAAATGTGCTGCGCTTTCTGGAGCTTGTAAATTCTGAGGACGGCATGAACATCTCCATGCGGCATATCAGCTTGTCTACTTGCGGACTCGTGCCGAAAATCGACGAACTGGCGCAGCACAAGCTGCAGCTGAGCCTTGCGATTTCTCTGCACGGTCCTAACGATGAGATCCGCAATCAGATCATGCCGGTGAATAAGGCATATCCCATCGATGTTTTGCTGGAAGCCTGCCGACGTTACTATGCAGCTACCTCCCGGCGCATCCACTTTGAGTACGCCATGATCGATGGGCTTAACGATTCCGAAGAAAACGCAAAGGAACTGCTTCGCAGGCTGAAAGGCTTGCCGGCACATGTGAACTTGATTCCTTTAAACCATGTGGAGGAAAGTCCTTTAAAGCCCAGTTCCCGCAGCGCGGTTATGAAATTTCAGAAAACGCTGGAAGACGGCGGCGTTACCGCCACAGTCCGCAGAACGCTGGGCAGCGACATTGATGCCTCCTGCGGACAGCTAAGAAGAAAATATACGAAAGAACAATAATTCTGCATTTTGCATTCTGCATTAAAAAGGGGTGGATTTCCTATGCAGCATTGGGGCATTACAGACCCGGGATGCGTCCGGGCACAGAACCAGGATGCCTATCAAATTGAACAGCTTGACCGCAATACGCTTTTGTGCGTTGTTTGTGATGGTATGGGCGGTGCAAAGTCCGGCAATGTTGCCAGCAGCCTGGCGACCGATGTGTTCCAGCAGGAAGTGCGCCGTACTTGGGTTTCCGGAATGAACCGGGAGGACATAGAGCAAATGCTGCGCGGCGCGGTAAAATTGGCAAACTTTACGGTGTTTGACCAGGCTCAGGAGTTGGAGGAATTTTCCGGTATGGGCACGACTCTGGTGGCGCTGCTGATTCATAATGAGGAAGTGGTTATCGTCAATGTTGGCGATAGTCGTGCCTATAGTGTGGGACGTAAAGGAATCCGCCGGCTGACCACCGACCATTCACTGGTGCAGATGATGGTGCAGCGGGGCGATTTGACACCGGAGCAGGCGAGAACTTACCCCGGTAAGAATTTTATCACCCGTGCCATTGGTACAGAGCCGGTGGTAGAGTGCGATGTGTTCCATGTGGATGTGGAGCGGGGAGACTGCTTGCTACTGTGCAGTGACGGTCTTACCAATATGATGGACGATCAGGAGATTTTGTTTGAAGTTGTGCATGGGGTTAAAAAAGACCAGTGCTGCCAGCGGCTGCTGGACATTGCGAAAAACCGTGGTGCGCCGGATAATGTCACATGTGTGATGATTTTGGTTTGATCCGGGTGTAAAAAGGAGTTTTGTTTTATGGATATGGATAGATATATCGGACGGTTGCTTGACAACCGTTATGAAATACTGGAGGTTCTTGGCACCGGTGGCATGGCTGTGGTGTACAAGGCCCGCTGCCACCGCCTTAACCGGCTGGTTGCCATTAAAATTTTGAAGGATGACTATACCCAGGACGAGGAATTCCGTCGCCGTTTCCAGGCGGAGAGTCAGGCAGTTGCCATGCTTAGTCACCCCAATATCGTTTCTGTGTATGATGTTTCTACCACCGGCGGAGCAGACTACATCGTCATGGAGCTGATCGACGGCATTACGCTGAAGCAGTACATGGAAAAGAAGGGTACCCTTAACTGGAAGGAGACCCTGCACTTTGCGATCCAGATCGGCAAGGCGTTGGAGCACGCTCACAGCCGTGGCATCGTTCACCGGGATATCAAGCCCCACAATGTGATGGTGCTGAAAAACGGCAGCGTCAAGGTGACGGACTTTGGCATTGCTCGGGTCATGTCCAAGAGCAACACTTTGACAAAGGAAGCCCTTGGCAGCGTGCATTATATTTCTCCTGAGCAGGCAAAGGGCGGTCGGGTAGACAGCCGCAGCGATATTTATTCTCTGGGCGTTGTGATGTATGAGATGATGACGGGTCGTCCTCCTTATGACGGAGAATCCCCCGTTGCGATTGCCATTCAGCATATCAATGGCAAGGCGGCTATGCCTTCTACCTTAAATCCCAATATGCCTGGCGGTCTGGAGCAGATCATCATGAAAGCGATGGAGCAGGATCCTGCCCGCCGCTATGAAACAGCTGCTGCAATGCTTTACGATATGGATGAGTTCCGCAAGGATCCGACCATTCTGTTTGACTACAACAATGCAAGCACCGGCATGGACGATGCAACACTGATTCAGAGTAAAACCAAGGAGGAAGAAGAACTTCCCCCTGCAAAGAATACGGCGGAGCGGATCGCGGATAAGCGTGACCCGGTTGCCCGTAAAAATGTTTCTGCCCAAAAGAAGCGACCTGCAAATAAGCCCCGCCGCCGTCAGGAAGAGATCATCGAAGAGGATGAAAAGAGCAACAAGGTGGCAACCATTGCGGTAATCGCCTGCTCTGTGGTACTGGTGCTTGCTATCGTGATCATTTTGGTGATCGGTTTAGGAAGCGGCAAGCAGGAAACCAATCTTGTGATGGTTCCCAATATGCTGGGTCATCATTTGGCAGACACTGCGGTGCATACGGATATTACTATTAAAGTAAACTATGGCGGCTACAGCGATGTTTACGAAAAAGACGAAATCATTGATCAGAAGCCTGCACCCAACACCCAGATCGCCAAGGGCGGCTCGGTAACGGTGACAGTTAGCCTTGGTCCGGAGCCGAAGGTTAAGACCATGGAAAAGTTGATCGAGCTGAGTGAAGAGCAGGCAAAGAACTTCCTGATCAACACCCAGAACATCAATCCGGAATTGATCATGATCCTGCAAGAGCCTAGCGCTACTGTAAAAGCAGGCTGCGTCACAAGAACCGAGCCCATTGAAGGCGGCGAGCTGGTGGATGGCGCACCGGTCCGGCTTTGGATCAGCACCGGTCCTGCTGTAAAAACGGCGAAAATGCCCAATGTCATGGGCCATAATGTGGAAACAGCAATTAAGCTGCTGCATAACACCGGCTTTACAAATGTTACCGTGGAAGAGATCGAAAGCAACAAGACACCCAATGTGGTGCTGGGTCAGTCTGTAAAGGCAGAGATGGAAGTGGATGTGACCACACCCATCGTGCTGCAGATTCCTAAGAATGAAGAAGAGCAGCCTACCGAAAAGCCTACTGTTCCTGTTGTAAAACCGGAGCCGGACGATTATGTGTCCAAGTGGGTCACGATCCCCTTGCCGGATGACATGATGGAGGATTATGTCCTCAGCATCCGCAGAGAAGGCGTTGTGGTGGAAGAGCGTGAGATTCCTGCCGGTGCGGTTGAAATTAAGCTGGAAATCTTCGGCAAGGGTCAAATGACCTTTGAGGTTTGGATCGGCAATGTGCCCGGTTGGTCTCTGCCGGTGGATTTTGATGAAGTAGATGAATAAACAAACAGGACGAATTCTGCGCTCACTCAGCGGGTTTTATGATGTGCAGACACCGGAAGGCATGGTCACCTGTCGCGCCCGCGGTATTCTGCGAAAAGGAACGCCGCCGCTGACCGGCGACATGGTGGAAATCACCGTGGAGCAGGGAAAGGGCATGGTTGAGAAGATCCTGCCCCGTAAGAACAGCTTCATCAGACCGGCGGTTGCCAATATGGATGCGCTGGTGGTGTTTGCTGCCAATGTAAATCCTGTGACGGAGCCGTTTCTGATCGATCGCGTGGCGGCAATCGCCGGCGATCAGGAAGTGCCGGTGATTCTGTGCGTGAATAAATGTGATCTGGATCCGGCGATAGACTTGATGCGGATCTACAAAAATGCAGGCTTTACTGTGATCGCAGCCAGTGCCGAGACCGGTGAGGGCGTGGAGCAGCTGCGGGAATTGATCGCAGGAAAATTGACTGCCTTTACCGGAAATTCCGGTGTGGGAAAGAGCAGCATGCTCAACCGGCTGTGTCCGGAGCTTGCGCTTCCCACCGGTGAGGTTTCCGAAAAGCTGGGACGCGGACGGCATACCACCCGCCATGTGGAGCTGTATCAGCTGGATGAAAATACCTTGGTGGCAGATACGCCGGGCTTTTCCTCCTTTGATACCGACCAGATGGAAGTGATTCTGAAAGAGAATCTGCAGTATGCCTTTCCGGACTTCGGCGCATTCATCGGTAAGTGCCAGTTCCACGATTGTTCCCATCGCAAAGAGCCGGGCTGCGCTGTTACAGCTGCAGTGGCGGCAGGAGACATCGAGCCCAGCCGTTACGATAGTTATCTGCGGCTTTACGAAAAGGCAAGCCAAATTAAGCAGTGGGAACTCAAATAAAAGCACTCTGCTTTTGCAGAGTGCTTTTTGTGTACAATTATTCGTCGGCTTCCTGCTTCTTTTTCAACCGCTCTATCTGTTCATACAGTTCAACCACGGCATCGCATAAAAAGGATATGATCCAGCAGAGGGCAAGCGTGAGCAGACCGGAGATAAGCCCCGAAATACCGCCCAGAAAAATATAGAGCAGGCAGGCGGTGGTGCCACCGCACCGAAAGGCAGGGGAGGCCTTGCGTAGCAGCTTGGGAAGGGATACAGAGATAGTCATAGGCAATCCTCCTTTTAAGGTGTTACTACTATTCAGTATAAAAAGTTGCTACTAATATGTCAAGAAAATCATTGCCGTAAGGAATTGTGTTATATGTAGAAAAATCTTTGATTTTTTTGTAATTTATTCTAAAAAAGTTCTTGACAAACTGCTCATATGATGGTAAGATAATCGAGCGCGTGTAGGGACATTCTGCGCGTGCACTGCGATGATGCAGGAGATTGCGCCTAAAAAGCGGTAACTTCTGCGGAGTATGTCCGGTCATCGGGCGGCTGAACTGTCTCGTTTTGCGCTTGCGTATATCGCTGCGGCGGGATAAAGGTCGGCCTTGCGTCGGCCATTTTTCTTGGCTCAGAATGATACGCACGGCGGCGCGGACAAACAGTTCACCGTACCCAGACACCAAAGCAAACTGAGTACGAAATTCAAGGAGGAAAACAAACATGGCAAACCAGGAAATGATCCGTATCCGGCTGAAGGCTTATGATCATCAGCTGATCGACTCCAGCGCGGCAAAGATCGTGGAGACCGCAAAGCGCAACGGCGCATCCGTCTCCGGCCCCATCCCGCTGCCCACCAAGAAGGAAGTTATCACCATCCTTCGCGCTGTCCACAAGTATAAGCACTCCCGTGAGCAGTTCGAGCGCAGGACCCACAAGGGACTGATCGATATTCTCAACCCCAACCAGAAGACCGTTGAGGCCCTCATGAGCCTGGATCTTCCCGCTGGTGTTGAAATTGAGATAAAGCTGTAATCCTTATACATTATAATATAAGGATTCACCGCTGCCCGCACTGAAAAGCATCGGGCGGACGGGTCATGTTGGCGAAGTTCCCAATGCTTTGTCAACCAATAACCTAAAACAAAAGGAGAAAACCAACAATGCAGAAAGCAATCATCGGCAAGAAAGTGGGCATGACCCAGATCTTCGATGAGAGCGGCAAGGTCATTCCTGTTACCGTTGTGGAAGCAGGTCCCTGTGTCGTCACTCAGAAGAAGACCGTTGAGACCGACGGCTACACCGCCGTCCAGCTGGGCTTTGGCGACGTTAAGGAAGCTAAGCTTGGCAAGCCCGAGGCAGGCCACCTGAAGAAGGCTGGCGTTGCCCCCAAGAAGCACCTGAAGGAGTTCAAGCTCGAGGGCGCTGCTGACATGAACGTCGGCGACGAGGTCAAGGCTGACACCTTCGCAGCCGGCGACATGATCGACGTCACCGGTATCACCAAAGGCCACGGCTATCAGGGCGTTGTTAAGCGCCACGGCGCTGGCCGCACCCCCATGACCCACGGTGGTGGCCCTGTTCACCGTCACGCTGGTTCCATGGGTGCTCTGGATCAGGCTCGTATCTTCAAGGGTAAGATCGGCGCCGGCCAGATGGGCAACGTACAGGTTACCATCGAGAACCTGGAAGTTGTCAAGGTTGATGCAGAACTGAACATGATCGTTATCCGCGGCGCCATCCCCGGCCCCAAGGGCGGTCTGGTTTACCTGCGCAACACCGTAAAGAACAACAAGGTCAAGAATGCCGACACCGGCATCAGCAAGAACCCGCAGAAGGCTTCCGGCAGAAACCCGCAGAAGGCTTCCGCAAGAGGCTAAGGAAAGGAGATCTTAAAACATGCTTAAGACAAATGTTTACAATATGTCCGGCGAGCTGGTTGGCGAGATCGAATTGTCCGAAGCTGTGTTCGGCATCGAGCCCAACAAGGCTGTTGTCCATGACCTGGTCAAGAACCACCTGGCAAACCTCCGTCAGGGCACTCAGAGCGCTCTGACCCGCGCTGAGGTTTCCGGCGGCGGCCGTAAGCCCTGGAGACAGAAGGGTACCGGCCGTGCACGTCAGGGTTCCACCCGTGCTCCCCAGTGGACTCACGGTGGCGTCGTGTTCGCTCCCAAGCCCCGCGATTACAGCTACACGCTGAACAAGAAGACCAAGCGCCTGGCTCTGAAGTCTGCACTGAGTGCAAAGGCTGCAGCAGCTAAGATCGTGGTCATCGACTCCATCAAGATGGACGCTCCCAAGACCAAGGAATTCGCTGCTTTCCTGGCTGCTGTCAACGCAACCAAGAAGCCCCTGGTCGTTACTGCTGCCGCTGACATGAATGTTGTCAAGTCCGGCCGCAACATCCCCGGCTGCGAGGTCACCTTCGCAAACCTGCTGAACGTTTACGACATCGTGAACGCTGATAAGCTGGTTGTCGATCAGGCGGCCCTTGCCAAGATCGTGGAGGTATTCGCATAATGAAGAACGTTTACGATATCATCAAGCGCCCGGTTCTGACCGAGCAGTCCATGGCTGACGTTGCTGACAAGAAGTACGTCTTCATGGTTGACATCAACGCTAACAAGACCGAGATCAAGGCTGCTGTTGAGGCTGTCTTTGAAGTCAAGGTCGAGAAGGTTAACACCGTGCGTATGCAGGGTAAGGTAAAGCGTACCGGCGCTTATCCCGCTGGCCGCCGCGCCGCTTACAAGAAGGCAATCGTCACTCTGACTGCCGATTCCAAGACCATCGAGCTGTTCGAGGGTATGGTCTAAACCATCTCAATAAAGGAGTAAACGCAAATGGCTATTAAAACTTTTAAGCCTTACACCCCGGCTAGAAGAAACATGACTGTTTCTGCTTTTGACGGTGTGGATAAGCAGGCAAAACCTGAGCGTAGCCTGGTTGAGACCCTCAAGAAGCACGCAGGTCGCAACAGCTACGGTCACATCACCGTCCGTCATCGCGGCGGTGGCAACAAGCGCAAGTACCGTATTATCGACTTCAAGCGCCAGAAGCTGGACATGTTCGCTACTGTTGAGCGCCTGGAGTACGATCCCAACCGCAGCGCTTTCATCGCACTGATCAAGTACGAAGATGGCACTCTGAGCTACATCCTGGCTCCCAACGGCCTGAAGGCCGGTGACCAGGTTATTTCCTCTGCAGCTGCTGACATCAAGCCCGGCAACTGCCTGCCCATCGCTAACATTCCTGTCGGTACTGTTATCCACAATGTGGAGCTGCAGCCCGGCCACGGCGCACAGCTGGTCCGCTCTGCAGGTACCGCTGCTCAGCTGATGGCAAAGGAAGGCGAGCTGGCTCAGGTCCGTCTGCCCTCCGGCGAAGTTCGCTATATCCGCACCAACTGCACCGCATGTATCGGTCAGGTTGGCAACCTGGATCATGAGAACATCCACATCGGTAAGGCTGGCCGTACCCGTCACATGGGCGTTCGTCCCACTGTTCGCGGTTCTGTCATGAACCCCAATGACCACCCCCACGGTGGTGGTGAGGGTCGTGCACCCATCGGCCGTCCCGGTCCTGTTACTCCTTGGGGCAAGCCTGCTCTGGGTTACAAGACTCGTAAGACGAAGAACCCCACTAACAAGTTCATCGTCAAGCGCAGAAACAGCAAGTAAGGAGGAAATGAAATGAGCAGAAGT